>CANJQI010000101.1 GCA_947476215.1 Betaproteobacteria bacterium
AACTAAGCGACGGCCCGCCGCTCCGCGTCAATCCGCGCCACCTGATCCGCCAGGCCTACGACTTTGCCAATCACGATCAGTGCGGGGCTGCCGAGCCCGGCGTTGCGCGAGCTATCCGCCAGCGTTGCAAGGGTGGCAATCACATGACGTTGCTGTTGTGTCGTGCCGTGCTGAACCGCTGCCGCGGGCATGCTGGCGTCCATCCCTGCAGTCATCAATGCACCTGCAATCTCGGGCAATCGCCGCATGCCCATATAGATCACCAAAGTCGTGCCAGCGCGCGCCAGCGCTGCCCAGTCAGGACCAGCGCCGCTCCGGGTGTGGCCGGTGACAAATGTGACACCATGCGTGTATCCCCTGTGAGTAAGCGGAACGCCAAGCACGGCGCAAACGCCTGTTCCAGCTGTTATGCCGGGTATGACCTCACAGGGGACGCCGGCGCGCGCCATCGCCATCGCTTCTTCAGCGCCACGACCAAAAACAAACGGATCGCCGCCTTTGACGCGCGCGACTATATTGCCGCGGGTCGCCAGCCGAACCATCAGACGCTCTATGAATGCCTGTGGCGTCGATTTGCAACCGCCGCGTTTGCCAACCGCGATCACGCGCGCGTCCGGCGCGTGTTCAAGAACCCGTCGGTCAACCAGATCGTCCACCAATGCCACGTCGACTTGCGCGAGCGCACGAACAGCTTTCAACGTCAGGAGTTCAGGATCACCCGGTCCCGCGCCTATGAGGTAAACCTTGCCCAATCTCGCTTGCATGTCTGCTCCAGCCCGGCTTGGGGGCAATAAAACGTCCATTTCGCGCCCTTTGGCGATGCCGCGTTTTCGTTGCTGAAAACCAAAGTGCGGATCGAACATGAAAACACCGCACTACCGCAGTTTTCCTGCGCTATTCGCGCCGCAGCCGAATGTCGACTTCGCGCTCCACATACTTCCACTCCGGTGACATACGCAATCTGGTTACCAACACGTTAAATTCAGCCTCGTGAGCGGGTGCGTACTCGAACCAGGTAATGAAATCGAAGGACTCGTGCTCCGAGAGGTCCCGACAGTGGTGCAGCCGTCTTGCCACCGCGGGTAAATATTGAAGTCCGATCTCGATATGCCGGGATTGCGTTTCGAGGATGTCGCGGCGTTCATCCTGCGTGAGGGCCCACCACGCGGCGTTCTTGCGAATCGGTATGAGCGCGGCGCATGTTGCCTCGGATCGCCCAAGCCCCTGCTGGGCAGACACGAGCCGGCCTTTTTCCTCGCGCACCACGTAGCGCTCATTGCTGGTGATTCCGCGCAGGGTCCAGCGTGCCGTCGAACCCGTGGAAAGGTCCGGGCTGGACACTATATCGAGCCGCTCGGTGTCGGGGAGTGATTCGCCAACGAGAGTCTCGGTCCGCAAGACACACCACGGACCAGCCGCGCCACCAACGAACGCAAACAATCGCGCACTCATATCAGCGTCTATCCTCAATAGCCCGCTCAGGCCGCAGGCCGGAGTTGCTTTTGATACAGGAATTTGAGCACGCGGGCACGACACTCGTGATATCGGCTGTCATTGACAAGCGCCATGCGCTCCCGCGGACGCGGCAGGCTGACGTCCACAATGTCGCCGACGGTGGCCGCGGGACCGTTGGTCATCATCACGATGCGATCCGACAGCAACACCGCTTCATCGACATCATGTGTAACCATGAGCACCGTGCTTTTGGTCTTGGCGACGATCTTCAGCAGTTCGTCCTGCAAGTGCGCCCGCGTCAACGCGTCTAAAGCGCCAAAGGGCTCGTCGAGCAGCAGAACTTTTGGCTCCATGGAAAGCGCGCGGGCAATACCGACGCGCTGTTTCATGCCGCCCGAAATTTCATTGGGCCGTTTGTCGGCCGCATGCGAGAGCTGCACCAGTTCGAGGGCCCTGATTGTGCGCGCCTTTAGCTTGCCACCGGACTCGGTTGCGCCGAATACTCGCTCGACTGCCAACATGACGTTCTCGAAACAGGTCAACCATGGCAGCAGCGAATGATTCTGGAATACGACGCCGCGGTCCGGTCCGGGTCCCGCGATTTCACGACCGGCGCAGATCTGCACGCCTGTGCTCGGCACCAGCAGTCCTGCCACGAGGTTGAGCAGCGTCGACTTGCCGCATCCCGAGTGGCCGATCAGGGTGACAAATTCGCCTTCGGCAACCGACATGTTGACATCTTTCAGCGCCGTGAAACTGCCGGACTTGGTCTTGAACACCATGCTGACGTTTTCAACCAGAACAAATTTATCCATTTTGATCTCCAGGCTTAGCGATATTCGAATCGGCGGGCGACCAGCATCAGCGTATATTCAAGCAGCAGGCCGACAATGCCAACGGTGAATATGGCGATGATGATGTGTTCTACATTGAGGTTGTTCCACTCGTCCCAGACCCAGAATCCTATGCCTACGCCGCCGGTGAGCATTTCCGCGGCAACGATGACCAGCCACGCCACGCCGATCGACAGCCGGATGCCGGTCAACATAAATGGCAGTACCGCCGGAAACAGTATCTTGGTGAATACCTTCCATTCGGACAGGTTGAGCACCTTGGCAACGTTGAGGTAGTCCTGCGGCACTTCGCGCACACCCGCCGCGGTATTTATAATCATCGGCCATATACTGGAAATGAAAATCACCCAGATAGCGGCAGGATTGGCTGCCTTGAAAACCAGCAATCCTATGGGCAGCCAGGCGAGCGGGCTCACGGGACGCAGCAGGCTGATGATGGGCGCAGTCATGCTTGAAAGAAACTGGAATCGCCCTATCATGAAGCCCAGCGGAATACCGAGCAGCGCCGCCATGCCGAATCCAATCCCGACGCGCTGCAGCGACATCAGGATATTCCAGCCTATGCCCTGGTCGTTTGGTCCCTTCTGATAAAACGGGTCGCTGAATACCACGACCGCCGAGTGCCAGGTCTTGAGCGGGCCGGGTAGTGAACTGCCCTGCGACACGATGGCCCACAGAACGACGAAAAGCGCGAGGCCGAAGACCACGGGTATGACGTGGCGAAAGAACGCGGTGATTTCGGCACCATAGCGCTCCACGAGAGGCGTGTGGCGCCGCACCGGCGGCGGGAGTTCGGTGACTTCGGGCTGCGCCATGGTTGGCAGGGTAATCGCTGCGACTGCGGACGCTTTACTCTTGAACGCTTGATGGGTCATCAGGGCTGCACTCATGTTGTAATCCGGTTGCTGTAGCGAATCATTTCAGGCGACTTGAATCTTGAAACCGCCTGCATACTTTTTCGGATCCTTGCCGTCCCACACCACGCCATCAATCAATTTCGAGGTGCGGAAGTCCGACTTCGGCAAGGCCACCTTGGCAGCCGTGGCAGCCTGCTTGTAAATGTCGATACGGTTGACCTTCTTTGCGACGGCCAGATAGTCGGGCTCTTCCTTGAGCAGCCCCCAACGGCGATGTTGCGTCAGGAACCACATACCGTCCGACAAGTACGGATAGTTAACCGCCCCGTCGTTAAAGAACTTCATGTAATCGGGTTCGTCCCACTTCCTGCCGATACCGTTGTCGTAGCGGCCCAGCATGCGCGCCACTATCACGTCGGCATCCGTGTTGACATACGATCTGTCGGCGACGATCTGGGCGGTCTTCTGGCGATTCGACAACGATGCATCGATCCACCGACCGGCATCGAGTACCGCAGCCGTCATGGCGCGGGCCGTGTGCGGATACTTCTGCACCCATTCGGCGGTAGTGCCCAACGTCTTCTCCGGGTGGTCTTTCCAGATGCCCTGCGTGGTTTCCACCGTAAAGCCGATACCGTCGACAATCGCGCGGTTGTTCCATGGCTCGCCGACACAAAATCCATCCATGTTTCCGACACGCATGTTGGCCACCATTTGCGGTGGCGGCACTGTAATGGTCCTGGCATCCGTGAATGGATTGATGCCCTGGGCCGCAAGCCAGTAGTAAATCCACATTGCGTGCGTGCCGGTCGGAAAGGTCTGCGCGAAGGTGTATTCGCGCTTCTCTTTGTCCATGAGCACCTTCAGTGATGCGCCGTCCTTGACGCCTTTCTCGTTGAGCTTCTTCGACAGGGTAATAGCTTGTCCGTTATGGTTCAGATTCATCAGCACCGCCATATCCTTCTTCGGCCCGCCTATGCCCATCTGCACACCGTAAATCAATCCATACAGCACATGCGCGGCATCCAGTTCACCGTTGACCAACTTGTCGCGCACCGACGCCCACGACGCTTCCTTGGTCGGGATTATCTTGATACCGTATTTCTTGTCGAATTCATTGACGGCAGCAATAACCACGGACGAGCAGTCCGTTAGCGGAATAAACCCGACCTTGATCTCGGTCTTCTCGGGTGCGTCCGAACCGGCCGCCCACGCACCCTGGCGTATCGCGTCCGGAACCAGGCTCATGATGGCTGCCCCTGCAAGCGCACCGCCCTGGCGTAGAAACTTGCGGCGCTTGCCACTGTCCGCCTGCTCACCGCCCTTCGCCGCTTCACACTTGACGTCATCACTCACCATTCGCTCCCATTCAAGAAATTTAGACAAACAAAAACGGCGCACACTTCTCGCGACCCTCTGGCCTCGAGAAATGGACGCCGTTGTCCATATACTTAAATGTGCCCATCGTTGGACACATGGCCACATGCTCAAGCCAGTCTTCAGCAAACGCTGTGCCACATCAGCGTTATCTGTCTATCTCCATGTATTTATTATGTAATATGCGATTGACTTCAGTTCGACTGGTGGCAGAGATCGCACTGTTGCGGTGCACAATATATGCGTCATGCCTCGAAATTGAGCGTCAGGTAAGCAACAGTCCAGCCATCGCAATCACCTGCTGCGCGACCTGCGACAAGCGGTGATTGCTCTCCATTGCCTGCTTGCGCATTGCACGGTACGCCTCTTCTTCCGTCAGGCTATGGCTTTTCATCAGGATGCCTTTGGCGCGCTCGATAACTTTGCGGTCGGCCAGCCTGGATTCACTGTCCTCAAGCTCGCGCTTAAGAGCCTGGAACTGCTCGAAGCGAGCGACCGCCGCATTAATGATAGGGCCGATGCGCGCGGCCGACATACCGTCGACCACATAGGCGTTGACGCCAGCCCGCGTGGCAGCACGAATTTTTTCAACGTCACCATCGTGCGTGAACATCACCACCGGCCGCGGTTCGTCGCTGCTGACCACGCACAAGTGCTCCAGCGTGTCGCGGTCGGGCGAGTCGGTGTCGATGATAATGATGTCAGGGCAGAGCGCGCCGACCTGCCGGTAGAGGTCGAATGTCGACGTCACATAGGCGATCACTTCATAGCCCGACTTTACTAGTACGGCCTGCAACAGCTCGGCACGCTCGGCAACCTCATCGACTATCATTACCTTTAGCATATCGTCGCATCCTTGAGCGTCAGCATCAGGCGGCAGCAAGGCTGCCGGTCTCGATCGCAACGATCGCTTTGGCTTGAGCAATATCTACGGTGTAGCCGGCGCCAAACAAACAACACGCAAGCTGATTCACGAGGGGAATGGGTATTGGCACTTCACCGGCAAGCGCGCGCCGTATCCAAGCTGCCGTGGACACGGCGTCTATACCCGCCGACAACGCCGGAATATCTTTGGGCACGCGCAATTGCGCCTCGAACAACACCCGCGTCTGCCCGTCGTTGAAAAACGACAACTGAGGCCGACGCACCGGATCGGCAAAGGCTTCGCCCTCGGTACCGCGCAATAACAACGCACGCGCACCCGTGGCAAGCAGAAATTCGCGAAGTTCTTCCAGATACGGCGAATGCGACGCACTGACTACGCGCAGGCTCGCACTTTCAAATGGCTCGATCAAACGCGCCATCGAGTGGGCGCTCGAACGCACGCCCAGCCGCCCCCTCAATCGCAGAACTTCCGCAAGTCCGGGAGCAAGCACCGCGGTCGGCACGAACGCGATGCCGTCGTTGTCCATGGCTTCCTGCGCTTGGGTGAGGTTTCCGCAAGGCATGATGCCGAGTTCACGAAAAATGTACGCGCTGGCGATGCGCCCGCTGCCGCCCAACGCCCCATGCACCAGCACCGGCACGCTTAAGCGCCGAAGTAATAACACCAATAATGGAAGCAAGTTGGGCTGATCGCGCGCGCCTCCGTAGCTCGGAAATACCACCGGCACAATCGTACCCTCCGGCGCGCGCAACCGGAACATCCGCTCGTCGAGTGCCGCGTGGAATCCGAGCAATTCAGAATGCGATTCCGGCTTCATGTGCAGAGCAAGCAGAATCGCGCCCAGCTCCAGTTCCGGAACGCCACCATCGAGTATTGCCCCGAACAGCCGGCGCGCGTCCTCTTCGCTCAAGCCGCTTTCGCCGTCTACGCGTCCGATTTCCTTGATGTAGTGTGCGAACGACATCAGCGGGCGTGATCAGCGCTTGCCGATCACGTGTGCGTCACCCCATGAGACAACCGACGCGATCGGTGCATCCACGATAGAGTGGCGAAACAAGGTTAGGTCACTATTGCGACGACGATGGTCGGTATCTTGCATGGCTGCCTACTAGCAACCAACGTGCCAAAACTTTTATCCTGTCTAATCAAACGGATACTCACTATTGAGCGTACGCGGAACCGGATTAACGCCTCCTCACGGTGCACAGCGCGATTTGTGCGCCTTATGTTAGTGCGTGCCTGCAAGTATTACGAGCGCATCCCCGCGCGCAGCAGCGTCGACAACGACGTGACTGTGGACAATGTTTCGATGCGACCGACCAGCGACATGATCTCGGCGATGGCCTCATCCGTTACGGCGGCCGCCGCGAGGCAACGGAATTTCTCCTTGACCTCCTCCTCGTTGCACGGGTCTTCGGGCGTTCCCTTGGCGGCCAGCAGCGTCGCGCTCAGTTTTTGACCGCCTGCCATGCAAATTTCGACATGCGCGCCGTGACGCGGATAAATGGCATCCATATCCGCGTCCAGGTAGAGCTCAACGCGCCGCGCCAGACTGCATACCACCGTGTCATCCAGCGCCTCAGCCATGAATGAGCGCGGATCCCTGGGGTCGCCGGCCAGCGCCGTCGCGGCGACGAACGGCATGCTGTACTGCGCTGCCATCATCTCCCTGGGTGCTGCTTCGGTGTGCAGCGCCATGGCGCGATGATTGACGCCGACGCGCACGGACTTCACATCAGAAGGTGCGATCGAGTGCTGGGTGCGCAATGCCTGCAGTGCCTGCGCCATGGTGTGTATTCCGCCGCAGAACGGATACATCTTGGTCCACACCTTGCTGATCACAAAGCGCTCGCCAAGATCAGCATCAAGCGCCTGCGGTTTGCAATTCTCGCCGCCAAACACTTCCAGCAGACCAAATTTACCGTCCAGCGCCGCCAACGGAGCGGTAAAGCCACGCCGCGCCAGCAAACATGCGAGCACGCCTGCCTCCGCCGCGCGCCCGGCATGCAGGCGCTTGACCATGCCGCCGCTGCCTTGCACGAAACTCCGGATACCCGCGGCACTCGAACACGCGATGCCCAGCGCCCGCATCACCTGTTCATGCGGCATGCCCAATGCAACGCCGCTGCCCACCGCGGCACCCACGGTGCCCGCTATTGCGGGCAAGTGAAAGCCCCATCCGACCTCGCCAATACCGCGCCCGGTTCGCGACGTCGCCTCGTAACCGGCAACCATACCCAACAGAACACGCATGCCGGACAAGCCAAATTGTTCGGCCACGGCCAGCACCGCGGGCACGACCGCAGTGCCGGGATGGCAGTGCCCCGGCGCGATGTCATCGAGTTCTATGCCATGCGTCGCCGTTCCGTTCACGAGCGCGGCGCGTGCCGGCGCCGCGGCTTCCCGGCTGCCGTAGATGGTCGCGTGCCCTTGTGAGCGTTCCTCGCCTATCACTTCCGCGGCGATCCGGCTCCACGGCATCATCGAACCATATAGCCCGCATCCGAGCGTGTCCAGCAAGCGTATGCGCGCTTCGCATATCACTGCAGCCGGAACATTCTCCGCGGTCAGCGACAATAAAAATTCGACCAGCCGCCCTGAATGGGTGGTCACGGCCTGCGCTACGGTTTCGTTCATCGTTTTTCCCCTGTCTGGATTACGCATAGTGCAGCTGCGGATCGCTCAATATTTATCATGTATCGCCTTGCCGGTGTTGAAGTGCCGCACCGGCGAGGCGCTTTCCCGGTCATTCTTGACACTACGTCTAGGCGCGGCGTAGCCTAGCTTCTCCATTTCGCCGGATTGCCACTGCCCGATCGCATCTGGGGCTAGGAGTGCCTAACATAATGCCCGCCGCATGCCGGAATTCCCCGTGGTCGATAATTGCATACTGCATGACACTGCTCATCGCGGGTGCAGCCCTCGCCCAGGAATTCCCTGTAAAACCGCTACGCATCGTGACCACCGGCATCGGCAGCGGCAGCGATATCGCCGCGCGCGTAATCGCGCAGGCGCTGACCGGCCCCTTGGGCCAACAGGTGATCGTCGATCCCAGAGGCAATGGCATCGTGCCCGGACAGACCGTGGCACAGGCCGCGGCGGATGGCTACACGCTGCTGATCAACGGCACCAGCCTGTGGATAGGCACGCTTTTTCAGAATACCGGCTACGATCCCATTAAGGATTTTTCAGCAATTTCGTGGATACTGAAGCAACCCAATGTGCTTGCCATGCATCCGTCGCTGCCGGTCAAATCCGTGCGGGAACTGCTCGCGCTGGCGAAAAGCAGGCCGGGGGAATTGAATTACGCGTCGTCCGCCACCGGTTCGTCTTCCCATCTTGCCGCGGAGTTGTTCAAAGCGCTGTCGGGCACCAACATCACGCGCATCTCATACACGGCCGGCGCATCGCAGATCGCCGATCTGCTCGGCGGTCACGTGCAGTTGATGTTCGCGACCTCCGCGCTCGTGTCCTCGCACCTCAAATCAGGACGGCTGAAAGCACTGGGGGTAACCAGCCTGGAGTCTTCCGCGCTGCTGCCCGGGCTGCCGTCGATCGCCAGCGCCGGCGTACCCGGCTATGAATCCGTGGGCATGACGGGATTTTTCGCACCTGCGAAAACACCGTCCTCCATCGTCAACCGCTTGAATCAGGAAGTCGTGCGCGTGCTCAGACTTCCCGATGTAAAGGAAAAATTATTCAATGCGGGCGTGGAAACCGTCGGCAGTTCCCCCGAGGAACTGGCGAACAAGATCAAATCGGAATTGGCACGACTGGGCAAGGTTATCAAGGACGCCGGAATTAAAGGCGAGTAGCCTAGTATCAATTCGCCTTGATTCCCGCGTCGCGGATAACTTTGCCCCATTTGCTCATTTCGGACCTGACGAGATTCGCGGACTCTTCCGGCGAACTGCCGACGGGTTCTATGCCGGCGGCAAGAAACCGGTCTCGCGTCTCCGCGGACCTGAGCGCGCGTGTGACTTCCTGGTGCAGGACGCCTATGACAGCCGTGCGCGTTCCCGCCGGCGCGAACAAGCCCATCACGGTTCCCGTTTCATGGCCGGGCAGACCCGAAGCCGCGACCGTGACCAATCCCGGGAACAGCACCGATGACTGCAGACTGGTCACCGCCACGGCACGCAACCGGCCGGATTTGACATGCGCCATCGCAAACGCCGCGGTGCCGAACGTGAGGTCTATCTGACCACTCAGGATATCCGCAATCTCCATGGCGTCGGACCTGTAAGCTATTCCCGTCATATTGATACCCGCCATGCTCTTGAACAACTCTCCGGCAAGATGCGCGGAGCTACCCGCCGAACCCATCGAATGATTGAGCACACCCGGCCGCGCTTTCGCAAGCGCGATCAGATTCTTGACCGTCTTGACCGGCAATGACGGATGGATCACCAGCTATCGGCGAATATCGGACCCGGAATTTTTCATGACTTTGATCAGGCGTTCCATTTCGGCCTTCATCCACGTCACGGCCTCATCCGGTGAACTGCCGACGATTTCCATGCCGGCGCCGAAAAATTTCTCCCTGACGTCTTCCCGTTTCAGGCTTTGCACGATCTCCTGATTCAGCCGGTTCACGATCGCCACAGGCGTCTTCGCAGGCGCGAATACGCCATACATGATGGCCGATTCATAACCGGGAACGCCGGACGCGGCCACGGTCGGCAGTCCAGGCGCGAGAACCGAAGGATCGGCGGTGGTAACCGCGAGCGCACGCAACCTGCCGGCTTTCACGTATGCGCCCACCGAACCCACCGGCGCGAACATCAATTGCAGTTGCCCGCCGATCAGATCACTCATCGCGGGCCCCGCGCCCTTGTAGGGCACACCCACGATATTGATCGCGGCCATGACACGGAACAGATCTCCGGCCGAAGACGTTGCCGCGCCCGCGACGCCGGACCCGTAATTCAATTGCCCCGGCCTTGTCTTGGCCACCGCCAGCAATTCCCCGACGGAGCGCACCGGCAATGACGGATGCACGACCAGCACGTTGGGCGTTCTGCTCGGCAATGAAATCGATGCGAAGTCCCTGATCGGATCCCACGGCACATCGGTTTGAAACACGGGCGTGATCCACAGACTGCCGGTGATCAACACGGTGTATCCGTCAGGCTGCGCCTTGGAAACGATTTCCCCGCCTATCACCCCGCCGGCCCTGTTATCCACGATCACCTGCTGCCCCAGGCCGCCCGATATCGCCGACGCGATCAGCCGCGATACCAGGTCGGCGCCGCCACCGGGCGGCGCGGTAACAATACGTATCGGCTTTACGGGAAACGATTGCGCAATCGCTTGATGCGGACCGAGCACGGAAAATGCTGCCATGAAAATGGCCGCGATGACACTGGACTTCGGCATATACACCTCTTTTTTGAGTTCGCCTAACCGGCATGCGTATCTACACATCTTTTATCTTCCTTGCGCACGCGGTCACGGCGTAGGATGGGTCGAGCGCAGCGCTACCCATCAACCGAACTCGGCTATGGCATGCAGCAGCTGACGGGTTTCGTGCCTCAACCCATCCTACAGGGGTAGCGTTGTGTAGATACCTATGCCTAACCGGACAGGGAACATCGCTCGTCACTGCTTTCAATCAGTTGCCGCCAATTGCTGGGCAATCCTATCCTGCGGCTGACCGGCACGCCGTGGCGATGACTCTGAACATAGCCGCGTGCCTGACTGCGCCCCGGATCGCCCGCGACGACAAAATGTATCCATTCCGATTTGTAGAATACCCTGATCAACCGTTGCGGATCGTCGGACTCGTGATACTCGGGCGGCAGCACACCGCGCGCCACCATGTCTTTCAGATCGAAGTCATTCAACGCCGTGTTACGCGCGTATTTCTCCGCCAGACCCGCCTGCATCCTGGTGTTTTCGTACAGATATTTCCTGATGTCGTCCTTGTTCCAGCCATCGTCGGCGATAGCCTTGGCGACGCTGGGACTCATGACGATCACCGGATACCAGCGCCGGTGGCGCATCGACGTATAGGCCCAATACGCAAACCCCTGCCCTATGACCTCGGACATGATCTGCACATGATTGAGGGCATCGCTGCCGCTTGAATAGGTGGGTGGAGTAATCGAGACACAGCTCTGCACCGTGACCACATTCTCGCCGCGTGCAAACCCGCGGTCGACGCTGTACGGCTCCCAACCCAGTTCACGCACCGCATCTTCGTCTTCCGCCAGCACAACGTTAAACGTGTAACCGATGGTCGCCTTGTCGGTCACGCCCGGCGGTATGCGTTGGCCGGCGACATTGCGCATGAACAATCGCAGAAATCGTCCGACACTGGTGTTGGCGCGCCGTCCGACCCGCATCACGCCGGTGCCGTGATTGAAATTCAATTCCTTGATGATGGGTCCGTTCAATATGATCAACGGCTCCCAGCCGGGTGTCGCGCCGGCATCTTCAAGCAAGAACTCGGGATCGAGTATGGCCTCGACGACAGCGATCAGCACCGGCATATACTCGGGCCGGCATCCGGCCATGACGCCGTTTACCGCGATGTTCCAGATCGTCGCCTCACGGCTTTCCGGAGGGCACACGCCGACGATTTCATCCGCTTGCCGATCCGTGTACCTGAGAAACTCCTCCACGCTCGCCACCGTCGGCGGTGCAACGGGCAATCCATCCGACCACAACTGGTCATCGAAATAATCCTGCACCTGCTGAAAGCTGCCGCTGAACACGACGTCACGCGGCCGTGGCTCGTCGGGTCTCCGTGTCCCGGACGCGCCAGACACGCGCTCGCTCCAACCGGCGAGTATCTGCGGCACCAGCGAGTTTTTCACCTTTTCGCGCAATTCGTCGTCGGTGTCTATCATCGGCCGGCCCGGATAGGCGGCTATCGAGGGTTCAGTAACGCCCAGCCCTTTCGCCGCCGCGCGGGCCAGTTCCAGGAACGGCGCTGCAATGATGGAAACCGCCGGCACGCCGGCTTTTTCCGCCGCCACGCTCGCCCGCATCACGGCGGGCGCGCATGCCCCTCAGGCGCCTACCGCGGCTATGACCGCGTCGGCCCCATGCTGGCGCAGCAGTTCGGCAAGATTCGCGACGTAGGCGCGGCCATGCGTGCCGTGCATATTGCCCATGGTCTCGTGACCGACGATGCGGATATCGGGAAATCTGCGGCGCAGTTCTTCGTTGATGAGGGGATACATCTGGTCGCCCCTGAACAGCCAGTCCCACAGCTCGCACACGGTCTTGCCGTTGAGATCGGGCAGCGCCGGGGCGAGCGGCACCTCCTTAGATGCAACCCTGCCCAGCGGCCACACCACATCAAACACCGGGCCCCGAGATGCACCTTCGCTCGCGCTCATAGCCTGACACTCTTCACGGTTTAATTTCGCAAGTCACCGATCGCGAGTTTCCGCAATTCGGAACGTAGGTCGAATGCGCACCGACGCCGCCCGCGACGATCACGCCGATATCTTCTGGACGCAACGATATCGAAAGCAGGGTGTCGGGCCCGATTTGTCCCAGCTCGGCACGACGCGCATCCTGGGTGCGAGCGAAATCCTTGGCCGATAATCGGCTGCCCGCGAGTCTGGCCTGTTCCCACAATCGCCGTTTGACGTCTATCTTGCTCAGGCCATCGCGTTTGAGCACCTGTGCATGCTCCGGCGCCAGTATCAACCATGGCTCTCCACCGGTATGCACGAAATCGCTGCCGGCCGGAAACGTCATGGTGTCGGCGATGATGCGCAGCAGATCGTCCTTATCCTTGGCGTGCGTATTCATGCTCCACGTTCCGAGCGCCGCCACGACGGTGACCGTGCTCGCGTCCGGTGCGTAACCACGTTCCACACTGAGCGGCTCCCACGGCGACACCGCCTCATTTTCCGCGCAGCAGAACGTATATTTTCCGGGCTGACCATGCGTGGCGTGATCGGTTTCGCGCGGATAGGCGCCGCCGATGTTTTGCTGGATCAGGCGCATGGCGCGGCCCAGCGTGGCATTCGCCCGCGACCCTGAACCCAGACAATTGCCGCCGCCATTGATACCCAGCTTCTCTGCTATCGGCCCGTTGACGATAATCCACACCGCCGCCGGATTGGTGGTGGCCTGCACGCTTTGCAAATTGAATTTCGGCACCACGATGGCCTCGACCGCCGCAATCAGGACCGGCAACAACTCCGGGGCGCAGCCCGCCATCACGGCATTGATCGCGATGCGCTCGACCGTCGCCGCGCCGTAGGCGGGTGCTATCGATGCCACAACATCGTCAGGCGCGCGGCGTGTATGCCGCAACATGCGTTCGACACGCTCCGCCGTGGGCGGTACCAGCGGCAATCCATCGCTCCAGCGCCGCGCGAGCGCGAAATCGTAAAACTCGTCAAAGTCAGCGGGCGCTTCGACCAGCGTGGCGCGCTCGACCGCGCTGACCGCCGCCGGCGCGCTAGAAGATACGGCCTCGCACAGGAGCTGATTGATGTCGTCCACACAGCGCGTGGCGATGTCATGCACCTCGGCGCGGCTGCGGAATCCAAATGGATGCGGAATGACCGCGATCGGCAGTTCCGGATGTCCCAGCGCTTTGGCCTGCGCGCGGCCCAGTCCGTTGAAACTCGACGTACATATCGTCATTGCCGCGAGCCCCTGTTTGGCCGCCTCTACGCTGTCGTGGACACTCCACGACGTGCATCCGCCTCAATCGCCGGAGCCGGCGATAACGGCGTCGCACTCGGCGACCAGTTCATCGATCAGTTTGCCGGACGCGGGAATGCTCGGCGTAAACTTGCTGCGCTTGATGACTTTGGCGACATGATATTTGTTGACCAGCAACTCGGCGAGTTCGTCGACCAGGTTGTTGAAGTTCGGTTTTGCATTATCGATAAAACCTATGGTCTTACCGGCCAGCCCATCGAGCGCGCGCCGTAACTGCTGCGGCGCGTTATGGCATGGCGCCGTTGGATCTAAGACTCGCATGCTTGCTTCCATATCGCTCCCGGATTCAGTCGCTGGACAACCAGTAATCATCTGAATACACTCTGTATATCATACGCGGCGCTCGAAAAACAAGCGTGCGCGCCTGTTTCAGATCGATCTGAAACCTCCCGGGATTTCAAATGAACAACTCAGCAGACAGCAAGGCTTACGACGTGATTGTCGTGGGCGCGGGTAATGCAGCACTGTGCGCCGCATTGTCGGCTCAGGAACAAGGTGCGAGCGTACTCGTACTGGAACGCGCACCGCAAGAACAGCGCGGCGGCAACAGCACGTATACCGCCGGCGGATTCCGCATTGCGCACAGCGGGCTTGAAGACATCAGGCAGTTCGTCCCCGACCTCTCCGCGGAAGAAATCGCCAACACGGATTTCGGGTCTTACACCGTGGAGGAATATCTCGACGATCTCGGACGCGTTACCGAGTACCGCATCGATCCCGATCTCGCGGAAATACTCGCGCGGCGCAGCAACGAAACCGTGAAATGGATACGGCAGAAAGGCATCCCCTTTGTGCCTAAATACGGGAAGAACGCATTCAAACACGAAGGCCGCTTCAAATTTTTTGGCGGCGTCGTGATCGAAGCGCGAGGCGGCGGACGCGGTCTGGTCGATGCCGAATTCAAGGCCGCCGAAAAGCAGGGCGTCGCCATTCGATACGGCGCGCGCGCAGTTGCGCTGCTGCATGGCCGCGATGGGGTGGAGGGCGTGCGCGTCATCAGTGACCGCGTCGCGGAAGATATCCGCTCGCGTGCGGTGGTGCTTGCGTGCGGCGGGTTCGAGGCCAATCGCGAAATGCGTGCACGCTACCTCGGCCGCGGCTGGGATCTCGCCAAGGTGCGCGGTACCCGCTACAACACCGGCGACGGCATCAACATGGCGCTCAAGATAGGCGCGCAGCCTTATGGCCACTGGACCGGCGCCCACGCCTGCGACTGGGATCTGAATGCGCCCGAGTATGGCGATTTATCCGTCGGCGACGCCTACAGCAAACACAGTTATCCGTCAGGCATAGCCATCAACGCCAACGGCGTGCGCTTTCTCGACGAAGGCGCCGACATCAGGAACTATACGTATGCCAAGTACGGCCGCATCATACTGGAGCAGCCCGGACAGTTCTGCTGGCAGATATTCGATTCCAAGGTGCTGCACCTGTTGCGTAATTCATACCGGATCAAGCAGTGCACCAAGGTCACCGGCAATACGCTTGAGGAACTGGTCGGCAGAATTGAAGGCATCAACCGCGAACAGACGCTCAAAACCATCACCGAATTCAACGCTGCCGTCATGAAAGACGTGCCTTTCGACCCCAACGTCAAGGACGGACGAGGCACCACGGGGCTGACAATTCCCAAATCAAACTGGGCGCTGGCGATCGACACGCCGCCCTACGAAGCTTACGGCGTGACCTGCGGCATTACGTTTACCTTTGGCGGTGTCAAGATCACCACCCAAGGCGAAGTTGTCGATACGGCCGAACAACCGATACCCGGTCTCTACGCCGCGGGCGAACTGGTCGGCGGCATCTTCTATTCCAATTATCCGGGCGGCGCGGGTCTCACCAATGGTGCGGTATTCGGCAAACTCGCTGGCGAGCACGCCGGACGTTACGCCACGGCATAGCGTTCCGGCTCGAACGTTCGCAGGATAGCCGACGAGATCCGATGCCATCACGAAAATCATTGATCGGAAAGATGGTGCCACGTTCACGCTTGGCGGTCCGGAGCTGGTGCTGCATCGTGGCAACGCTGACGGCCGGCATCGCCAGCGCTCAGACGTACCCGATCAAACCCGTTCGCATCGTCACATCCGAGCCGGGAGGCAGCAATGATTTCGCGGCGCGTGTCGTCGCCCAGGAACTGTCAGTCGCCCTCGGCCAGCAGGTCATCGTCGAGAATCGTCCCGCCGGAATTATTCCAGGAGAGATCGTGTCCCGGGCAGCGCCCGATGGATATACGCTGCTATTCATCGGCAGCAGCTTCTGGGTTGGGCCACTGATGCAGAAGACGCCCTACGACCCGGTTAAGGATTTCGCACCGGTCTCGCTGGTCAACAGAGCCCCCACCATATTGGTGGTTCATCCCTCGCTGCCGGTCAATTCCGTGCAGGAGTTAATCGCGCTCGCGAAACGCCGGCCCGGCGAGCTCGACTATGCGATGGGCGCCCCCGGCGGCTCATCCCACCTGTCGGCTGAACTCTTCAAGGCACTGACCGGCACAAATATTGTGCGCATACCCTACAAGGGCAACGCACAGGCGCTGAACGGTCTGATCGGCGGCCAGGTGCAGTTGATGTTCGCCGTCTCCGCCGCGATATCGCCGCACGTCAAATCGTCCCGGCTCAGGGCACTGGCCACCACCGGCGCTCAGCCTTCGGCGCTGGCACCCGGCCTGCCAACGGTGGAGAGCGCCGGCGTGCCCGGATACGAATCGGAAACCATGGTCAGCGTATTCGCACCTGCCAGGACATCGACCATGATCGTGCAGCGGCTGACTGACGAAATCGTGAAAGCGCTCGCACGGCCTGACGTGAAAGAGAAATTTTTCAAGGCCGGTGTGGAAGTCGTCGGCAGTTCGCCGGATCAACTTGTGGCCACCATGAAAAACGATGCATCCCGATTTGGAAAAGTCATCAAGGTTTCCGGAATACGGCTGGAATGAAGATTCCCGGCATGATGCCAAGCATGTCGTAACCATGTGATTAATAATGTGTAATATGATTTATCAAGTCAGGTTTTTCCCTCTGTAACGGACTTGCCGATGCGATACTTTCCGTCCCCTGCACTGGTGATCGCCGCAATTTCTTTCGGAGGCGATTGCGTTTTCGCGCAGGACTTTCCGTCCAGACCCATACGCATCGTTACCGCTGCCGTCGGCGGCGGCAGTGATGTCGTGGCGCGCCTGATTGCGCAGGGCATCTCGCCGTCGCTGAAACAGCCGGTGATCGTCGACAATCGCGGCAACGGCGTCATCCCAGGGGACGCCGTTTCCAAAGCGCCAGCTGACGGTTATACGCTGCTGCTGCAGAGCGGAACCCTGTGGCTGACGCCCCTGATGCAAACGACACCCTATGATGCGGTGCGCGACTTCGCTCCCATAACGCTTGCCGTCAGCGCCCCCAATGTACTGGTCGTGCATCCCTCACTGCCGGTCAAGTCCGTGCGCGACCTTGTCGCACTGGCGCAAGCCCGGCCGGGCGAGCTGAATTATTCTTCCGGCTCGAACGGCTCATCAAATCATCTCGCCGGTGAATTGTTTAAGTCCATGGCGGGCGTCAACATCGTGCGCGTCGCCTACAACAACAGCACGGTGCAAATGGCCGATCTGATTGGAGGTCAGGTGCAGCTTGCTTTCGGCACCGGCGGCACGGTGGCGCCACATGTCAAATCAGGCCGCCTGCGCGCGTTGGCGGTCACCAGCCCGGAGCCATCGGCATTGTTCCCGGGATTACCCACCGTGACGGCATCGGGAGTGCCCGGTTTTGAAGCAGCGACGTTGACCTGCTTGTGGGCGCCCGCCAAAACGGCGGCGCCGGTAATTCTCAGATTGAACCAGGAAATCGTGCGATTTCTGAGTCTCGCAGAAACGCGTGAACGCCTGTTGAGCGCCGGTCTGGAACCCGTGGCCAGCACGCCCGATCAACTGGCGGCACGAAGAAATTCCGAGATGGCGCGCATGGGCAAAGTCATCAAGGACGCCGGCATACGCGAACACTGAAAACACCATCCGAAGCTGCGCAGGCTTGAGCTTCCCGCGCAGCATCTTTTCGCCTCACAGCACCCGCCTCACCGCCAACGGCAAGCTTGCCAACATTGCGGGTTGGAACGGCAAGCACTAACATGCACCTACTTGCCTCCATTTGACTACTCCATATGACTCTGATCAACCAATCGTCGCGAGTAGCCATAGCGGCCTTTCTTCATGATGTCGGCAAACTTGCTGAAAGGGCAGGGATAGACCACGGCGGAAGGCTCGATGCGCACAAAACACTCTACTGCCCGTGGCATGCTGATGGTGGCTATCACTCGCATGTCCACGCTGCTTATACGGGCATCGCCTGGGACATGCTCGAAGCAAGCGGTCATTTTCCTGGAGAAGTGGCATGAATACTTCCCCCATTGAACTCGATTTCCGCGCCGTTCGCGCCTGGACAACCGGCCGGATGGTCTTTGTCGAACTCACCGACGGCCGCCAGATCGGCTTCCCGGCGGACCGCTTCCGGCGGCTCCACGATGCGAGCGACAAACAATTGGCTGCGGTTACGTTGCAGGTCTCCGGCGCCGCCCTGCGCCGGGAAGAAATCGACGAAGATATCACTGTACGCGGCATCGTCGAGGGCCGCTTTCAGCCAGCATTACCGGCCAGCCATCCGGTCGCCTGATCAACATCACGGATCTGAATCTGGACGACACAATGATTCAACAAAAACATTTGCAACTGCGCCTTCACTCGCCAGCTTTTCTCGGCGATGCACATCAATCCGGCGTCTGGCGTACGCCGCCGATCAAGGCGCTTTTACGCGAGTGGTGGCGTGTCGCGGCAGCGCCGGAATCCGGCTACGACCACCGTTCGCTGCGCGAGACTGAAGGGTTGTTGTTCGGCAACGCCTGGCTGGAATCAGATGCCGACAAAAAAAGCCGCTTTTGTAAAAGCAAGGTGCGGATAGCGCTTGGACATTGGGATGAGGGAAAAATGCGAACCTTGGAGTCGCAAGACCCTCAAGTGCCGCACAGTGAAGTTCACGACAGAGAGGGAAGATCCCGGCCAGTCGGCAGTCAGCTTTATCTTGGCTACGGGCCGCTGACTTTCCAGCAGGGCACGAAGATCAAGGCCAACGCAGCCCTGCAAGAAGGCGAAACAAATACCCTCGACCTCGCATGCCCGGTAGAAGATGCCGATGCGATCACCCACACCTTGCAACTCATCGACTGGTTCGGCACCCTGGGCGGTCGCTCGCATAACGGGTGGGGTTCGCTGTCCCTTGGGCTGGAACCGCTTGCCGCCGATCACGCGCACCTCGTCTCGGTTCTCCGCGAATTGAAAGGGTGCCTCAAGCTGGATTGGCCGCACGCCATCGGCAACGACAACAAAGGCCCGCTTGTCTGGGAAAGCGCGAACACGTTTATCGACTGGCAGTCTGCCATGAAATTTCTTGCTTCAACGAAAATCGGCTTTCGCACCAGCCTGAAATTCGAAGGCGGCGGCCCTCACCGGCAGCCACAGGAGCGTCATGTACTGGCCTATCCGGTTACGAATCACACTGTTCAGGCCACGGATTGGGGCGGCAATGCCCGCCTCGCCAACCAAGTTCGCTTCAAGCTCGTCTTAGCCGAAGCGAACAAACTTAAGGCACGCATCTATCACACCCCGCACAAAAGTCCCTTGCCTATCGGCAACATTGACGAACTCGCCGTCTGGCAACGCATTCACCGTTGGCTCGATGATCCGCAAAACAAACTCACGCGCCTCGGAATCAAACCATGAGCGAACACAACAAACCCTGGCTTGCAAAGCTCGCAGCCTGGACACACGATCCGGCGGAAAAAGCGCTCGTTCTGCTCCGCGACCCTGCAGGACACGAGGGCGGCACCGTGCGTGAACTCAGGAAACGCCTTTTTCCAGACGGCCTGCCGGCGGATATCAATGAAGCCGTTAAACGTGGCGACCATTGGGCATCGGCGGCCGATCGTCCGCAATTTGGCAGCGGCGGGCGCAACGCCTGGGCGCAAGTGCGTTTTGATCAACAACCGGTGTTGATTCATCCGCTCTCGGGAGAAGAGTACGACCTGGGAAAACTGGCTGCCATTGATCCGGCACACATCAAAGCGGTCTCCCAGACACACTTTGACGAACTTGTCGTCAATGGCGACGCGAAGAAGACTGCGTTGAATTTCTGGCGCTTTGGCCCTGAGATCAATGCAGACGACATCCGAACCCTGTGGCGTTTGCTACCTGCGGACACCCGCGTGCCTGACCACACCATCTGGGCACACCTTGATCTGACAGCCGCCTTTGCGACCGCTTTCACTGCGGATACCCAAGGTGACGCCGCGCTGCTCTCCATGAGTTTCGGCCCGGTGCAGGATTTTATCGCCGCCGCACGTACTACCTCCGACTTGTGGGCAGGTTCGCATCTGCTCTCGCGCCTCGCGTGGGAGGGGTTGAAAATTATGCCTCGTCGGCGGAATTTATGGGTGGTTTTCCCCCTGCCGAGCGATTTTAGCTGTTGAGTTTATGAACTTATAGAGCTTGCGGCAAGTGGCGTCGAAGGAGTTCTGTTCGGCTTCAGTGATCCGAGGCCAGATCAACGGGCCGCCGTC
>CANJQI010000102.1 GCA_947476215.1 Betaproteobacteria bacterium
AGCACCGTTGTCTTTGACCAGTTGGTTCCCATGCCGACGCGCAATGCCGCCAGCATCGCATCGAAACCGGACAGCAGCCGTGCCAGACGCGGCTCTTGCTGATTGTGCGTGTCCCAGCCGGTGGTTTCCATCATGGCGATGCGCGGACCATCGGCGCGGCTAAGGAAAGACGCAGTCAGCTTGCCTATGCTTGCGGGATCCTGTCCCGCACCCTGATCGCCGGCAATGCCGCGTGTTTCCATCGCGGCAGACCATAGCGGATGAAGCAACGCGTCATTCTGATAGAGCATGCCGACACGCGCCAGCAAGTCGACATTCGCCGCAGGCATGGTTGACGATGCATAGGAAGTCACTGCGGCGGTTCCTCGCAAAGCCATCGGCATGACCGGGGAGAACGCGATCGGCGGTGTCTTTGCCTTGGGCAGCATCGCTGCAAGACGATTGAGCCAGCCGTCCTTGATGGCATACGGTGCGCTGCCACCGGTTTCGATCACATTCTGTCCGTCAAAATGCGAACGATCGCGATACGGTGAAGCGACGGCGTGCACGAACAAGGCCTCTCCGGCGCGATACATTTTCGCGGTCTCGGCGAGTGACGGATGCAACGCGAAGGTATTGTCGAGCCGCGTCGCCGTTGCCGGATCGGTCATCATGCTTTCACGCACTTTCGCGTAATCCGGATCACCGAGCGGTGGAATGATGTGCAAACCATCGGCGGCGCCGCGCTGGATGATGAACACGAGGCGCCGTTCCGTCTCGGCCGCGGCGAATGCCAGTTTGGGGACCAACAGCGCCGCGCTTGCGGCGGAGGCAGTCACGAGAAATCGGCGGCGATCCATCATGCACTACCTCCTCTGGAATTCGGGTGAAACCAGCATCAGCACGAGGCCGGCCATCAGGTTGTCCGCTCCTGCGATTGCGGAGCGGGTTGCCGGACCGGGCGGCGACATCAACAGTTTGCCGACCAGCTCGCGCGGATCGTACTGCACGGGCACAAGCGCGGCCAGTTGGCTGGCGGCCTCGACACGGCGCACCAGTGCATCGGGCGCAGCCCAGCTTGCGTCGTTGTCACTCCAGCCGGCAGGCGAACCGGGCTGCCATACTGATTGGCCGAGTTGTCTCAACATGTCGAGAGCCCGGGATCGCGCTGGCGACCTGAGATCAGTGCCGCGCAGCGCGGAAATCGTCCAGTCCCACGGCGTCTTGAATTTGACCGGTTGTGGAATCCACGTTTCGGGCGAGTCGATCAGCACGCGATAGACAGCCGCAAGATGTCCGCCGCTGGTGGAGAAAGCTGACGCAAGCCGCGAGATCAGCGAGGCCGGCGGCGTGTCGCCGGCAAAATGGCGCGCAAGCTTGGTTGCAATGTGTGTGGCGGTGGCGGGCGCATGCGCAAGGTCGCGCAGGATAGCCTGCGCCTGTGCTTCGCCGGCCTGATCGTAGCGACGTCCCAGCACCGTGCGCGTGCCGGGTTCATGAAACGCGGAGCGGAACACAAATTCACCCGGCGTGGCATTCGGCGTTGGCCCCCGGCCGAACGCCGCAGTGCTCCAGCCGGTCAGCGCGCGCGCGAATTCAGTAACATCGTTCTGCGTATATCCGCTGCGCACGCCCAGCGTGTGCAGTTCCATGATCTCGCGGGCAAGATTTTCATTGAGGCCCGGAACGTTGTTGGGGTTGCGCGCCTGTGCCGCTCTTGCTTGGGCGCTGCCGGGCCCCACTGACGCCGCCTGGTCAAGATAGAGGGTCATCCCCGCGTGACGCTCGGCGGCGAACAGCATGTCCTCAAATTTGCCCACGATGTGCGGCCGAATCGCTTCGATCTCGAAGCTTCCGACAAAGGGCACCACCACGACCTTGTCCGCGGAAATGGCAAAGTGATTGGCCCAGAAATGCACCAGCCGCTCGGCAAACGGCGTATCCGTTTCCACCGCGCTGAGAATCCGGGCGTTCGCCGCGGCGATGAACTGCTGGCGATTTTCGCGCCGCATGGCCGCCTGGATCTCCTGCCTGCGCCTGGCGTCATTGGCGGCGAATGCCGCCACACGCTGCTCGGCGAAGCTCGCCGCAATCGTGGCCGTGTTCGGAAGCGACTCAAAAGGCCGTGACCGCGGTTGGTATGCGGTCAGTTGGTCGCGCAGCCAAACCTTGGGATCGCCGGGCGGCGACTCGTAAGGCCGTGCACCCAGGCCAAAACGATTCACCGCAATCGCGGCGGGAGAGAAAAGTATTCCGGCGCTCATGTCTGCCATACCTGTCCCCGTCATCCGTAATTTGCTTTTCGCCTTCCGTGCGATCTAGTCGCAACCGCACGCCCGAATAGGTTTCCTATGCTACTCGTACTGGGGCGAACCCATTGTAAGTATTAGTAACAGTATGTTAAATAGCTCTCGTGGACAGGGGTTCGCCGCTCATGACGATCCCCCCGGATTTGCGCGATTACCGTGCGCGTCTCGGCGGCAAGGGATCGGGCAGCGCCTTAAGCTCCCCCTGCCATTGCCGGAAAAAGATCTTCGCCTCATCCACTCTGCAGGTGAGCCACAGGTCATACTGGTCGCGATCCAGAATGACCACCATGCGCTTTTCGTCCCCGGGGCGGTGCATGCGTTCATAAACCGGATGCCCCGCCGCGTTCACCGTCAGCATCGCGAACGACCAATGCAGCGCGCCGTCCGGATCGCGCCACCGCTTGTAGATGCCCGCGATACCCATGGGCGTGCCATCCGCCTGCTGCACTCTCCAGCGCACCGCCTTGCCGGTTTCGTAGCAAGGCTCGTACACCCATTCGGCGGGCACAATGCAGCGCCAGCCTTTGCGCCACGACTCGCGAAAGCTCGGCAACTGGTGGACGGTCTCGGAACGTGCGTTGTAGGTCTTGCGGCCGTATACCACTTCCTTCGCGAAACTCGGCAGCAATCCAAAGTGGCCATCGTCGATGACCTTGTTGCCCGACCCGTCCTCATGCAACCGTATAAACGGCGCCAACCCCAGCGGCCACATATCGGCCTCCGGCGGCGCTTCCTTGCTGTCGCGCTCGACGCCGAAAAAAGTCAGCAGGTGGTCAGTGCGGGTGACGGGGCGGTAGTTTGAGCACATGGGTTGGTTGCTGGCCTTTCTAGAGCGATGGCTGGTCTTGCCTTATGGTAGCACTTATGTTACCAATAGCAATGCTTGATGTTCGCGAATATCTGGCCTCCGAAGGCCATAGCCCTTTCGCGGCCTGGTTCGAGGCTCTCAATTCCGCTGCGGCCGCGAAGATTACGGTGGCGCTGGTACGCATAGGTCAAGGCAATCTGTCGAATGTCAAAGGCGTCGGCGAGGGGGTACTGGAATACCGCCTCGATTTCGGCCCCGGCTACCATATTTATTTCGGTAGGGACGGTGAGAGGCTGGTGGTCTTGCTCGCCGGTGGAACCAAGAAGCGGCAGCAACGCGACATCGAGGCAGCTCGTGCGCGCTGGGCGAATTATAAGCGGCGCAAGAATTTAGCGAGGTAAGAAAAATGGGATTGACACGCGATTTCAAAAAGACCGTCCAGGCCCGCGTTCAGGCGGACAGGTGCTTCCGGGAAGCGCTGCTGCGCGAGGGCATAGACGCACTGTTGAGCGGTGACGTCGACACCGGCAAGACGGTCCTTCGCGATTACATCAAGGCTACAGTGGGCTTTGAGAAGCTCGGTGCCGCCACAGGCTCATCGCCGAAAAGTCTAATCCGCATGTTCGGCCCGACGGGTAACCCGCAAGCGCGCAACCTGTTTTCCGTCATCCGGCATTTGCAGCGCCATGCACGCGTAAGCCTGCATGTGACAGCGCAGCCACGGTAGGCTATAGACGGCACTGACAATTGGACTAATCGGAAAGCATAATTATGCCGCTAACCATTACCGATGCCGCCTTGGACTGGGCGCTGGAACATGCGCGCACTTATCGCGACACAGATATCTTTCCTGAAGTTTTTGAATTTGAGGCAATTGCCGGCTCTTGGAATGAAATCAAAGCAGCAATCCAGGCGACAGATGTTCTTGTATGGAAAGTTCGCCCATTTCGGCGCAGTCTGGTACCAAAACATCGTTTTGGATTTCGTATCTCTACACAACTCGACCCGCTCAATTTTCTGGTGTTCACAGCGCTTATCAGGGATGTCGGGGAAAAGCTGGAGGCTCAACGAATACCTATAGCTGACAATATCGTTTATTCATATCGCTTTTCTCCAGAACCTGATGGTCGGAATGTTCTCCGATCAACATACTTATCGCACCTTTCAACAAGCATCCCACGATGCGTGTGAGAAATTAAAACCATCCTTTGTGGTAATCGCGGACATTGCGGACTTCTTTCCCCGCCTTTATACGCATAGAATCGACAACGCTATTGGGGGGAGCGCTCGGGCTGGTGCATATGCACGCCACAGCCCTCAAAAACCTAATTGAGCATTGGGTTGGTGCGTAATCTTACGGCATTCCCGTAGGTTCCGCAGGCTCTCGCCTTATTGCAGAAGTTACAATTTCAGATGTAGATCAGCTCCTTCTTTCTGAAGGAACGCAATACGTTAGATATTCCGATGACTTCAGAATCTTCTGCAAATCGGAGGCCGAAGCTTACAAATAACTAACCATTATTGCTCGAGCCCTTATTGATAATCACGGCTTAACGCTACAACAAAACAAAGATTAATCCTGTCGAGACATTTCGAAGCGATTACCTCAGGGAAAATGAAAACGGGAACTGGACACATTGTCTGAACGGTTTTATGAATTACTTGCAGTCATTGGAATTGACGACACCTACGGTGAAATCGACTACGATGCTTTGCCAAAAGACCATCAGGAGGCCATTGACCAGTTAAATCTCGAAGGACTTCTGCGAGAGCAGATAGCCGAGGAAGAGCCTGACGTGTCCCTTTTAAAATTTATATTGCGACGGCTCGGACAGCTTGGGTGCACAGATGCTATTGATTTGATCTTCGATAATTTTGGCAAGTTCGTACCAGTGGTGCGTGAAACAACCGAGTATCTATTAAGGTTAAATTCGATTACCGTAGCCCGCAAGACATCCTTGGGTAAAAAATTAATTGAAATTTATGAAGACGAATCGTCCACAGCAGCGCACCTTGAATATTCACGAATGTACATGTTGCGACCGTTCGCGCTCGATGGCGAATGGAACTCTGATGATCAATATGTCAGGCTGTATAACGATACTCTAGATGATTTCTCAAGACGAGAACTCCTGCTTGCGATGGGGCGAAGTAATAAAGCCTTTTGGTTTCGAAGTCGAAAACAAGCTTTGCATCAAATGCTTCCTTGGCTACGGAGAGCGTTTATCTATGGGGCGTCATGTTTGCCAGCAGATGAGTACAAACATTGGATACGAGGCATATACGGACAGCTTGATGAAATGGAGCGAGCGGTGGCAACGTGGGCGAAAAGAAATCCAATTGTGTAACGTATTTCACGAATAGACCGACCCTCAAGGCGATAACGCTCAGACTAAACGATAGTCGCCGGGTATCCATGTTGATTTTCGACCGCTGTCCAGTACATCTTTTGCTGAGACGGGAGAGCCTGACTGGCCGGGACTGGTCCCGTTTGAGGAAGCACCTGGACTAGCGTAAAATCCCCAGTGAATTCGCGGGTGTAGTTCAATGGCAGAACGGCAGCTTCCCAAGCTGCATACGAGGGTTCGATTCCCTTCACCCGCTCCAGTGATTACCGGAGGCGCACGACATGGGCAAAATCGTCAAATTCGTGGTGTTGCCGGTTGCCGGCATAGTCGTGGTTCTGGGCGCGGTGGCGGCCTATGTGGCGGCGACTTTCGACCCCAATCAATACAAGCCGCAAATCATACAGGCGGTCAAGGACAAGACGCAGCGCACGCTCAGGCTCGACGGTGATATCAAGCTGTCGTTCTTCACCAGCATAGGCGCGACGCTCGGCAAGATATCTCTGTCGGAACGCGGGAACGAAAAGGAATTCGCTGGCATGGACGAATTCCGCGCGTCGCTCAAGCTGATGCCGCTGCTGTCGAAACAGGTCGTGGTCGATGCAGTGGAGATCAAGAATCTGCGCACGCACCTGGTGCGATACAAGGACGGCAAGACCAATATCGACGACCTGACCGGGCGCGACAAAACCACGACGGACAAAGAAGTGGGGTCGCCCGTGAGCATCGATATTGATCACGTCACCATTACCAACGCTACGATCACGCTCGCCGATCAGGCCGAGGGCGCCAAGTACAGTCTGAGCAAGCTCAACGTCAAGACCGGACGTATCGCGCCCGGCGTGCCGGGCAAGATCGATGTGTCGTTCGTGGTGCAGAGCGACAAGCCCAAGCTCAATCTGGATACCGCGATCAAGACCACGCTCACGTTCGATCTCGAGAAGCAGCACTTTGTGGTTGACGGGTTGGACCTCAGCGCAAAAGGGCTGGGCGCGGGTATCAGCGATCTGGTCGCGAACGTGAAGGGCAACGTCGATGCGAATCCGGCGTCGAAAGTGTTTGTTGTTTCCAAACTGGTCATCGCCGCCACCGGCAAGAAAGACGGCGGCGACCTTAACTTCAAGCTCGACGTGCCGGCGCTCAATGTCACCAAGGAAAAAGTCAAAGGCGAAAACATCTCGCTTGATGCGCGAATGAATGAAGGCAAGGGCCGTATGACTGCCAAGCTCGACATACCGGCGATAGACGGCAACGCTCAGGCCTTCCGGGCCAATGATTTCATGGCCAGCGTGGAAATGCATCAGCCCACCGGCGCGACGATCAAGGCGAAACTCAACAGCCCGCTGACCGGCAGCGTTGATGCGGAAAAATTCGAGCTGGCCAAGATGGTTATTACGCTGAACATCAACAATCCCACGCTGCCGAAGAACCCGATCGACGCCACGATCACAGGTTCGGCGCAGATGGACGCCGCGCGGCAGCAGGCCAGTTTGACGTTCGCCACCAAGCTCGATGACAGCACCATCAATGGCAAAGCGGGACTGAGCAAGTTTACGCCGCCGTCGTACACCTTCGATGTCAGCATCGATCAGCTGGATGCCGATCGCTATTTGCCGAAGACCGATCCCAAGCAGAAGAAGCCGGAGGAGCCGTTCGATCTGGCGGCATTGAAGGGCCTCAACGCCAATGGCAGCATACGCATCGGCAAGCTCAAGGTGTCCAACGTCAGCGCCACCAATGTGCGCCTCGACGTCAAGGCGGCGAACGGCCGCGCCGACGTGAGTCCGGTTGCCGCCAATCTTTATCAGGGCACGCTCAACGGCGCAGTTTCACTGCAAGCCGGCGCGACGCCGGTGATCAGCATCAAGCAAAATCTCAGTGGAGTCAGCGTTGGTCCGTTGCTCAAGGACGCAGCCAATTTTGAAACGCTCGATGGCAAGGGCAATATTTCAATAGACGTGACAGGTCAGGGCAATACGGTGTCGGCGCTCAAGAAATCCCTTAATGGCAACGGGGCGATAGCGCTGAGCGACGGCTCGATCAAGGGTATTGATCTGGCCGGCACCATACGCAATGCCAAAGCCAAACTCGGCATGGTCAAGGGCGAGCAGACGCAGGCGGCGAGCAAGACCGAGAAGACCGATTTTTCCGAGCTGGGCGGCACGTTTACCATCAAGAATGGCGTCGCGCACAACAGCGATCTGTCGGGAAAGTCGCCGTTGCTGCGCTTAGGCGGTGAAGGTGACATCGACATCGGCAACGAACAGCTCAACTATCAGGTCAAGGCAACGGTCGTGGCTTCCCTGGCCGGGCAGGGCGGCCAGGGTCTGACCGAGCTTAAAGGTGTGACCGTGCCGGTGCGCCTGACCGGCCCCTTCACGGCGCCGGAATACAAGATCGACTATGGCGGCATCGCCACCAGCCTCGCGCAGGCGGCGGTCGAGGGCCGCAAGGAAGAAATCAAGGCCAAAGTTCAGGACAAGGTGCAGGACGTGCTCAAGGACAGGCTCAAGGGACTGTTCGGTCGTTGATCGCAAGCGTGCGCGCTGAGGATATTGCACGCCGGGTTGTCGCTTGGCAAAAGCGTCACGGACGCCATGATCTGCCGTGGCAGAACACGCGCGACGCCTATCGCATCTGGCTGTCGGAAGTCATGCTGCAGCAAACGCAGGTCACGACGGTTGTCCCTTACTACCACCGCTTTCTTGAACGTTTTCCAGAGCTTGCGGCGATGGCGCGGGCGCCGCTCGACCACGTGCTCGAACTGTGGAGCGGGCTCGGCTACTACTCGCGCGCACGCAATCTGCATCTTACGGCGCAGACCGTGATTGCTCGGCACGGCGGCCGTTTTCCGCGCGACTTTGACGCGGTGCTCGCCCTGCCCGGGATAGGGCAATCGACCGCCGCCGCGATCTGCGTGTTCGCGCACGGCGACCGGCATGCGATCCTCGACGGCAACGTCAAGCGCCTGTTTGCGCGTTATTTCGGCATTGCGGGTTATCCGGGTGATGCCAAGGTGCAATCGCAATTATGGGAGCGCGCCGAACGTGCATTGCCGACGAAGGACGTGGAGGCGTACACGCAGGGATTGATGGACCTCGGCGCCACGGTGTGCGTGCGCGGCAAGCCGCGCTGCGACGATTGTCCGCTCAATCAGGATTGCGTCGCTCACGAGCAGGGCCGTACCGCCGAGCTGCCGTCGCCGCGTCCGCGCAAGGCCGTGCCGCAGCGGCATACGCGCATGCTGGTGCTGCTGCATGCGGGCGAGGTGTTGCTCGAGAAACGCGTCGCGAGCGGGATTTGGGGCGGTTTGTGGAGCCTGCCCGAGATTGCGGCGGATGCCGATATCCGGGAGCTCTGTGTTCGGCGCTACGGCGTCAAAGCCGGCGCGCATGAGGCGCTGCCGCGCATTGCGCATGGGTTTACCCATTTCAAGCTCGATATCGATCCGCTGCGGATCAAGGTGGAGAAAGTGATGCCGCGCGCCGCCGCCCCCGGCGTGATGTGGCTGCCGGTAGAAGATGCGCTGGGCGCCGCAATCCCGGCGCCGGTGCGGCGGATATTGGCGGCATTGTGAGCGGTCAAATTTCAATGGCTCTACCTAAAACGGCACAACCGCTCAACGCAGTGGTCGCAGAGGCGCGCAGGGGAAAAGCGATCGGAGTAAACCAAGGAAAGGGTCTTCCTCTGCGAACCTCCGCGTCCACCGCGCCCTCTGCGTTGGGAGTTTGGATTGACCCGGAAGTCGAGAAAATCGAGATCTCTGCCTTATCGCACGGTGCATAAGGTAGTGCCGCCACGGCCCTACTGCATTATGTCGACGCGTCCGCCCTGTTCGCGAATAGTGTCCGCGCGCGCCTGCACATAGCGCTGAAAACTCGGTTCCTTGAGGTAGGCGCCGCTCGACACGTATTCGAGTGCCGATTGCAGGTGGAATGCGCGCATATAGGCCTCGACGCGAAACACCTCCCGGCCGTGGCCATCGAAGAACACGACGCTGGGCGCGTACAGCACCTTGAGGCTGTTGCCCCATCGTTGCGCGGTGGTCCGGCTGCCGTTCGGCGCGATCAGCGGCTCGGAGCCATGCAGATCGAGCTGATAAACATCGAAGCGAGACAGCAATCGCCGCGTCAGGTCGTTGTTGAGCGCGTTGGCGTGCAGTTCATCGCAATCGGCGCAGGTGCGTTGTTCGAGAAAAATTACCAGCGGCCGCTGCGCCGGTTTGCGGCGGTCGAAGTCGTAAGGCGGCTTGCGGAAGAATGACTCGTCGCGCAGCGCGCCGGCATTGCCCGAGCGCTGACCGCGTTGCTGAAAATCCGCGAAGCTGATCTTGTTTTCATTGCGTTGCGCGACGTAGTCCAGCGCGGTCATGAAGCGCTCGGGCGGATAGTAGCCGTTGATACGCAGCGCGATTGCACCCATCTCGTCGAGAAACAGCAGCGTCGGCGTGAACTGCACCTTGAGCAGGGCAGAGAGGTCTTTTTCGGAGCGCGTCTTGCCGTCCATCCATGTCACCTCGCGGTTGCCCAGGATGTTGAGTTCTATGACATCGAAATGCGCACGCGTCTTGTCGATGATATCCTTCTGTCGGAAATTGACGTCCATCAGGCGCTTGCAATACGGGCAACCGTTCTGTCCGAAATAGATCATGACCCTTTTCTTCGCGCCAGCGGCGTCCTTAACATCGTCGCGCAGATCGAGAAAGGAGTGTTTGAACCACGCCGGTACTTCAATTTCCTGCGGTGCCGCGGATGCGAACGCAATGCTGAACACGGCGCTCAGCAGCAGCCCGGCGCATACGCGCAATAAATCTCGTGGATATTCTGCGGGGGTGGTCACGGTGTATGCTTGGACATTATTCAATTTATTGAGTATTGCACAACTACGGGACGATGTGCCTTTACGCGCTGTCCCTTTCACCGAGGGTAGACGTATCCACACATTATCGCTCTTGTAGGATGGGTTGAGGCACGAAACCTATCAGCTGCAGCCTGTTGCTTCGGGGGGTGTTTGATGGGTGTCGCTGCGCTCGACCCATCCTGCGCAGTGACTGCGCGCGCAAAGGACAGACAAAATCATGTGGGGAAACGTATGCCGCGTAAGAGAGGAAAAACAAGGCCGGAACCAGGGCGCGATTCTTATGCCATAACTTTCGGATGTTACGGCCCAGGTAACGCTTGGTAGTATAAAACCGGAAACTGACAATCGGGATTTCAAAGTGGGCGATACGGACAATTGGGAACAGATCAGCGCCTGGCGCAAGCAACAGCGTAGCGCCCTGATTGCGCGCCGCGAGGCGGTATCTCTAACGCAGCATCAGGCATGGAACAAGACGATGACGTCATTCCTGCTGACTGCATTTGCGCCGCTGGCCGGTGTCACGATAGGATTTTGCTGGCCATACAGGAACGAATTCGATGCGCGCTTTGCCATTCGTCATTTTCGTGAACACGGTGCAACCGCGGCGCTGCCGGCGGTGGTCGATAAGTCCGGTCCCCTGCAGTTTCGCAAATGGTGGCCGGGAGCCCCCATGGTGGCGGGGGTTTACGATATTCCGGTGCCGGATGGTACCGAGACGGTGTATCCGGACGCCGTGATCGTGCCCATGAATGGATACGACGAGCAGGGATATCGGCTGGGTTATGGCGGCGGGTACTTTGACCGGACGCTATCCGCAGCGACACCGCGTCCGCTGGTCATAGGCACGGGTTATGAATTTTCCCGCTTGCCGACCATCTGTCCGCAGCCGCACGACATCGCGATGGAATTCATCGTCACCGAATCCGGCGTTTACCACGCAGGCGCGGATTGCCTCGCGCGTATCGACGTTACGGCATGCGCGCAGCTGGTTACCCAACGTTTCGTCACACACCCGCGCTAGTTTTTCCCGATCTGCACGCCGTTTTGCGTCAGAAACTCACTGAGCTGCGACAGTCGTGCCTGTGGGTCACAGCTTTGCAATAGTTGTTGCTTGAGCTCAAGACTGATAGGCAGTACCTCGCACAACCGGTAACCGATCCAGCTCGCATCGTTGTATCGATGCGGCGCCCGAAAATGATCGCTACCGACCTGCTCGAGTATGGCTTTCAGGATCTCCGCGCAGAACTGGTCCTGCGGTGCGATCTCAGGCTCGTCGGGCAGCAATTCCACAGCTGCCGATATCAGGCCATTCTTCTGCACGTTCGTCGACAGGATGCGAAAACGCTGAGTAGCTTCCGTGCTCAAATGAAATATACCCAGTTGCGGCATGTCCCATTCCGCAATGCGCGCCAGGCAACCGGTTTCCTGTGGCACGGCCGGCGTGCCGACTTCCTTGCCTTCCTTGATCAGGCACACACCGAAAGGCCGGTTTTCGCTGATGCAGACCTTGGTCATTTCGATGTAGCGCTGCTCGAAGATCTTGAGCGGCAGGACGCCACCGGGAAACAACACGGTGTTCAGCGGAAAGATATAATAAGTATCGTCGTTGCTCACGTCAGAAAATTATGTTGGTAATCAAATGCATAAGTTTTATTTCAAGACGATGCACTAACCGCTCACCGCTCACCGCTAACTGTGCACGGTAACGCCCTACGCCTTGCCGCTGACCGCATGCATACCGCCCTCAAGTTCGCGATGCCGCAGCAGCACGCGCTGGTCGGGTTTGAAATGGCGCGCCAGAGATTCGACGAAGTACACCGAACGATGCTCGCCGCCGGTGCAGCCGATCGCGACCGTGAAGTAGTTGCGGTGGTCGGCGATAAAACTCGGTAACCAGTCTTCGATAAACGTCGTGATGTCGGAAAGCATTTTCTTCACGTTGGCATTCGTGGCGAGAAAGTCGATGACCGGCTGGTCCTTGCCGGTGAGCGGGCGCAGGGTTGGGTCATAGAACGGGTTGGGCAGGCAGCGCACGTCATAGACCAGATCCGCGTCGAGCGGTATGCCGTGTTTGAACCCGAACGACTCGAACATCAAGGTGATACCCGACTGGTCGAAATCGACGATGTCCTTGATCCAGGCGCGCAAAGCATTGGGGCTGATGTCGCTGGTATCGATATGGTGCGAGAGCGCGCCTATTTCCGCCAGGGTTTCGCGTTCGCTCAGTATGCATTCGGCGACCGTAAGTTTGTCATTGCTGAGCGGGTGGCGGCGCCGCGTTTCGGAAAACCGCTTGAGCAGAGCATCCGATTTTGCGTCGAGAAACAGCACACGAACGTCGACGCCGCGAGCCTTGAGATCGGTGACATGCCGGGGCAGTTGGTTTAATGTGTCGCCACTGCGAGCGTCTATGCTGACCGCCACGCGCGTGTAGCCAGTGTCCTCGAGAAAAGCAACCATTTCGGGAAGCAGAATAGCCGGCAGGTTGTCGGTGGTGTAATAGCCGCCGTCTTCGAGCGCCTTGAGCGCCACGCTCTTGCCGGACCCCGACAAACCGGTGATGATGATCAGTCGCATGATTTTTTGACGGAATGCCGTTAACTGCCTTCATTCATGTGCTGCGCCTGGCGCTCGATGAAATCGCGCGTGCTGTCGATGCCGCGTAGCTGCAGCACATAGTTGCGCACGGCGGCTTCCACCAGCACTGCAAGATTTCGTCCGGCCGCGACGGGTATCGTAACCTTGCTCACGCTGATCCCCATGATTTCCTGCAGGCCCGGCTTGAGCGGCAATCGCTCGACATAATGCGCTTCAGTGCCGGCGGGCTTCTCGAGATGCACGATCAGCTTCAGATTCTTGCGTGATCTGAGCGCGGCTTCGCCAAATATGGTGCGAATATTGAGCACGCCCAGGCCGCGCACTTCCAGAAAGTCCTTCAACAGCGGCGGGCATCGCGCTTCCAGCGTCTCGGGCGCCACGCGGTATAGTTCAATGACATCGTCGGCAATCAATCCGCTGCCGCGGGTTATCAGTTCCAGCGCCAGTTCACTCTTGCCCACGCCGCTGTCGCCGGTCAGCATGACACCCACGCCGAGCACTTCGAGGAATACGCCGTGCATGGTGGTGCAGTCGGCAAGCGCGCGTGCCAGATAGGGCCGCAGCATCCACATCAGTTCAACGCTGTCCATAGGGCATCCGAACAGCGGTGCGTGCGCCGCATCCGCGAGGGTACGCAGATAGTCGGGCGCCTGTTCGCCGCCGGCTACTACCATGCAGGCGAGACCCGCGTTCACCACGTCATGCAGTTTTTTCTGGCGCACATCCGTATCCAGCGTGTCCAGATGGTTGATCTCCGGGTGTGCGAGCACCTGTATCCAGTTGGGGTGGATAAAGTTAAGGTGGCCGATCAGGCCCTCCCGCGAGTCCTTGAGATTGACGCTGTCGATCTGTTTGAAGCCGCCGTCGTGACCCGCGATCCACGTCAGACGCAGCTTGGAACAGTTGTCTTCAAACAGTTGTGCTACGGTGACTTTCGGCATGGTTGAACTTCCCCTGGTTCGCATCAGCGAATCAGGTCTATTTTCACCCTCTTCTTCCGGGAGAGGGTGGGGTGAGGGATTGAGCGTTCCGACTGTCATCGGTTGTTAAACGCTCAATTGGAGCCCAATCTGCAATCAAACGGTGCATCGTTTCCGGCGTGTCCGCGCGCATCAACTTGTCGAGGAGCGTCGTGTCGCTGAACATTTGCGCCAGTTCCGCCAGTATCCGCAAATGCAGATTGCTCGTTCGCTCGGGCTCCAGGAGGACGACGATCAGCTTTACCGGCCGGCCGTCGGGCGCGTCAAATGGAATCGGTTCGCGCGTTCTGATGACGGCCGCGACTGCTTCGCGCAAACCCTTGATGCGTCCGTGGGGGATGGCGATGCCCTGACCGAGGCCGGTGGAGCAGAGCTTTTCACGGGCGAACAGACTGTCGAATACCTGGCTGCGCGCAATGTTGTGAAAATTTTCAAAAAGCAGCCCGGCGTGCTCGAAAACGCGTTTCTTGCTGCTGACGTCGAGATCGATCAGCACATTGTGCGGCGGCAGCAATCTGGCCAGGAGATTGGCATGCGTTTCCTGGAAATGGCGCTTGGCAAGCATGGTTATGACTGACGATCAATACGCGTATCGCGGTTTCAATCCTCCGTGACAATCACGGGACTGGTGCGATGTTCGAGGTGCTTTTCCTTGTGCTTGATGATCTGGCGGTCCAGCTTGTCGGCGAGAAAATCGATGGCCGCGTACATGTTGGCATCGGCGCACTCAACAAAAATGTTCTTCCCGCTCAAATGAACATTCGCTTCGACCTTCTGCTTGAGCTTTTCCACCGACAGTATGACGTTGACGTCTATGACGTGGTCGAAGTGGCGCGTGATGCGGTCGAGTTTTTCGGTAATGTATTCGCGCATGGCCGGCGTGATCTCAAGATGGTGGCCGCTCAGATGAAGATTCATTTGCATGTCTCCTTGATGGATTTTGGAAGCGTTGACCGTACTCGACCGGTCGGCCTGGCTGCATGGCGCAATGAAATGCACGGTTGTTTCATGCCAACGTGCAAACTCATAGCGACTTGCGCATGCTGACCGGAAGGATACGCATTGATTCCCGATACTTTGCTACCGTGCGCCGTGCCACAACCATGCCCTGCTGACCGAGTATTTCCGCGATCTGGCCGTCGGATAACGGTTTTTTCGCGTTCTCGGAGCCGATCAGCTGTTTTATCAGCGCGCGTATTGCCGTGCTGGATGCGGAACCTCCTGTTTCCGTGGTGACATGACTGCCAAAAAAATACTTGAGTTCGAAAATGCCGCGTGGCGACGACATGAATTTCTGTGTCGTAACCCGGGACACCGTCGATTCATGCAGGTCCAGTGTTTCCGCGATCTCGCGCAGCACCAGCGGGCGCATCGCGACTTCACCGTGCTCGAAAAAATGGCGTTGCCGGTCCACGATCGCCTGCGATACGCGCAGTATGGTGTCGAAGCGCTGCTGCACATTCTTGATCAGCCAGCGCGCTTCCTGTAACTGAGTCGCGAGCTGCTGGTGGCCGGCGTTGCGGTTGCTCTGAAGTATGCCGGCATACAGCCGATTGATGTGCAGACGCGGCATGGCGTCGGGATTGAGCGCAGCGAGCCATACGCCCTTCACTTTTTTCACGCTTACGTCCGGAATTATGTAGCGCATGTCACCGCTGGTATATCTGGAGCCGGGGCGTGGATTGAGGCTTGTAATCAGATTGTGGCTCCCACGCAGTGTGTCGTCGTCGCAGTGCAGAAGTTTTTTGAGCTTTGCGTAGTCGCGCCCCGCAAGAACATCGAGGTGACTGGTTACGATGCTGAGCGCCTGCGCGCGAAACGGTGCCATCTCCGGCAATGCTTTCAATTGCAGTGCAAGACACTCTCCGACGCTGCGAGCCCCCACGCCGACCGGGTCGAGGTTGTGCAGGTGCCGGATTGCCACATGCAGCTCTTCAACTTCAATATCGAGCTCTGGCGGCAACAAGCCGAACAGCTCGTCGAGATCCTGGTGTAGGTAACCGTCTTCATCGAGCGAATCGATCAACAGCGTGACCAGCCGCTGTTCGCGCTCGGAAAGCTTGGTCAGCGAAATCTGGGAAATCAGGTGATCGCGCAGGCTCTCCGTCTCGGCGGCGACCTGCGGGTATTCAGCCTCATCGTTATCGTCGCGGGCGGCCCCCGTTCCGTAGCTGAAATCCTCATCGAAATTGCGGCTATCGTCGGTGTTGGCGCTCGTGGACTCCGCGTTGTTGTCGCTTGAGTCGGTGCTCGCGGTCGTAGCGCTGCCAGAGTCGAAGTCGGGGGGCGTGCCGGGCGCGGGCGGCGTGACCGCATCCTCGCGCGTGCCGTCGTCGCGTTCCAGCAGCGGATTGTCGGCGAGGAATTTTTCGATTTCCTGGTTGAGTTCCAGCGTCGACAGCTGCAGCAGTCGGATCGACTGCTGCAGTTGCGGGGTAAGCGCGAGATGTTGTGACAGCCTGAGCTGCAGGGAGTGTTTCATGACATCACGTGGAAAAGGGCAATCAGCGGAACCGAGCGGCAAAATACCGCCGCAGCACGGTTTCCCGTGTGTCGTAAGCCGGGGTGCTTACAGACGGAAATTCTCTCCAAGATAAACTTTCCTCACGCTTTCATTATAAACGATTTCGTCCGGCTTTCCGTAGGCCAATACGGTGCCGTCGTTGATAATGTAGGCGCGGTCGCAAATGCCCAGGGTTTCACGTACGTTGTGATCCGTGATGAGCACGCCGATCTCGCGTTCCTTGAGAAAATTGACGATTTTCTGAATGTCCAGCACCGCGATCGGGTCAACCCCGGCAAACGGCTCATCCAGCAGTATGAAACGCGGATTAGTGGCGAGTGCACGGGCAATTTCGACGCGCCGGCGTTCACCGCCCGACAGGCTGATCGCCGGATTGTCGCGCAAATGATCGATATGCAGTTCCTGCAGCAGTTCATCGAGTCTGAGCGTGATTTGGGCCGTATCGTTGGTCTGCAGTTCGAGAACGGCGCGGATATTCTCGGCCACGCTGAGGCGCCTGAAAATCGAGGCTTCCTGCGGCAGGTAGGATATTCCCAATTGCGCGCGCCGGTGTATGGGCATGTGCGTGAGCCGCTTCTGATCAAGGCGTATTTCCCCTCCGTCGAGGGGGACCAGACCGACGATCATGTAGAAACAGGTCGTTTTTCCGGCGCCGTTCGGTCCCAGCAGGCCGACAACTTCGCCGCTGCGCACTTCCAGCGAAACATCCTTGACGACGACGCGTGAGCCATAACGTTTCTTGAACTGCTCGGCCCGCAGTTCACTCATGGCACGATCCGGCGCTTGTGGCCCGAGTCGCAGGGCAGTATTTTTGTCTCCGGCAATCGAGTGGGTGCCCGGCGATCACCGGGTACCCGGCCCGGGCTCGCGTGGGCTGGCAACATCGGGCGCGGGTTTGAGTGTCAGCGGCGTGGCTGCCGCCGGCTTGTCATTGCTCTTGGGCTGTATGACGGCACGCACGCGACCTTCGGGATTTCCAGCGGTGGCGGCGGTTTTTCCACCGCCTGTGACCCGGAAAAACTCGGTCGTTGCGTCATAGGAAATGTAGTTGCCACGCACTTCCTCGTTGCTTTTCTTCAGATATGCGTGATTGAACATCTGGACCTTTTCGGCCTTGCTGTCGTATTCGATGCGCTCCGCATGGCCTTCGATATACTCGTCATAACCTTCGCGTTTTTGACGAAAGCTAGAGAGATTGCCGTAGGCCGTGCCGTATTTGAAGCCGTCGGCGTCCTGCAGGACGACCATACGGTCGCCGCGGATGACCAAGGTTCCCTGGGTCAGCACAACATTGCCTTCAAAGGAGGCGGTTTGTTTTGCGTCATCCAGCGTGACACGGTCGGCCTCCAGATTGACCGGTTTTCCGCGATCGGCACGCTCGGCATGTGCGGACAGGCAGCAGAACAATAACGCCAACAGTGTGTTTCTGATGCACTGCGCGGCGAAAAAAAACGTTTTCGGCGCATCATCGATGTGGTTTTTCAAACGAGCTCCGTACGCTGGACAATAATTTTAAAACGCGGGCTTCAGAATCGAATTCTAAGCCAACCGCGGTGATTAAGGTATGCGCGTCGGTGATTCTTACCGGTGCGTCGGTCTTGGAGATGTTTTTTTCGGGGATGACGTGCAGATAGGAGGTTTCCACCTTCAGTTCTCCCTTGTTGCCGTAAGCGGAGCGCACCAGGCGCACGTCTTCCTGGAGGTAGGCATTTTCACCGTCTTTTGACAGCGTGGCCTTTCTGGAAGTGACCGTGACGGTGGATTTGCTGCTGCCATAGCTTACGAGTCTGGGCGCGTCTAGCTCGGTGGTATCGTCATCGGGATAATGGGCCATGCGGTCCGCGCTTAATCTGTAACGTATCGTTCCATCCGGGCCGATGCGGGTCGAGTGCAACTTGTCCACAATCAAGTCGGGATCGTGGCGCATTTTTCCGTCGTTCGCGCGCTCGGCGGGTTGCATCTGGCGATCAAGCCAGAATGTCAGCGCGGCAAGGGCGATGAGTAGGGTCATCGGAAACCATGCCGTGAAGCGCCCTGTCATTTGAGATAACTCTCCAACTGGCGGTCCAACGTGCCTTGGGCGCGCATGATCAGTTCGCAGACTTCGCGCGCGGCGCCGTGGCCGCCCTGCGCTTGTGTCACATAGTCGGCGTGCTGTTTGACCAATGCCGGAGACGCCGGCACTGTCAGCGCCAGTCCGCAGCGGATCAACACCGGCAGATCGACAACGTCGTCTCCCATGTAAGCCGTGGCCGCGCTACCGAGCTTGCGCGATGCCAGTATTTCGGCGTAGGCCCGCGCCTTGTCGGAAACGCCCTGGTACAGCAGTTCTATGCCGAGACTTTTCGCGCGCAGTTCCACGCAGCGCGAGACGCGTCCGGTAATGATGGCCAGTTCGACGCCGCTTTCGCGCAGCATTTTCAGGCCGTGACCATCCAGTGAGTTGAACGCTTTAATCTCTTCTCCGCCATCGGTGAGATACAGGCTACCGTCCGTCAACACGCCGTCGACATCGAATATTGCGAGGCGGATACGCTGCGCTTTTTCATGGACGTCCCGCATGCGTCAGCAGCCTGCGGTCGGCAATGTTGCAAAGTCCGGTGCAATTGCAATCATATGACTTTTGCCCTGAACAGGTCATGCATGTTGAGCGCGCCCACCAGCGCTTGCGCCGCGTCGACGACGAGCAGTTGATTGACTTTGAATTCTTCCATGATTTGCACGGCCTCCACCGCCAGCTTGTCGGCACTGATGGTGCGCGGTGCGGGTGTCATGACGTCGGCCACCTTGCTGGCGTTGAGATTGACGCCCTTGTTGATCGCGCGGCGCAAATCCCCGTCGGTAAATATGCCCAGCACCCGGCGTTTGGCGTCGACGATGGCGGTCATCCCCATGCGGCCGCGCGTGATTTCCATGATTGCGTCCGACAGCGACGCGTTGTCCGCGATGCGCGGCAGGTCATCACCGGTACGCATCACGTCGCGCACGTGCGTGAGGAGCTTGCGTCCAAGCGCTCCCCCGGGATGCGAACGCGCGAATTCATCGCGGCTGAAGCCCTTGGCCTGCATCAATACCACGGCAAGCGCATCGCCGAGTGCCAGTGCGGCGGTGGTGCTGGCGGTCGGCGCAAGATTGAGAGGGCACGCTTCCTTTTCGGCGCCGGCATAGAGATTGACATCGGCTTCGCGCGCGAGGCTAGACTCGGGGTTTCCGGTGAATGAAATCAGTTTGGCGCCCTGGCGCTTGATCAACGGCACTATCGCAAGCAGTTCTGAACTTTCACCGGAATTCGACAATGCGATAAAAATGTCATCGCGCGTTACCATGCCCAGATCACCGTGACTTGCCTCCGCCGGATGCACGAAATAGGCGGGCGTGCCGGTACTCGACATGGTGGAGGCGATCTTGCGCGCGATATGTCCTGATTTGCCTATGCCGCTGACGGTGACGCGGCCCTTGCAGTTGAGGATTAGATCGACCGCGCGCTGAAATTCATGATCCAGCCGGGAAATCAGGCCACTGATAGCCGCTGCTTCGATTTCCAGCACCTCGCGCGCAAGTCCGAGTGTATTTCCTGAATCAGGCAGTGGAGCTCTCTTGCGGGTGGCGGGCATGGTGAACGCAGTATAACAAAGTCCGCCCGAGCAACTCTGGCCGGGCATATTCTGTAGCGAGGGGTGGGCAACTTGTTGCCCACCCGGTTGCTGACCGTCCGAGATCTTTGCGTACGCAGAGAGTTTTGCGCGCTCGGGAATCGAAATCAATAAGAACATTGGCTTGTGACTCCCTCCTAGATCATTGTATGGCTGCGTTGCCATGTGCCCTGGGAGCATCACATCTCGATCAAGCCGGCTCCGGCCCTTTAATTTCAAGATTGCCGATTCAAGCGTCTGCTGTCCGAATAAGTCAAACCACCATTTCGAACCAAAGCGGGCTTGGCCAACTGTCGGCTAACGGGTTGTCCAATCGGCTACCCTTTGTAGCGTGGGCAAAACGATCTTTGTTCTGCCCACGTGGGCGCGCGGCGACAGCGTTGAAACGCGTGGGCACAAAGGACGTGCCCAC
>CANJQI010000103.1 GCA_947476215.1 Betaproteobacteria bacterium
AAATTCAATGAGCCGCCATGGATGCATGGCGCACTGCGCAATCACACCGACCAGGATCTCGACTATCCGCTGATGCCGTACGGCAAGGATTCCAAGCGCTCGCTGCTCGCCAAAGCTATATTGACAAAGTCAGGCGTAAAACGCGTGTCGTTCGTGCCGTTGATGATAGATACCCAGTACCGCCCCGAAGTGTTAAAGAACGGCGATCCGCGTTTCGATGACATGGCGCAATACATGGACTGGGCCTCGGACGGGTTCGATCACAAATTTACGGTTGACGGAGACGAGATCGTGGTGCAGGCATCGGCCTGATCAGCCGATTCATGAGCCGTATACCTCCTGTGGAGGTGACTATGAAAGGCGTATCGGTTTTGGCGTCTTTGGCGCTGTGTTCTTCGATCGTCGCGCTGCCGGCCCTTGGACAGGCGTTTCCCAGCCATGCAATACGGTTGATCGTTCCATTCGCGCCCGGCGGCCCTACCGATGCAATCGCGCGCCTCATCGCACAGCGTTGGGGAGAGTCTGTCGGGCAGCAGGTCATCATCGATAATCGGGTCGGCGCCAACGCCATCATAGGTACAGCGCTGGGCGCCAAGGCGCCTGCCGACGGCTATACACTGGTCATGGTGGCGTTTCCGCATGGCATCAATCCCAGTCTGTATCCAAAAATTCCATACGATACGGTCAAGGATTTTGCGCCGGTAGTCCTGGCCACCGCCGGCCCCATGTTGCTGGCGGTGTATCCGTCGGTGCCGGCAGGTAACGTCAAGAGTTTCATCGCACTCGCGAAATCTTGTCCCGATGAATTGACGTGCGGTTCGTCGGGCAGTGGATCGACCGCGCACTTTGCGCTCGAACTGCTGAATCATTTGTCCGGCTCGCGCATCCGGCACGTCCCTTACAAGGGCGCGGCGCAGGGGATGAGCGACTTGCTGGGCGGGCAGATCTCCATGTATTTTGGTGGTGTGCCGCCGCTGTTGCCTCACGTCAAGACCGGCCGGCTGAAGAGATTGGTGGTGAGTACTCGAGAGCGCACAAACTCGGCGCCCGACATTCCAACGATCGCGGAGTCCGGTGTTGCAGGTTATCAAGTCAGCGGTTGGTACGGCGTGGTGGCGCCTGCCGGCACGCCTAGAGAAATCGTGGCGCAGTTGAACGCGCAGTCCGTCGCGCAACTGCGCACGCCGGCCCTGCAGGAGAAACTGGCCGCGAACGGCGCCGACATCGTCGCCAGCACGCCGGAACAATTCGCTTCCTGTATTGCGGCGGAAATCACCAAGTGGGAAAAGGTGATCATAACCGCAGGTGTGAAAGTCGATTGATGCGGACAGCATCGACAACATTGCGGCTGTGGGCGACCGCAGGGTGCGCGGTTTGCGTGACGTTGTTCAGTTTGGGCACTGCAGACGGCCAGACCGCTGCGGCAAACCCGGGGCAGGCGTATCCGATCAAACCTGTACGCATCATAGGTGTGGAACCAGGAGGCAGCAGCGACTTTTCCGCTCGCCTTGTCGCGCAGGGGCTGACGGGTAGTTTGGGCCATACGGTAATCGTTGAGAATCGCGGCGGGGCGGGCGGCATCATCGCCGTGCAAACCGTCGCAAAAGCACCGCCGGACGGGTACACGTTGCTGTATTACGGCAATCCATTCTGGATATTGCCGCTGCTGCAGGAAAATGTTCGATACGATCCGGTAAACGACTTCCTGCCGATTGTGCTGGTGACTCGCTCACCGAATTTTCTGGTGGTGCATCCCAGTCTGCCAGTTACCTCAGTTAGAGGCTTGATTACATTGGCGAAGGCCAGACCCGCTCAGTTGAATTACGCGTCCGGCGCGACCGGTTCGTCGAATCATCTGGCAGCGGAACTATTCAAGCACATGGCGGGTATCGATATCGTTCGCATCCCGTATAAAGGCAGCGCACAGGCACTCAAGGATGTGATCGGCGGGCAGGTGCAGGTCATGTTCGCGACAGCGGGTTCCATGGCGCCGCATGTCAAGTCGGGCAGGTTGAAGGCACTCGCCGTCACTAGCGCGCAGCCTTCGGTTTTCGTTCCGGACCTGCCGACCATGGCCGCAGCAGGCGTGCCGGGATATCAGTCGGTCACCATCACCGGCATGTTCGCGCCGGTTGGAACGCCGGCGGCTGTTGTCCATCTCCTCAATCAGGAGTGCGTGCGATTTCTGCGCACGGCTGAGGCCAGAGAGAAATTTCTCAATGCTGGGCTGGAACCGGTGGGTAGCTCGCCGGAGCAGTTTGCGGCGGAAATAAAATCTGAGATCGCGCAGATGGGCAAAGTGATCAAGGCCGCTGGTATCAAGGGTGACTAAATTACCGACTGGGTGAGACTGCGCCCTTACATTTGGCTCCTGCTCCGAGCTTGGCGCTCCCCGAGGGGAGGAACGCAAGCCCTTCTCCATCGCTGCGGTGCACATTTACGCGAGAGGGAAATTTTTCAGCATACACAGTGTGATTGACCGCTAGTCGGGCCGTCAATATAGTCGCTGGTGTGGGAACAGGTGCATTGAAATGCCTATCCTCCGGCTGGAGCGCCGACTGCGGGAAGTCGAGAAGCTCAAGCAGCGCCTGCACATACAGGAGATGTTCTCATGACCACGGTTCAGATTACCTTGCCCGATCAACTCGCCCAAGAGGCGCAAAGCGCCGGGCTGCTCACCTCGGCCACCATCGAACGGATGCTGCGCGAGCAACTCAAGACCCGGCATGGCGATGAGCTGTTCGCGGCCATGGATCGCATGGTGGCGGTCGACACAGGCGATATCAAGGCGCTCACCTTCGATGTCTTTGGCACTTGCGTAGATTTTCGCGGCAGCCTCATCAGGGACTGTCGCGCATGGGGCAAGGCCAAGGGACTGCGCGTGAACTGGGCCAGGTTTTCCGATGCGTGGCGCGCGGGTTACCGGCCGGCGATGGACCGTGTGACGCGCGGCGAGTTGCCGTGGACCAAGATCGATGCGCTGCACCGGATGATCCTCGACGATTTGCTGGTGCAGTTGAATATCAACGATTTGAGCGAGGACGAGAAAGTCCATCTGAATCGCGTGTGGCACCGCCTGAAGCCCTGGCCGGATACGGTGAAGGGGTTGAAGCGCTTGAAAACGCGTTTTATCATTTTCCACGCTGTCGAACGGCAATACGTCGCTGCTGGTGAACATGGCGAAATTCGGCGGTCTGCCGTGGGATTGCGTGTTGTCGGCGGAGACGTTCCATCACTACAAGCCCGAAGCCGGCGCTTATCTGGGCGCGGTGGCTGCACTCGATCTGCAACCCGGGCAGGTGATGATGGTCGCCGCGCACAAGCACGATCTGTATGCAACGCAAAAATACGGCTTGAAGACCGCTTTCGTGCGCCGCCCGCATGAATTTGGCCGCAATTCGAACAAGGACCTTGCCGACGAACCATCTTTCACCGTCAACGCGGATGATATGCTCGATCTCGCGGTAAAACTCGGTTGCTAATCAAAGGAACACCCACGCCCGCAAGAACCAAACGCCCGACGCAGTGATAAAGACAAATGGGGTTAGTCCTTCTATTTGCCGGGTGCAACTCACGTTCTAAGATGCACCGTCGCGGATCATGCGTAAAACTCGGTGCGGGCGCGCAGCCTATGGATTGAAAGTTACGTAACTCTTATTGGTGCGGAGAACCGGGCACGCTCAGTGGTAGTCCGCCTCGCGCTCGTGCCGGACTGACGACAGGCGCGATTAACGCCCTACAATCTTTGCAAGTCGTCCCACGGATTGATGACACTTACTCCGGCGGCCTCGTAGGGTGCCGTGTCGCGTGACGCCACGATGAATCCACGCGAGGCTGCGATCGCGGCGATGTAACCGTCAGGCGTTGGGAATCCTCGTCCGGCGGCCTTGGCCGTCACGGCCAACTCGGCGTAACGCCGTGCGGCATCGATATCGAACGGTAGCAACCGATCTCTGAACAGTCCCATCAGCCCATCAAGTGCCAGCGCCAACATGTCCTTGCGCTTGCCGGCTGGTAACGCCCTGACTCCAAACAGCAGCTCGGCCAGCGTCACGCTGGATAGATACAGCGTTTCGGCGGCTTGATTGTTCAGCCAAGCCCGCACGGCAGGGTGCGGATCGGGCTTCATTGCCTCGGAGACGACATTGGTATCGAGGACGATCATTCAAACCTTGGCGGCTCGGCCGGGGTCTTGTCTCTTACTTGGTTAAAGACCTCGAAATCCTCGTTTGTGAGTCCAACCTTGCGGCCCAATGCCGCGAGGGCATCTCCCAAGCGAACCCGCGACTCTGGCTTGACTGCGGTGGCCAGAATTTCGCGGACTTCGGCCTCGGTGCTGCGCCCATGTTGAGCGGCACGCACCCGCAATGCGCGATGTATATCGTCGGGCAGATTACGTACTGTCAGCATGGCCATGGCGGCACCTAATTAAAATGCATTCGATGCATTCATATTACTATTATGCATTCAACTCTGCAAGACTCAGAATGCGGCAGATGGAGAATGCGCGTGTGGCGCCGCTGAGTTCCGAACGTATCACATAGAGAGTTATAAAATAATCAATAACAACAAATAGTTAGACTGAGATGTAGGTCGGCAATATAGTCGCGCGTCTGGAGAAGGGGGGTAGATCCCTATCTCCATTTCTGGCGGTGAATTAAACAGGGAAAAAGCAGCGGTGAAATTTCGAGTTTATTCAGCTCACCGCTCTTAGTCAGGCCTTTTCTCGTCGATCACCGGGTTGCGCAGCACCCCAATTCCGGAGATTTCGATTTCCACTGTGTCGCCTTCCTTGACGAACAGGGGTGGCTTCCTGCGCAGGCCTATACCTTCCGGGGTTCCGGTTGCGATGATGTCGCCGGGCTGAAGGTCGATGATTGTTGAGATATATTCAATGAGATGCGGAATATCGAAGATCATCTGGTCGGCGCCGCTGTGCTGCACCTGCTGGCCGTTGACGCGCGTAGTCAGCATCAACTTTGATGGATCCGGAATTTCATCCGAAGTCACCAACCACGGTCCGATAGCGCCGCTATGCCAAAAGATCTTGCCCGCCATCACCTGATCGGTGTGGCGCTGCCAGTCGCGCACACTGCCATCTTCAAAACACGTATAGCCGGCGACAAAGTCAAGCGCCCGCGCCGCGCTCACATGCCGCGCTTCACGTCCGATGACGCAGGCGATTTCCCCTTCGTAGTCGAAACTGGTTGAAACGAATGGCCGAACCAGGGGTTGCAGATGACCTACGTGGGAACTTGGATAGCGCGGAAACAGCATGGGCTTTTCGGGAACTTCGCGATTGCCTTCCTTGACGTGTGCCCCATAGTTGCGGCCTATGCAGACGATTTTGTCCGGGTTGGGGATGACCGGGAGAAATTCGATGGCGTCGAGGGCGTAATCGGGCCTTGCCGAACCGCACAGTTTGCGTATTTCAGACAGCGCCGCCGGGATTAGTGCGTAACGAAGCGACGCGTAGCGATCCCCCAATCGACGCCCGAGATCGATAACCCCATCGCCCTCGACCACACCGTAGCTTTCCTTCCCATCATACTTAAAACTCAGAAGTCTCATTGCGTCTGATCCTGGGTTGTTCAATCGGAAGGTGGGTCGCGCAAATCGCGCTACCCACCACAACATCAGCTCTTGTACGGGAGCTTGAAGTCGCGCGCGTGTTTCTTGACGACCTCGCGATCGAACGCATTGATCTCCTTGATCAGATCGTTCGTGTACAGGTGCGAAGAGTCCTTGATCTTGCTCTGCAGGCCGAGAAACTCCACGTCCTCGCGCAATTCGGACTGGCTGATGTAACCATACTCCTTGATCGACTTGTCGTAGTGCCGGAACGACGGCAGCCGCTTGACCATGGGATTGAGGATGGCTTCGACTTTTTCCTGCGTCGACTTGTTGCGTGGCGCCGCCTCGGGAAACATCTGCAGAAAAATGTAGCTCGCCGCCTCCGGATTTTCTTCAATGAAGAACATCGCCTTTGCGACCGCACGACCGTACTTGACCAAATCAGCTCTGCGCTCGGTGAACATCTTTCTGGTCGCCCCGATATACAAACCGCCGACCTTGGGCACATTCGGCGGCAAGGGCAAGTAAGCCAGCTTGATGCCGCTTGCCTCTATGGTTCCGAAGCCGGTATCGAAATAGACCAGCGCCTCGATATCGCCCTTGGCCAGGGAGAAGCCGGCGGCTTCACCAACCGAAAGCCAGCTCACATCCTTCTCCGGATCGAGGCCGCTGAGCTTGACGAGGATCTTGCCGACCTGATATTCGGAAGTGCCGAAATTATGGACGCCGATCTTCTTGCCCTTCAACTGCGCCAGTGTCTTGATCGGTGAATCCGGCTTGACCGCCACGCCCCATTTGAACGGATAGGAGTACTCGAAGAAATTGATGAAATTGACGGGCTTGCCGTCGGCCAGCATCTGCAGTTGAAATGACGGCACGCCGACGACGGTTTCGACGCGGCCTTGTTCGGCAGCCGCCGCTACCGCGGCATTTGAACCGAGCACGGCAACATCGCCCTGCAAACCTTCTTCCTTGAAATAACCGAGATATTCCGGCACCACGAACGGGGCAAGCAAGGGCGTGATCGTCTTGGATGCCGCGCCAAAAACCATCTTCTTAAGACCTTGCCCGAACGCAGAGCCGAACGGCATTGCCACCGCCGCGGTCGCGCCCAGCAGCAGCCCGTTGAACTTCCGCCTCGTAAGATATCCGTCAGCATTTTCCATATCGTTCCCTGCCGTTGTTTCGGTTACCCGGCGATCGCCCCGGGCGCACTGGTTTGCACAATTTCCCACGACGCCTATCCCGACTGGGTTTTTGATTTTGATGCCGTGTTTTCCCAGAATATCACATGCCGATGGATAGTTCGCATCAGCGTGATCAGTAGGTAACCGGTCGTAGCCAGCACGACCAGCACCGCAAAAACGCCAGCCGTGTCGGACACGGATTGCAATTGCAGCATCATCACGCCCATGCCTTTCTGGGCGCCGACAAACTCGGCCACGATGGCCCCCAACTGCGCGTAGACGATGCCCAGATTGAGGCCGGCGAAGATCAGCGGCAGGGCGCTCGGCAGTTTCACATGCCAGAACGTTTGCCAGCGCGTTGCCTTCAGGGCCATCATGACTTCGAGGCGATCGCTGTCCGTCGTGGTCAACCCTTGCAGCGAGTTGAGGAGGACCGGGAACACGGTCAGCGTAGCCGCCATCGCAATCTTGGACTCGATCTGATAGCCGAACCAGATGATGAACAGCGGCGCAATGGCGATCTTCGGCAGACTTTGCAACACGACCACATAGGGAAACACAATGCCGTGAAAGTACACCGACTGCGACATCAGCGCGGCAAGCGCTATGCCGATGGCGCTGCCGATGAGAAATCCGAAGGCCGTCGTCTTGAACGTGTCCAGCAGGTGATACCAGAAGCTGCCGCGATCCGAGACGCTGCCCGACAGCCCGTCAACGAGCGCATGGAATACCCCGAGCGGCTCTGGCAGTACGTAGTGGGGAACGCCTATCCAGCTCACCGCCAGTTGCCATACCAGAAGGCACAGAACAACGCTGATGGTCCCGAGCACCAGAGGCAGGTACGGCCCGTCATCGAATCTGGTCTTCGGTCGCCGTGCCGGCGTTGGCGCAGATTGTGTAATCATGAATTGTGGTCCTCATGTCGCACCAGCAACTGGCGGATTTGCTTGACGTAGTCACCGAATTCCGCCGTGGCAGTGCAGTCGTAGTCGCGCGGACGCGGGAACGAAATGCGCAAATCGCGGATAAATCTGCCGGGACGCGCCGACATGACCAGCACGCGATCGGACAGGTACACCGCCTCGGAAATGCTGTGCGTGATAAAAAATACGGTCTTGCGCCGCGACAGCCAGATACGTTGCAACTCGACGTTCATGTGCTCGCGCGTCAAGGCATCGAGCGCGCCGAACGGTTCGTCCATCAACAGGATTGCGGGGTCGTGCACGAGGCTGCGCACGATGGAGGCTCGCTGCTGCATTCCGCCGGAAAGTTCAAACGGGTACTTGTTTTCGAACCCGCCCAGGCCTACCAGCTCGAGCAACTCCATCGCGGTGGCACGCGCCGCCGTGCGATCGAGCCCGATGACTTTCGCCGGCAGCAGCACGTTGTCGATGATCTTCAGCCACGGCATGAGGACAGGCGACTGGAACACCACACCCATGCCCCGCTGCGCGCCGGTAATATGCCTGCCGCGATAGAGCACCTGGCCGGAGGTCGGTTGGATGATGCCGGCGAGTATCTTCAAGAGCGTGGTCTTGCCGCAACCCGATGGCCCAACGACACTCACGAACTCGCCGTCTTCCAGCGTCATCGAGACGCCCGGCAACGCCGTCACGTGGACGCCGCTGCGCGTCGAGTAATCCTTGGTGAGATCGACGACCTTCAGGAGTTGCGGTTTTTCGGCCATGTCATTCATAGCAAGTCTCCGGCCGCGGCGCGCAGCCGCGCTGTCGCAGCCTCGTCCACGGTGAATTGTGGCGTGATGGCGACGCCGTATATGCCGCGCGCGGCGTCGGTGGACACCAGTCCGCGCATCACATCGCCCGCCACCCTTTGCGGATCGCGCAGGTGCGCCGATTTGTAGCCGCCACCGCCGCCGGTGATGATGACGACGCGGTCATCTTTCCAGAGTTCGATATCGCACACTTTCAGGAACGGGCCCAGCTTCTCTCCGCTGGCTCGATGGATTTCGATGATCGCCGATGACCCGCCCCCCCCGCCGAGCAGCCCCCATGCCGGGCAATCATGCCTGACGAAGGTAACGGTAAGATTGCAGGCGTTGAGCACCGTGTAGCGCTTTTCGACGCCCAGTCCGCCCCGAAATTCGCCCGGCCCGCCCGTATCGGTCTTGAACCCTATGTGATCGATGCGCAACGGGTATGCCGATTCCTGCATCTCGACCGGTACATCACGCGTGTCGCCATGTGACACAGTCTTGAACGGCCCGGCGCCGTCCCGGCCCTGCGATGCGCCCCAGCCGCCGTGCGCCGTGTCAAGGTTGCTGAACAGACGCCCATTATCCAGCTTGCCCTGGAAACGATGCGAGCCGGCTTGTCCGTGGTGCGCGGCAATGACGCGTTCCGGCACCGCCGGCGCCATTGCTTTGAGTATGGTGTCGATCACGGTGGGTAGCGGCGAACCGTAACGCGCCAGTGCCGCGCCGGGCCTTGCGCTCATGAATTTGCCGTCGGGCAGAATGATTTCCAGCGGCGCGAAGCTGCCCTGGTTGGTCGCTTCCATCGGGGTCGTGAGGTATTTGAACGCAAGGCGCGCAGCCGACATGCCGCCACCGAAATAGCCCGAATTGAATGGCCCGCGAACCTGTTCCGACACATTTGAAAAATCGACGATGAAGCGCTCGCCATCGATCTTCACGCTGATGTCTATGATTATCCGCTTGTCCATGACGACGCCGTCATTGTCAAGAAACGCCGACGCCTGGTAGGTGCCGTCCGGAATGGAGCGCACGGCCGCGGCCGCGGCTTCCGCGGATTGCTTCCAGATGGTGTGCGTCGCGCAGGTGACCACATCCTTCCCATAACGTCGCAGCAGATTTTCGTAAAGTGCCCGTCCTTTGATGCACGCCGAAAGTTGTGCGGCCAGGTCGCCAAGCACCATTTCGGGAAAGCGGGTGTTAATCTCGATGATGCGGTACATTTCCGGCACCGGTTCACCGCGTGAGCGTATCTTCACGCTGCGAAACTGTATGCCTTCCTGCCAGATGTCAGTCGTATCATTCGATGCCGACGAGCCCACATAACGTCCGCCGACATCCATCCAATGCGTCAGTACCGCCATGAAGGCGATGAGTTCGCGGCCCTCATCATCGGCATAGATCGGCGTGTACATGGTGACGTTGTTCAGGTGCTGGCCGAATGTTTCGGACCAGTTGCTGATAAACACGTCGCCGGGATGAATCTCGTCGCGCCGATAGCAGACCAGCCCGTCCAGAATCGCGAGGCCGAGCACATTCGCCATGAACAGCGGGATGCCGCCGCGCGAGTGCGCGATCAGGCGGCCTTCGGTATCGATCAGGCCTATGGCATAGTCCTTGTACTCGTATATCAGCGGACTGTAGGCGGTACGCGATACGTCCGACTCGATTTCGTCAGGGATAGCCTGCAGCGCATGGCGGAGAATTTCAAGTGTGATGGGGTCGATTTCGCCCACTGGCTGCGGTGGCAATTGCAAATGGTCGGCCATTCATGCACCTCCAACGGTAATTCGAATTTCGCCCAGGCGCCCGACGGTGAAATGGTCGCCCACGCCGACCAGCGTAGTCGATCCATATTCCTGGATCAGCGCCGGCCCGTCAGCCGTAAATCCATCGGGAAGTTCATGGCGGCGATATACCGCGGTAGCAAGTTTCGCGGCGCTGCCGGCGAAATAGACCATGCATACACGGCGGCTAGGCTCGCCGGCTGGGGACTCCGCTCGCAGGCTGGCAAGATCGGGCTTGCCGACTGAGGTGCGGCCGATGACATGAAGGCTGACGATCTCCACTGGATTTTTTTGCTCGACGTGACCGTAACGGCGCAGATATAGATCCTCGAACACGCGCCGCAACTCGGCCACATCTCCGAAATTCTGACAGGGCGTCAGCAGCGAATGCACCTGGCCGCGATAGCGCATTTCCGCCTGTCGTTCGGTCGCAATTTCGGATGATCCCGTCTCGGATTGTAATTCCTCGCGCAGCAGGGCCTCCAGCCGCTGGAATTCCGAGCCTATTCTCTGCAACGAGGCATCCACCAGCGGCAGAATGACCGTTTCGGCCCGGTCGCGCCGGACATCGGCTAACAGCATGCCGATGGCCGAGAAATTACCCGGTTCTGGCGGCACGATGACGGTGGGAATATGCAATTCGCGCGCGAGGTCCACGGCGTGCAGGGGCCCCCCGCCACCATACGCGAACAGCGCGTAGTCGCGCGGATCGCGCCCACGCTCGACCGACACGCGTTTTATCGAACCCGCCATGATGACCGTCGCGATCGAAATCATGCCCGCCGCCATGCGCAGCAGTTCGCTTTCTCCCACCAACCCGTAGGGTTTGACGATCTTGTCGTTGATCGCTCTTTGCGCAGCGGCGATGTCAAGGTGCATTTCGCCGCCGAGAAAAGCGTCCGGCGAAATCCGGCCCAGAACCGCGTTCGCATCGGTAATGGTAGGCTCGGTCCCGCCCCTTCCGTAGCAGGCCGGCCCCGGCGTCGACCCGGCGCTGCGCGGCCCCAGATGCAAACGCCTGGTCTCATCGAGCCACGCGATCGATCCTCCCCCGGCACTCACTTCGACGATGTCGATGACCGCGCCGCGTACTGGAAATCCGTAGTCGTAGCCGCCGACATAATAGACGGGCTTCACATCGAACTGGCCTTTTTCGATCAGCGCGCACTTTGCGGTCGTGCCCCCCATGTCGAACGCAAGCACGTTGTCGATGCCGAGGTCGCGCGCATACGCCGCCGCCCCTATGCAGCCGCCGACCGGACCCGACTCCACGAGCATGATGGGTTCGCGCAGTGCGCGGTCCGCCGAAACGACCCCTCCGTTGGAACCCATCAGATAGAACTTTCCGGTGAAATCCCGGTAGGTCAGTTTCGCGCCCAGCAGCCGCACATAACCGTTCATCTGCGGACCGACGTAGGCATTTGCGGCGGCGGTGGCGGTACGTTCATATTCGTACCATTCGCGCGTCAGATCGGTCCCGCAAGTGACAAATACATCCGGCAGGGCGGCACGCAGCCACTCCCCAACCAGTTGCTCATGCTCGGGATTTATGTAGGAATTGAGGAAGGACACGGCAACCGCAGCGATGCCCAGGGCCTTCAACTCGCCCGCGAGTGCATCGACTTCGTCGCGGCGCGGCGGCCTGAGCACCTTGCCCTGCCCGTCCATGCGTTCGTCGATCTCGTAGCGCAATTCACGCGGGACCAGTGGCGCGGAACGCTCGTAGAACAGATCGAAAGGTACGGGTCGGTTGCCGCGTGCCATTTCAAGCACGTCGCGAAAGCCGCGCGTGGTCACGAGGGCGATGCCGCTTGCAGAGCGCTGCAACAATGCATTGATGACTATCGTCGTGCCGTGCTTGAATATTCCCTCGCCCGCGAGGACCACCCCGGACTTGTCGAAAGTGGTCAGGATGCCATCGGTCAGGTCGTCATAGGTCGTCAGACTCTTGGAACAAACGATTCTGTTCTGACTGGAGTCGTAGGCGGCCATATCGGTAAAAGTTCCACCGGTATCAACTGCAAAAATTCTCATGCTGTTACTCGTCTCCACTTGGGCCCATGCGTGTCGCCCCAATGCAGAGAGACAGGCCAATAGCATGTCCGCAGTTCGCTGGAACAGTTCGCAGGCGAAACCACATCTGAAGCGGCGCAATTGTGCAAAGTGATCATGCCGACATTAGGGGCGACTAAATTACCGAATTTACCTGGCTCTGCGCCCATACACGCTGATTTAAGTGACGAACATCAATACATTCCACTGGTGCCCGCACTTATTCCAGCTTTCAGCTTACGCCACCGGCCACTTGAACACACGGGTCGCCGTGTCGTGCATCATCTTCTGTATGTCTGCCGCCGGCAGGTAGGCTGCGGCATACTTGCGGATGATGTCGGCGTTTTCCGCATAGGTGCCGCGGCACTTGCCCATGGTCTGGGTCTGGTCCGAAGCCCACATCAGGCGCTCGGCGCCATAGGCGGCGTGCACGCGCTTGATGAGTGGATGCAGGTCTTCATACTCGGGCGCGGGGCTGCCCGACACCAGCGGCAGTGATGACACTTTAACGGTTACGTTGCGATAGCGTGCGAAATTGATCATCGCCTGCACCTTGGCTTCGCGCTTGTCGCCGGGCACGGCCCAGGCGAAGTGGTCAACGATGAACTGAAGGTTCGGATATTTCTGCAGCACCGGCTCCATCAGCGCCGGGCCGTCGCGGGTCCACACGGCCACCGGCATATCCTGATCGACGCACGCCTGCCACACCGGCTCGAAAGCGCCGTCGGCGAAGAGTTTCTTGTGCTCGGGCTCGTTCATCGACAGGCGCAGGCTGCACACGCCGGGCTGCTCGAGCCAGCGCGGCAGAATCTTCCATTGCGACGGCACATGCGGCACGAACCACGCCATCACGCGAAAGCGCTTGGGATACTTGGCCGCCGCGGCTTGCGCGCACGAGGGATCACGGTCGGGCGCGACGCCAGCCGGGGAGATGAGGGTGCGGTCTATGCCGGCCTCGTCCATCAGCTTCAGCATGCGCTCGGCGGGCATGGGGTCCGGCAAGTGCGATTGCGCTTTCGGGTCCCAGGGTTCTTGCGGCGTGTTGGCGTTCCAGATGTGAACTTGTGCGTCGGTGATCATGCGATGCTCCTCAGAGTTAAAAATTGGGGCTATTCAATGCGCGAGAATACCAAAAATCCTCATGCATGCATCACCATTCGTTTTTTTACCGCACCACGGCGATAGTCTTGATGCCGTCGAGAAGGTTGCTTCTAGTTAACTACCAATTCGGTGCGCGATGCACGCAATAAGAGCGCAACGCTCATCGGCATTCACTCAAAAAGTGGATCGCCATGTTTCACATCATGATCGATAACAGTCACCTCTTTAGACTCATGCTGTATTGGAGAAGGCGACCGCTTGCCAGGCCGGGGATATCGTCGCCAGCATGGGAAAAGGTGGTTTTAATTTCGCTTTCTAGCAATTGTGAATGGTGAAGTCGCAACATTCGTTGTGTGACATCTTGCTCATCATCGTGAAACGATTGTGCGTTTCTACACATATAGGGCGGATTTTTGTCATCGAACCGCACCTTTTCCGGCATAGCGCGCATATTGCTCATAGGTTAACTGTGATGATACGAATCAGTTTTTCTGGGCATTTACCACAGGCGATAGTAGTTTTTTTATTCACTTAAATATTTTTCAACGAACTATTCAATGCGCACAACTCTTTTAGGCACATTCAAGACATCCGCGCCTCGGCGCTGCGGTTGCTTTGGCTTTGGTTGGAGGTGCGCATGCGGCGCCCAATTCTATTTCAAATGGCACTATCTCGGCTGTGTTTAATGATTCGGGGACCTTTGCTTCGTTGTCGTACACCGCGACCGAATTCGTGAATTGGGGCACCGCGCTTTCCTGCTATTGGCTCAACTCAAGTGCCGGCACATTTACTGCCAATAATGCGACCAGTTCAAACCCGCTCGGTGCCTTGACATTCGGCGTGGGAGGATTTGCATTCACGGGAAACGAGGGTAGATTGACTTTTCAGCAGTAGGACAGCCTTGTCGGCAACCAGACTGTCGTCAACGTATCGCTGATTAACAATACCAATTCCGCGATTACGGGCGTTACGTGGGGTGTGGGCATCGACCCGGCTCAGGGCATGCCATCAACTTTTGCGACCGCGAACCCGATTCTTGGGCAGGGCGCGGTCGCCTCTGCCAAGGCAGCGGCCCCCAATTCTCCATCCAAGGCCATTGAGTTGCGCAATACCACCAGTTCCGGGGCATTTGACGTCAGAGCTTACATCGACAGTTCGTGTGCTCGCCCGTCAATCCGGTAGCCGAACTCGCTGGAGCGGCGCAGGCGGTTGGTTTCTATGGCACCGCTGACCGTTCGATCAATCTCGCATACAGAATCGGTACCATCGGCGCCCACAAGTTGATATCCATCGGATATGAATATGCATTCACGACGCCGACCGTCGTGCCGGAGCCGGAAACCTATGCGATGATGCTCGCGGGCCTGGGCTTGATGGGCTTTGTGGCAAGGCGCCGGCGGCAGAATTACGAAGTTGCAAAAACCGCGTTTCTAAGGCGCGCTAAAAACCCCGCTACTGCGGGGTTTTTTTGTGTCGTGCACTGCGCGTTATTTCTGTTAAGAGCGACTAGCCCTTCGCGAATTTCCCCGCCTCCTGCCCCGCGAGGCGCCCAAAAACGGCACCACACATGAGTCCCGCCGCACCAGGATAATTGAAATACCAGATGCCGCCTATCATTTCGCCTGCGGTGTAAAGGCCCTTGATCGGCTGATCGGCAATATCGAGCACGCGTGTCGTGGTGTCGATCTTGATGCCGCCGAAAGTGAAGGTGATGCCGGTGCCCACCGAGTACGCTTCGAATGGCGGTTCCTGAAGCGGATGCGCCCAGTTGGATCTGGGGATATCCAGACCCACGGTGCAGCGTCCGTCCTTGATGTTGGGATTGAATGGAACATCGGTCTTGATCGCGGCGTTGTATTCGCGCACGGTCTTAAGGAACCCCTCGGGATTCACATCGCCCATTTTTTGCACGAGTTCTTCCAGCGTGTTCGCCTGCACCTTGGTTGCACCGCGAAGCTTGTATTCGCTGCGGTGGAACTTGACACCATGCGCGTCAAACACCTGATACGCGTAGCCGCCGGGCTGCTTGAGAACCGCGGGGCCATGCTTGCCGAACGTGAAGTTGCGGTAGTCTTCGCCTTCGTCGAGGAAGCGCTTGCCGTCGCCGTTGACGATGATGCCGAACTGATAGCAGTGGCGCTGGCCGCTGGTCTTGGCGTCGGGTTCGCCGTAATCGGGCGCATAGCGCTCCCACGAGCAGGAGTGACAGCCCGACCACTGGCCGTACGGCTGGGCGCCGACGTCCAGCGCCATTTGCAGGCCGTCGCCGGTGTTGTAGCGCGTGCCGCGCACCTTGGCCAGATCCCAGCCCGGACCCAGGTAACGCGCACGCCATTCGCGATTCCCTTCGAATCCGCCGGATGCCAGCACGACTGCGCGCGCGTGGATTTCCTCTTCAACGCCATCTATCAGCGCGCGCACGCCTGCAACGCCGGCATCATTGCGCAGCAGCGACGTTGCGCGTGCTTTATAACGGATAACCACGCCATTCTGTTCCGCGGCCTTGAACTCGCCGTCTACCAAACCCAGTCCGCCGCCGATGACCGAACATACGTAGCCGGTGAAAAACTTGAACCGCCCCTCGTGCATGAAGGCCTGACGCCCGAAATTGGCCTGGAAGCGCAGCCCCTTCTCCTTGATCCACAGCACGGTTTCGGTGCTGCGCTTTACGAACAGCTCCGCCAGATCGGGGTCGATATGGTATTGAGTAATGCGCGCCAGATCGTCGAGGTATTCCTCGACGGTATATTGGCCGAAGTCGGTCTTGGCGATCTCGTCTTCGGTAAGGTCGGGAACCAGCTTCCTGATGGTGTTCAAGCCATCGTGGACCATGCGGAAACCGCCTGCGGTGAAGGCGCTGTTTCCGCCGCGTTTTTCGATGGGCGCCCGTTCGAGAACCAGCACCGAGGCGCCTTGTTCGCGCGCCGACATGGCGGCGCACAGTGCTGCATTTCCCGCACCGACGACAACGACATCATAAGAAGAAGTTTTCATAAGTTTAATTTGATCGAGTGTTGATTTGAAAATAGCAGCCGTCAAGTTTGTCTGCTTTGGTTGCACGCGTCAAGCCGTGAGCACTGCGTGTTTCGGCGTGCATCATCGGTACTAACGTAAAATGACGACCACACTCGGAAGGTCTAGAATATTTCATTCTTTGGCGATGGTGAATTTCATGAGAGTTGCAACTATTTCCGCGGGCGTGGTGTTGGCCGCAGTGTTGAATATCGGTAACCCGGTGCTTGCGCAGACGTTTCCAAGCAAGCCCATACGCATGGTTACCGGTGGCGTCGGCGGACAAAATGATTTTGTCGGACGCTTGGTCGCTCAAGGGCTGTCCGCCAGTTTCAATGAGCAGGTCATTATGGACAATCGCGGCGACGGCGTGGTGCCCGGGCAGATCGTGTCGCGCGCCACGCCTGACGGCTATACGTTGATCGTTGCCGGCGGCTCACTTTGGATAGGCCCGCTGATGCGCGACGCTCCCTATGACACCCTGCGCGATTTTGCGCCTGTGACCATCATGTCGAAAGCGCCGACTGTGTTGTGCGTGAATCCCGCGTTGCCCATCAGTTCTGTGAAGGAGTTGATCGCGCTGGCGAGGGCCAAACCTGGGACACTCAATTTCTCCACCGGGGCCGCCGGTTCTTCCTCGCATCTGGCACCGGAACTGTTCAAAGCCATGGCGGGGGTCAATATGCTGCGCGTCGCGTACAAGAGCGGCTCGGCGCGCATGGCGGCTCTATTAGGTGGCGAAGTGCAACTGGAATTTTCCACCGCCGGTACCGTGGCGCCGCACATCAAGTCCGGCCGCCTGCGTGCGCTTGCGGTGACCAGCGCGGAACCGTCGGCGTTGATGCCCGGACTACCGACCGTAGCGGCGACGGGTTTGCCGGGATACGAGTATGTCGGTATGACTGCCTTGCTCGCGCCGGCCAAGACGCCGGCACCTGTCATCACCAGGCTCAGTCAGGCGGTGGCCGGCGTCCTCGGTCAGCCGGCGGTTAAAGCGAAGTTCTTCGATTCCGGCGTGGAAACCGTGGGCAGTTCCCCTGCGGAACTGTTGAACAAGATGAAAGCCGAAATTGCCAAGCTGGGCAAGGTCATCAAGGACGCAGGAATACGCGAGGAATGACCGACGTCGATATTCGCGCGGCTGAAAAAACTGCGCAGCGCGGGGTGTTTTCATTCTAACTACATAATCGCACATCAACGAAGAATTTTCTGTTTTCCGCGGCGCGCGGCGTAGCCCAACAGCCTAAGGCCGGCGAGCAGCATGGCGTAGGTTTCCGATTCTGGAGCTGCATGTGTAGTTACGAGATTTAAGGACGTTGATATTGTGAGGTTTGACCCTACCGTATGACGCTCGGCAAAGAAGAAGTCGAATGCATAGTTGCCCGCAACTTTGCCTTGTCCTTCCGGCACATCTGCATGAACTGACGAGTTGAACTGAGTATCTTCTGCTGCCATTGCAACCTTGAATGGAGAGCGGCGATGAAGGTGAGGGGCAAGGCGGTGCGGGTGCAGGCGGGCGCAGGTGCGCTGACGCCGCTGAAAGAGCGATTTGCCACGTGGCGTGCGGTGCGCAAGCTGGGGATGCGGATCCCGCTGGAGTAGTGGGCCGCGGCGCTCGAGATGGTGGCCGTGCATGGGGTCTGCCGGGTGGCGGGGGAACTCAGCCTTGACTACGACATGCTCAAGCAGCGGGGCGCGCTGGCCGGCGGTAAGGCGAGGACAACCCAATTGGTGCCGCGGTTCGTCGAACTGTCCGCAGCGGCCGGGCCGATGCCTGGGCACAGCGCTTCGCTGCCGGAGTGCGTGGTCGAACTGGCCAATGCGCGCGGGGCCAGGATGCGCGTGGAGCTCAACGGCCAGGGCCTGGTCGGTCTGTCCGCGCTGTGCAATGCCTTCCTGGGGGCACCATGATCCAAATCACGCCGCACATGCGCATCTTGGTGGCCGTGGAGCCGATCGACTTTCGCGCCGGTATCGATGGGTTGCTGAACCACTGCAGGAAGCTACTATGGGCCGACTCATTCAGCGGGGTGCTGTTCGTCTTCGGCAATCGAGCCCGAACGGCCCTCAAGGTCTTGGTGTACGACGGTCAGGGCTTCTGGATGTGCCACAAGCGGCTATCCACGGGCAAGTTCACCTGGTGGCCCGCCGGAGCAGGGCCGCACGCTGTACGCCGGCATCGAGCGCTGCTTGGGTCATGAGCCGACGAATCAGGTTGTAGGCCAGCAGATGAACCCACATCTCTTTCTCATTCATCTGTGGAGTCTGACAACTGAGCACGTCCATGCCCAAGGTGGTCTTGATGTTGCGCAGGTCGAGTTCCACGTTCCAGTGCTGCCCGTACAGCTTGGACAATTCGGCCTGTCGAACCTTGCGGTGATCGAGCATCGTGGTAACCAAGATTTGGCCGTCGACCTTGACTTCCCGCACAGTAAGCTCATCCGGGAAGGTCTCGTAATGCTCCTTCGTCATCCATTGTGGGCGGGTCTTCGGCTTCGGTCAGTGCACCAGGTGATCGTGTTTGCCCAGTCGTTGGCCGCGATGACAATCGGTGATGCGCGCGCCGTTCTGTTCGAACAGAACCTCTATGCCGGCTGCCCACAGCGTTGCGCTCAGGAAGTAATTGCAATAGAAGGCATCGGCTAGCATTACATCCCCAGCGGAAAATGCCGCACTGGTACTTCGCAGCAGTCCCAACTCGCTGGTGCCTTTGCCCGAACACGGACCCATCGCGGCATCAATGACCGCCCCGGTGGACAAACAAATCACTGCGACAATCCGTGCGAGCGGAACGCCCACCCCTTCGGCTTGGCTGCTCGGCTGTGGATAGCACGCCTCGTTCTCCGGCGTATCCGGCATCGATATCCCGCTCCCGTCCCCCAGCTTTACCGTCCGTCCCCGCCAGCGCCAGCCGGCCTGCGCACGCGCACTGAGCAGTTGGCCCGTCTCTCGCGTGAGCGACATCGCCATCTCAACGGGCAGGCGCTGCCGCGCTTTGCAGTACGCCCCCGTGCGTACGCTGTTTGCGCTCAACCCTTCGGCCACACGCCGTGCCGCCCGGTCATTGACCGCTTTCTGGCACGAGCCGTCCTCGTTGAGGGCTTGCATCATCAACATGGGCAAGGTCACCGTCGGCCGGTACAGCCGCTCGCGATGCTCCGGCAGATACGCCTCGGTCTTGTCCAACAGCTCAGTGCCCGTGAGTGCATTGAAAAAATCCACCGCTTCAATCTCCCGAACGCACCGGCCAATTTTCTTTCGATGTTGCTGCGATACAAACTCCGCACTATGATCTGTCTAGACTGGCCTCGGGAAAAGTGGATGAATTGTTTGGCGACAACATCTTACCAATCTCACCCAGCCTTTCCCTTTACTTTCAACATCTTTGCCTCATACGCCAATCCCTTTGAGGCTTAAGTAAGTGCCATTCGGGTTAAGGGCGTCTACCATATCAACGCCATCGATATCGTTACCCAGTGGGAAATAGTGGCATCGGTGGAACACATTAGCGTAGCCTTCCTGTTGCCCGTCATTGCGTTAATGCTCGAGGGTTTCCCGTTCGTGATTCGCGGCTTTCACTCCGATTCCGGCTCCGAGCACGTCAACCACGAGATCGCCAAACTTCTAGAAAAACTACGCCTCGAATTTACCCGATCAGGTCCTCGCCAAACCAACGACAACGCGCTCGCCGAATGCAAAAACGGCGCTGTCATCCGCAAAGTCATGGCCTACAGCCATATCCCACAAAAATACGCCACCGAGATCAACCGCTGCTATGCCGAAGTGTTCAATCCCTATCTGAACTTCCATCGGCCCTGCTACTTCGTCGTTGATAAAATCGATTCCACGGGAAAAAT
>CANJQI010000104.1 GCA_947476215.1 Betaproteobacteria bacterium
TCAGCTTTCGGACGGAAGCCTCGTCCGACTGGGCGGTGATGGCCGCGGCGCGGTCGTCCGCGCTATTACGCCACCATCAACCGCACCGGATTGGGCGCGAATCGAGAAGGAAGGTCGTTTCCGCCTGATGCTGACCACCCCCGGCTTGTTCAGTGGTGGCTGGCGCCCGGACGGTGTCCCCGCCACGCTGGTTGCCGCCTCGGTCAGCCGCGCCGAAACGGTTTCCGGCTGGGACCTCGTCACCAACAAGCCCAAGCCCGCCCAGCGCGTTGCGCCGACGGGAAGCGTTTATTGGTTTGAAAATTTTATGGGTGACCTGGCCGTGCTCAAGGCACTCGCGCACAATGGCTTCCCAATAGAAGACCCCGCCCGATACGCCGAAGGCTTCGGCAAGCTTGCCATCGCACCGTGGGCGCTTTGAACCACGGATAATCGACATCTACACAGGAAACCAAACCATGTACCAAGCCCACACCGCACTCTTTCTCTACGCCGTCAGCCCCGTTCACATGGGTGCGGGCACGGCTTTCGGCCTGATCGACAGCCCGATACAGCGCGAGCGCCACACCGGCCACCCCTTGTTTGCCGGTTCCGGCATCAAGGGGGCGATTCGCCATCGCTTTGCGCAATTACCCGGCTGGAAGGGCGACTTGCTCGAGCGCCTGTTTGGCCCGGAAGGCGGAGAACTTTACGCTGGCGCGGTGAGTTTTGGCGATGCCCAACTGCTCGCTTTCCCGGTGCGTTCCTTGAAACGCGGCTACGTTTATGCGACCAGCCCGCTGGCACTGTCTCGCGCCAGTCGGATGCTCGAACTACTTGGCAAACCCGGGCTGCCCGCCTCGGTTAAACATATCGGAGAAGGCGATGCGAATGTGTGCGATGCGGGGCTCACTACCGGCGGTTCACTGGCGCTTGAAGCCTTTGAATACACCGCCAGCGAAAGCGCGGAACTCAAAGTAATTGCCGCCTGGCTGGCAGATCACGCGCTGCCCCAGAGCGATGCACATGCCTTCTTTCGCGAGAAAATAAAGACTGACCTGGTGCTGCTCTCCGACGAAGATTTTGCCTATTTTGTCAAAAACGCCACGGTAGTTGAACCGCATGTGCGCATCGACGACAAAACCGGAACCGCCAGTGATGGCGGGCTGTTTTACGTCGAAAATCTGCCACCGGAAAGCCTTCTCATCGCGCCACTAATGGCCAGCGCCGAACGCAGCGGCAAAGGCGAGGTCGCTGCCGAAGCGGTGATCAGCCATGTGCTCGGCAACCTCGATGGACAACTGCTGCAGATCGGCGGCGACGCCACGACCGGGCGAGGTCAGGTTGTCGTTACGGCAGTGAAGTAAGGAGACCCGCATGAGCAAAATGACACTGGAACAGAAACGCTCGCAAGCCGCGTGGGCGATGGCACAAGAAGGTATCGCCCTCGCAGCGAGTGAATACACCAACCTCGCCAAGGCAGCACCCGCGCTCATCATGAACAACGGGTTGATGCAGACGCTGGCCTTTTACGAATACAAGGAAAAGGCAAACCATAAGGCACTGGCCGGACACCTGCGCCGCTGGATCATGTTACGAGCGGGTGGAGCCGACAAAGACCCCGGCTTTAGTCCGCTAATGAGCATCCTGCTCCAGGCAGACAGCCCGACCTACCGCCAGGCCACTGAAGAATCTCTGTTGCTTCTGCGCTGGATTCGCCAGTTCGCTGCTGCGCTCAATCCGGGGAAATAACCATGCCTGCTGCCGTCCCTGCGTATCTCAAAGATTTTTCCGATGCCCCGCCGGGACATCGGTTCAGCCTCTATTACGCGGGCTGGAATGACGACTGGAGCAAACCGAAAAGCGGTGTTGTGCCCATGCTCGACGCGCTTAAAAAGCTCCCCGACCACAGTATCAAACTTCTTACTGCCTTCTGCGCACGCCAGAACACCGCTGCCGAAATGTTGGGCGATCAAGTGCTCGTCCTGCCCTGCGTCAGCACGGCGCCTTTTGCCACCGGTCTCGGCAACGAGCATCCGCTGGAAAACGGATTTGCTTTCCTCACGCCCTACGGCCTGCCCTACCTTGCCGGTTCCGGCATCAAGGGGGTCATCCGCACGGCTGCCGAAGAACTGGCCGGCGGCGACTGGGGCGAAGCCAAAGGCTGGGATGAAGATGTCATTCGCTCCCTGTTCGGCCCCGGTGAAGAAGACCACACCCGCGATGCGCATCCACAACAGGGCGCGCTACGTTTTTGGGACACGCTCCCTATCTTGCACAAGAATGAAATGTCGGTCGAAATCATGACCCCTCATCACGGCGAGTATTACCAGCAGGGAAAACACGGTCCGCACAACAGTGAAAACCCCAATCCGATTTCCTTTCTAGCGGTGCCGGCCAAATCGGAATTCACTTTTTACGTGGAATGCAACGCAGCTTTGTTACACGATGACACGCTGCGCCTAACCTGGCGCGGTCTGATCGAAACCGCTTTTGACCATGCCGGGAAATGGCTAGGCTTCGGCGCCAAAACGGCGGTAGGTTATGGTCGGATGAGGCTCGACGAAAAGGCGATCGAAGTTGCGCGCGAAAAGAAAAAACTCCAAGCGCATGCGGATGAACTGGCGTCACTCTCACCCAGCCTCCGCCGCATCGAGGAATTCAAGGAAGCCTTCGACGCACGCGCCAAACAGTTGCGTGGCGGAAAAGACAACCCCAATACAGCATTCCACCAAAAAGCCCAAACCTTGGCCCGGGATGCCGTCGGCTGGAGCAAAGAAGAAAGACTCGCCGCTGTCGATGCAATCGAAGAATGGCTGCCCCGTGTCGTCAAGATTGAGATGAAGGATGAACGCAAGAAACTCAAACTGTCGGCACTACGTTCCGCATGAGCATTGCCACATGGATGGCACGCGAGCTATGCGTCGATAATCATGACAGGCAACGTCGCACCGAAGGTTACAACCGCGCGTTGCTGGGGCACATGACGGAGACGCAATGAGCGAATTTTCGAGGATCATCGGACAACGGCAATCTCCTCTCCTGGGCACCTTGCGCGCCCCCAGCGCGGACGAGCGGGCCTGGGCAGCACGCATGGCGCCTGCGCAAACGCGCGTGCCCAAGGGCGTCTTTCGCTACCGGAGTATGCAGGAGGCCAACGAGGACTGGCAACGCTGGCAGGCCGATGCCATCAGCGATTCAAGCGGGGTTCAAACAAAATGATCCAGGCGGCGCGCGGAGAAACAATGCGCATCGAACCGGACGCGCCCCATTCGAGTACGCGCTTGTCGCCGGTCACGAAAAGATCAGCGCCGGCCGTCGCGGCGGCGGCCACCAGTCGGGCATCGGCATCATCGGCAGGGTCGGATGGCTCCGCAACACGTATCGTGTCGGACCATAGAATCCGCGCCGCCGCCACTACCGGTTCAGGCGCTTTCACCTTACGCTGCAGTACCTCTGCAAGCTCTTGCCACACCAGCGGGCTGCTAATCGCAATGCCTTGCTTGCAACTATCGAAAAGCAGATCCTCACAAATTCCAGGCGCCATCAGCGCACTGACCCAAACGTTGGTGTCCAGAAATATTTTCACGAAACATCGCGAAAGATGTCGTCCTCTGTCAGCCACCCGATCGCTTGCGCCCGTGGCACGAGTTCGCGCCGCAGCGCATCAAGTCGTTCGCGAAATATCTTGCCGCGCAAAGCTTCACGAACCACTTCGCTACGCGTCTTGCCGCTCAGCTTGCATATTGCATTCAGATCCTGCGCCTCTTTCTTCGAAAGACGCACGGTCAGGGTGGTTTGCATGACTCACTCCTTGCTGTGTCACAGTGTAATACAGAGATTAGCATGGACCTGCCCGCGGTTCCAACCTACGTTAGCCAGGTAGAGTGAGCGCCCGAATCTCCACCTTCCCGCTCGCCCGTTACCGCTTCGATTGGCGGGCGACCAGCCCCATGCGCATTCCGGACTATGCCGGCTCTATGCTGCGCGGTGCGTTCGGTCACGCGCTGCGCCAGTTGGCGTGCATGACGAAGCAAAGGGATTGTGACGGATGCGCACTCATCGCCAGTTGCCCCTTCCCGGCCATATTCGCGCCCGTGCCGCCGACGGCACACACCCTGCAGAAGTTCTCGGACATTCCGGTGCCTTACATCATCGAACCCCCGGAGTGGGGCGCGAGTCAGTTGGCGGAAGGCGCAACTTTTTCATTTCACATGGTGCTGGTCGGCCGGGCCATGCAGGAACTGCCTCTCATCATTCTTGCCTGGCGTCGTACTCTGGCGCGTGGCGTGGGGCCGGGCGATGGCACCGCGCAGTTGGTGCGAGTCGTTCATTGCGGACATGCGAGCGAGACCGAAATTCACAGCCCCGAGTCGGGCGCCATCGATCCTCATCCGCAGGAAATCAATGTCCCCCCGGCCGGCGCCGCGCCTGAGCGCGTGTCGCTGGAGTTCAGCACACCACTGCGTTTACAGCACAATGGCCACGCGCTTGCCCCCCACAAGCTCGACGCTCGCACGCTGCTGATGGCGCTGGTGCGGCGCTGCAGTCTGCTGAGCGAATTTCACACCAACACCCCCCTGGTCAGCGATTTCTCTTTTTTGCGCCAGGCTTGTGCTGCTGTCCATGACGAGAAACAACTCGTGTGGCGCGACTGGACCCGCTATTCCGGCCGTCAGCAGCAAAAAATGGCGCTGGGCGGCGTGATAGGGCAATGGCATCTCAGCGGCAATCTCGAACCGTTCCTGCCGTTTCTTGAACTTGGTCAGTGGCTCCATGTGGGCAAGGAAGCCGCTTTCGGTCTGGGCAAGTACCGGCTCGCAGCGGGAACCTCATGACCATCTGGTTCGTCAGCCGCCATCCGGGCGCCATGGAATGGGCGCGGCGTCATGATGTCCGATTCGATCGTCACGCAGCCCACCTGGATGTTACGGAAGTCCGCGCCGGCGACACGGTGATTGGTTCGTTGCCGGTACATCTAGCAGCCGAAATCTGCGCGCGCGGGGCCGAATACTGGAACCTGTCGCTGGATCTGATTTCGGCTGATCGGGGACGGGAACTTTCTGCTGATGAACTGGAGCGGAGCAACGCCCGGATGGAACGATTCGAGGTCCGCAAACATGAAAGAGCGACATGAAGCGTCAAAAAACCCACGTATGCCTGGTATCCCAGCAGGCCACGCCGAATCTCGCGCCCGCTCTGGACAGAACGCTCGCGCCCACGCACATTCTCCTGGTTGTCAGTGCAGACATGAAGCAGCGCGCCGACTGGCTGGAGGGTGTGCTCAAGCGTCATGGATTAGCCACGACGCGCCTGGCCATTGCGAACGCCTACGACTACCACGCCATCAGTGAGCAGATCACAGACTGGCTGGCGCAACGCGAAGACGAAGACATTGCGCTAAACATTACGGGCGGCACCAAAGTCATGGCAATAGCCGCGCAGGAAGCATTTCGCCTGGCGGAAAAGCCCATCTATTACATCAATCAGGAAGATGATTCCGTACTTTGGCTGCACGACCGGAATGTCACAACGCATCTAGAAAAAAAAATCCGCCTGCGTGATTTTCTTGAAGTCCATGGCTATGCCATTGAAGGCCGGCCCGAAAAACCCGAGATACCGGCGAATCGACGCGATTTGGTATCGCAGCTTGTGCAGGATGTGCGCGCATTCGGCTCCGCCCTGGGTGACTTAAACGGCCTTGCGCAGGCAGCGAAAAAGACGTTGCGCTCTCCGCCGCTCGACGAACGCCAACTGGCTAACCGCAGCCTGGGAGACTTGATTTACCTGTTCGAAAGTGAAAATCTGCTGTCGCGTCAGGACAAATGCCTGTACTTTCCCGATGAACCCGCGCGCCAATTTGTTAACGGTGGATGGCTTGAATTCCACGTCTATCGCATCCTTTCCGATCTGGCGCCATCGTTGGGAATCAGCGACTACGCCACCAACTTAAGGGTGACTGCACCGAACGGCAAAACGGCAAATGAGATTGACGTCGCTTTTCTGCTCAACAACCGCCTGAATTTGATCGAATGTAAAGCCGCAAACCTCTCCTTGCCAGGCAGTACGGGCCAAGACAAAGGCGCCGACGCTATCTACAAGCTGGAAACATTGCTCAAGCTCGGCGGATTGCGCACACGCGGCATGCTGATCGACTATCGGGCAAGACTGACCAACGTCGAGCGAGATCGCGCCAAACAAAGTGGCATTTACGTGGCATCCGGCACCTCGTTGCAAACACTGTCCAATGAAATTCGGCTGTGGCTGCGTTGAGTATTTCCTGAATCGCCCGGCAAGCTTGCCGCCTTACCGCTCGCTTCATGACCCGCTAAACTGCCTGGCATGAACACACCGCTCGCACCACACGAATTCCCGCGCCGCACGCTGCTGGCGGTCACGGGACTCAGCCCGCAGATTGTCACCGAGACGCTGTATGCGCTGGCAGTTGCGCAAACACCCGCGTTCGCACCCACTGAAATTCATTTGCTCACCACCGCCAACGGCGCGCGGCTCGCTCGTGCGGCGCTGCTGCATACTGACGGCGGACAGTTCCATACCCTGCTCAAGGACTATCCGCAGACCGGTCATCCGGCGTTCGATGAATCGCATATCCATGTCATTGCCGGGCCGGATGGCCAGTCGCTGGCGGACATCCGCACGCTTGAGGAAAATGCCGCCGCCGCCGACGCCATTACCGCGTTAGTTGCCCGGCTTACCTCCGATGGCGACAACGCCCTGCATGTCTCGATCGCGGGCGGGCGCAAGACCATGGGCTTCTATCTCGGGTATGCATTCTCCCTTTATGCACGGCCGCAGGACCGCTTGTCCCATGTGCTGGTAACGGCGCCCTTCGAATCCCATCCTGAATTCTTTTACCCGCCGCGCCGCCCGCGCCGGCTTGCCGCCCGCGATGGCGGGCACATCGATACGGCGGACGCCGTTGTCACGCTGGCCGACATACCCGTCGTGCGGCTGCGCCATGGGCTGCCCGTCGCCTTGCAGCGAGGAACTGCCAGCTTCAATGACGCGGTCGCCGCCGTTCAGGCCAGCCTCGCTGCGCCATTTCTTGAAATAGACCTTGCCTCCCCCCGGGTAGTCTGTAGCGGGCGGCCAGTGCTCATGAAACCGCAACTGGTGGCGTGGCTCGCGTGGTGGGCGTGGCTGCGAAAAAAGCAGCAAGGAGAAAGTGCCGGCTTCGTGGGCTGGCGCAGCGTTGGCGCCGAAACCAAAGTTTTTCTCGCGCTCTATCGAATGGTAGTGGGGGCTGATGCCGCGGACTACGAAAGCACCGCCGCCCTGCTTGCCGATGGCATGGAGAAGGAGTTCTTTCAGCAAAAAAACTCCAAGCTTGAACGCGCCCTGCGCGACGCTCTCGGCCCCGCCGCCGCGCCCTATCTTCTCGCTCAGCAAGGAAAACGGCCCCACACGCGGCGCGGCCTTACGCTGCCGATTGACGCGATCCGCATCGCCGGACTTCCCGGAAATCTTCAATGAGCCGCGGCCTCTACCTCGTTGCCTACGACATATGCAACCCGCGCCGCCTGCGCCGGGTATGCAAGTATCTGACAGGCTTCAAGGTCGGCGGGCAAAAATCTGCTTACGAATGCTGGGTCACTCCCGCTGAATTGCGCGTCATCCGGGCTGAACTCGACAAACTCATGGAGCCTGAAGAGGACCGCCTGCACATTCTTGCCCTTGATCCGCGCATGAAAATGCTTTGCTTCGGGCTGGCCAAGCCATTCGAACAGACTTTTTTCAGCATCCTGTAGGAAACGCCGACGTGACCAGCCTTTTTATCGACCGCCGCGGTGTTGAACTGGAACTCGACGGCGAAGCCATCGTCTTTCGCGAAGGCGGCGAGCGCATAGGCACGGTGCCGGTGGCGCCGTTAACCCGCGTGTTCCTGCGCGGTGACGTGCGGCTTTCCGCGGCGTTGCTCGGCAAACTGGGCGAAGCCGGCATCGGCGTAGTGGTGCTATCCGGCAGGCAGGGCAAACCGAGTCTGCTGCTCGCTCGCCCCCATAACGACGCCGCGCGCCGCGTCGAACAAATCAAGCGCAGCCTGGATGACGGACTCAGCCTCGCGATAGCGCGCGATCTTGTCGAGCGCAAAATCAGCCGCCAGATCGAATGGTTCGACGAGCTTCGCGCTGACAACATGAATGCCCGCTACGAGCTCACGCGGGCTGCGAAAATGCTGGACGAACACCGGCAGAAAATCGCCGACCATGACTCAGCGGCCACCCTGCGCGGACTTGAGGGCTCCGCCGCTGCGCGCTATTTTGACGGTCTGAAGGCCGTGGTGCCTGAGTCGCTCAAATTTTCGTCGCGCAACCGGCGGCCGCCCAAGGATCCATTCAACGCGATGCTGTCGCTCACCTATACGCTGCTGAATGCGGAGCTTGCCATCGCGCTCTACGGCGTTGGCTTTGACCCGTATGTCGGCTTCTATCATCGGCTCGACTTCGGGCGCGAATCTCTGGCTTCGGATTTGCTGGAACCGCTGCGCCCGTTGGCCGACCGCTTTGCCCTGCGGCTTTTTCGGGAGCAGACGTTGACGAAGGACCATTTCTCGAGCAGCGAAGCCGGCTGTTTTCTCGGCAAGGCCGGTCGCGCCCGCTACTACGCCGCCTACGAGCAGGCGAGCGAGTCATTGCGCGCCGGCATCAACGAAGAAGTTGACCGGCTGATTGAACGGTTCGATGATACCGCCGCAGTGCGCGGAATAGACAGCAGCACTGAAGCCGCGTAACGGTATTGTCATGACCGAATTCGTCATCTGCTACGACATCGCTCAGCCACGCCGGTTGGCGCGACTGCACCGCTATCTCAAGAAATGGGCCGCGCCGATACAATACTCGGTCTTTCTCATGACAGGCGATGAGCGCCAGCTTGCACGCTGTTTGGCGGGCGCCGAAGAAATCATCCATCCCGGACAGGACGATCTGCGCGCGTACCCGCTGCCCAAGCGCGGCCTCAAGGCGCGCCTCGGCCGCCCGGCTCTGCCGGAAGGCATTCAGTGGAGCGGCATGCCGCAATCGTGGTAGGCTTTATGGAAGTCCCCCATACTCCGAAACATATCTCGAACGCGATGTGCAATTCCCAAAATAATGTTGCTCAAGAGATTGAAACAGTGGGGATTTCCGGGGGGGATGAGTCAGCATGAAGCCCTGTAATCAAAGGGATTGAGACGACTCCGCAATGCATCACAGTATCTACGATTGATTCGTCAGCATGAAGCCCTGTAATCAAAGGGATTGAGACCCCTCGGCATCGCACAACGGGACGCCCGCCGCATCCGTCAGCATGAAGCCCTGTAATCAAAGGGATTGAGACGCCTACAGCTATCATCAGGATTTCGTTCATGTCGGTCAGCATGAAGCCCTGTAATCAAAGGGATTGAGACAGCAACCTTGCCGTCGTTGTGCGCTTCAATACGGTCAGCATGAAGCCCTGTAACCAAAGGGATTGAGACCTTTTGTGCAAAGGGACGATGCACCACGTAGACCTTGGTCAGCATGAAGCCCTGTAACCAAAGGGATTGAGACTGTTGCTTTCTTAGCAACCTTTTCTGCCGCTGCTTGTCAGCATGAAGCCCTGTAACCAAAGGGATTGAGACTTCCCTTTCCCGCTTCAACGTCGCGGTCGCAGTCGGTCAGCATGAAGCCCTGTAACCAAAGGGATTGAGACCCGCAAGACAAGGTTTAACTGCTCAGACGTGGGCGTCAGCATGAAGCCCTGTAACCAAAGGGATTGAGACGGAGATACATGTTAAGTACTTCCTTAAGGGTGTCAGCATGAAGCCCTGTAACCAAAGGGATTGAGACGCCGTTGCCGTCGTGAGTTGCTGGTACTTCGCGTGTCAGCATGAAGCCCTGTAACCAAAGGGATTGAGACTTGCACCGTTGCAACCATGTTGCGCACCATTGCGTCAGCATGAAGCCCTGTAATCAAAGGGATTGAGACTCATAGCGCCTCGCCGCTTTCCTCCTTATCAGCGTCAGCATGAAGCCCTGTAAGTTGACAGGGTGGGAACATTAATCACCCCCGAGGATGATGTTTCGCGTGCAACTGCTTGAGTCTTTCACGAGCAACGTGCGTATAAATCTGCGTTGTCGAAATATCCGAGTGCCCCAGCAGCAGTTGCACCACGCGCAGATCCGCGCCATGATTGAGCAGATGCGTGGCGAACGCGTGGCGCAGCGTGTGCGGTGAAATTGTCTTGTTGAGGCAGGCCACTGCGGCATGGCGCTTGATGACGTGCCAGAACGACTGGCGCGTCATGCCGCCGCCGCGGCTGGTGACGAACATGGCGTCGGCGGGACGTTTGCCCAGGATACGGGGTCGCGATTCCTTGAGATAGCGTGTCACCCAGGCCAGCGCTTCTTCTCCTAGCGGCACCAGCCGCTCTTTGCTGCCTTTGCCCATGATGCGCACCACGCCCATGTTGAGGCTCACCTGCGAAACCTTGAGCGTGACGAGTTCGGACACGCGCAGGCCGCTTGCATACAGCGTTTCCAGCATGGTGCGGTCGCGCAGTCCCAACTTGTCGTCAACGTGGGGGGCAGCGAGCAACTTTTCGACATCTGCCTCGGTCAAGCTTTTGGGCAGTCCGCGCGGCAATTTAGGCGCATCGATGTTGAGCGTGGGATCAGTCTTGACTTTGTTCTGGCGCAAGGCGTACTGAAAAAATCGCTTGAGACTGGACAACAATCGGCTCGCCGTCGTCGCCTTGGCCTTGATTCTGAATTTGTGGGCGAGATACGCTTGAATATCGGCGTTATCGACGTCCAACAACGATTTCCCGCGTTGCTCCAAAATCCACGATTGAAACTGGTTCAGGTCACGTCTATAACTTTCGAGGGTGTTACGCGACAGCCCGTCTTCGAGCCACAGCGCGTCGCAGAATTCGTCCAGCATGTCCGTGGCAACAGCGTCAGGCATGCTCGTGCCTGAGCAACCACTTTTTGATTTCTATCGGTTGCCCGCCCCGCGCATTCATGAAACCACCGATCCCACTGCTCGCCACCACGCGATGGCACGGTATCACCAGCGGAATCGGATTGGCGCCGCACGCACCGCCCACCGGGCGCGGCGCGCTCTTCAAGCGCCGTGCAACGTCGAGATAGGTTAGCGTCGTGCCGCTGGGTATCGTGCATAACACCCGCCACACCCGTTGCTGAAAATCCGTGCCGGCGCACGCGAGCGGCAAATCGAACAGAATTTCAGGATCATCCAGATAGCGTTCAACCTGACGGCACACCCGGGCCGCCAGTGCGTTCACAGGATCGAGCGTTGCTACCCTGCGCGACAGGTATTCGATACCGGTCAGATTTCCACCCTCGGTGCGTATGCCGAGTACCGAAAATGGCGTTGCGAATTTCGCGGCATAAATGTTCGACATGATGACTCCGGATTGTCTCACGCCTGCAATACAACAATAAAAAACAAGCTCTCCACGCGGAGGACGCAGGGGAGCGCAGGGTTCATTACGAACCTCAACCGCGATCCTGGGATTCCTCTGCGATCCTCCGCGTCCCCTGCGTCCTCCGCGTTTAGCGTTTAAATGTTCTGTTGATCTAAACCCTGCGCAACTTCTGCAGCACCACCGCGGCTGCGATGAGCGCAACGCCCACATAGTCGAGCATGGGCTTGGGATACACCAACGCCAGGCCTGCAACAATCAACAACCAGCGTTCAGCCGCCGTGGTTTTTTTGAACAACCACCCCTGCACACCGGCAGCAAGCGCCGCGATGCCTATCATCGCGGTAAGGCAGACCACCGCGATGCTGTCCCACGGCGCGACGGCGAGGTTTTTCAACGACCCCATGAGCAACAATCCGAGGCCTGCCGGATCGAGCACGAACATGAAGGGCACCAGGAATGCAGGCATGGTGTACTTCCACGATTGCAATGTGGTCTTGTAGGGGTCGCCGCCGGTGATTGCGGCTGCGGCAAACGGCGACAATGCCGTCGGCGGCGACACTTCCGACAACACCGCGTAGTAGAAGATGAACATATGCGCTGCATATCCCGCGACGCCCAGCTGGATCAGCGCCGGCGCCGCGATCACGGCGCAGATGATATAGCTTGCGGTGACCGGCACCGCAAGGCCCACGATCCACACGATCAGCGATGTCATGATCGCGGTCAGCAGGAGTTTGACATCATGCAACAGGGCCGCGGTCTGCTCGATACCCACCACGCCAAACAAGGACATGATCCCTAGAGTGCCGGAATCCGCGTATTGCAGCATAATCGAGCTGAACTTGAGTCCCAGACCGGTCAGCGTCACGACACCGACGATGAGGCCGGCGGCGGCGCAGGTCGCGCCCACACTCAGCATGCCCACCGAGCCTGCTTCCAGCGCCTTGATCAGACCTGAGTTCCACAATCCGGACACCATCGGACGGTTGCGCAGCAGCACGGCGCGCGGAATCAGCGCGCAATCCACATGCAGGAAGCTGCAGGCAAATGCAACGATGGTCGCCCAGAACACCGATGCGCCTGGCGAAAAGCCGAGCACCATGAAAAATACGATCGCGACCAGCGACAGAAAGTGAAACCAGTAGTTGCGCATCAGCGCCCCCATGGTGGCGTGCTTGTCAATCACCACGTTGGGCATGCCGAACTTGCGCGCGTCGATCTCGACCATCAGGAACAACGCGAAGTAATACAACAGCGTCGGTATCGTCGCCATCAATATCACGTCGAGATAGGAAATATTCAGAAACTGCGCGATCAGGAATGCCGCCGCGCCGAGCACCGGCGGCGAAATAATGGCGCCGAGCCCCCCGGCCGCAAGCAGTCCGCCCGCAGCCTCCTTGCCATAGCCGGCTTTGACCAGCATAGGATAGGCCACGCTGCCGAGCGTTACCGTGGTCGCCACGCCGCTGCCCGACGGCCCGCCGAGCAGAAATGACGCCAGTACTATGGTGCGGCCCGCGCCGCTCGGCTTGCCGCCCATGGCCGCGAACGAAAAATCGATAAAGAACTTGCCCGCGCCCGAAAACTGCAGGAAAGCCCCGTAGATCGTGAACAAGATGATCAGCGACGACGACACGTCGATCGCGACGCCGAATATGCCTTCCAGCGTCATATACATGTGGCCGACGATGCGCCCCGTGTCCATGCCGTAGTGCGTCCACGGCGCCGGCAGATAACGCCCCGCCGCCGCGTACGCGAGAAACGCCACGCATATGGCCGGCATGATCCAGCCCGAGGTGCGGCGCGCCGCTTCCAGCACCAGCACGATCAGCGCCACACCCAGCACCTTGTCCCAAGTCCCGGGATCGATCGCACGGTCGAGAAACGCGTCGCCGCCCAACAGCATGTTGCAGACGATGACCAGCGATATCACGGCGGCCAGCCAGTCCCACCAGCAGACTCGATGTCTGTAGCGTTTCGCGACCGGAAACAACAGGAACCCCAGGAACAGGATAAATGCCACGTGGATTCCGCGCAGCGTGTGCGTCGGAACAATGCCGTAAGCGGCATAGAGATGAAACAACGACATGAGCACCGCGAGCGCGGTGGCAAGAATACCCAGCACACCCGGCAAGCGATTGAGCGCGCCTTCCTCCTCCTCGATGTACTGTTCCGCTTTTTTCAGTGCCGCTTCGCTTACGGCGGGTTCAAGTCCGGAGCGGTTATGCGTAGCCACTACGCGCCTTTAACGGAAATGCATGAAGGATGTCCCAAACCCTCGAGGAACACCCGTTCACTCCTCACTCCTCACTCCTCACTCCTCACTCCTCACTCCTCACTCCTCACTCCTCACTCCTCACTCCTCACTCCTAATTCAGCTTAATCCCCTTCTCCGCAAAGTATTTCCTGGCGCCAGGATGAAACGGAATCACCGCGGCGCCGGGTGTCTGATACTTGTAATCGAGATTTCTCGCTTCCGCATGCACGCGCACGAGGTCTTCCTTGCGCTCGAATATGGTTTTGACGATATCGTAGGCAAGTTGATCGGTCATCTTTTCATCCGCAACCAGCACGTTCCAGACCGTTGCGATCTGGTTCGGCGTGTCCTGCCCCGGATACGTCTTGGCGGGGATAACGTCTTTGACATAAAGAGGCCCGTATTTTTTCACCATGCCGTCGGTCGCATCGGAGTGATCAATCAGCTTCAGTTTCAGGCCCGGTGTCGCCCCGAGATCGGTCACAGCCGGTGTCGGCACGCCACCTACCCAGAAGAACGCATCCAGTTTTCTGTCCTTGATTGCGTCCGCTGATTTGCCCGGGTCGAGGCGCTCGCGAATGATGTCTTTTTCGGGATCTATGCCATACGCTTCGAGCGCGCGATACGCCATGATCTGCGTGGCACTGTTCGGCGCGCCGGTCGACACGCGTTTGCCTTTGAGATCAGACATGCGATTGATGCCCGAGCCCTCAATCGTTACCACGTGCATGCGGTTCGGGTAGAGCACCATCAGCGCGCGCACCGGAACAGGTTTGTCCTGAAACTTCTGCTGGCCCTTGTACGCATCCCAACCCGCGTCAGCCATCGTGAATCCGATATCGGCCCTGCCCTGGCCGATCAATAACAAATTGGCCATCGAACCATCGGTGGAGCCGGAGGTCGCGTTGATGTTGGGCAGGTGTTTGGTGAGTATGTCCGCAAGACCGCCACCCAACGGGTAGTAAACACCGGCGGTAGGACCAGACGCAACGAACAGGTTGACCTTGTTTTGCGCATATCCGGTCAGCGCCAACCATGAACCGGCAACCAACGCGAGCAACTTGATAAGTGGTTTCATAATCTCTCCTACGCCAATAATGGGAAGTACCCGGCGCGTATCATACGGCCAGTCCGGTGGACCTGCTAATTCAGCCCGCCGGGAGATACCTGATGTTGGCGGTATGAGAGGCGCCCCGGCAATTGCCGTGGCCGCGCAAAGTCGGCCATGTGGCTCTCTGTCCTATTTGGCGAATACCCGGCTCATATCGTTGAACGCCTTGAATTCAAGCGCATTTCCGCATGGATCGAGGAAAAACATCGTCGCCTGTTCGCCGGCTTCGCCCTTGAAACGTATGTGCGGTGCGATCACGAACTGAGTCCCCGCCTTTGTCAGTTTGTCAGCCATCGACTGCCACTCCGGCATCGGCAGGATCACGCCGAAATGGCGCACCGGCACGTTGTCGCCGTCGACCTCGCCGGTGTTGCGATGCCCTGCCTCGCCCGGCGCAAGATGTGCAACGATCTGGTGGCCGTAGAAGTTGAAGTCAACCCATGCATCCGAGCTGCGCCCTTCGGTGCAGCCGAGCAGCCCGCCATAGAAGGCGCGCGCCGTGGCGAGATCGTCTACAGGGAATGCAAGATGAAAGAGTGGCACCGGCATGCGGCAATTCAGGCTGGGTATCAAACCAGTATTTTACGATCTTTCATGCCTGGGCCGCGGCAGCAACACAAAATGAATACACAGTCATCATTCACCGCAGGCCGGCTATTTGTCTTTTACATCCCCGGGCGTTATAGTCAATCCCAATCCAATTTCTGCCACCTTGCGGCGCCATGAACCTGGCCGCGCCACCGAATCATGCCCACCATTACCGAGTCATTCGTCGACTGCATACTGGCGGTTGACTATAAATCATTGCCGCGTCAGGCCGTGGAAGTCGCCAGAACCGCCGTGCTGGATACGCTGGCGGTATCGATGGCGGGGCTGGGTGAACCGCTGGGCGTGGGTCGCCTGTCCCTCGAATACGCACGCAGCATGGGTAGCGCCCCGCAAGCCAGCGTGATCGGCGGTGGTTTCAAGTGTGCCATGCCGGATGCTGCTTATGCGAACGGAACACTCGCGCACGCGCTCGATTACGACTCGATGTGGTACCCGCTCAACCCGCCCGCTTCGCCGACACTGCCGGCGATTTTCGCGCTCGCTGAGCATCATCACCTTTCGGGTGCCAGCGTTATCGAAGCCATCGTCGCGGCATTCGAAGTACAGGGAAGAATACGGCTCGCATCAACCGGCATGGCAATAGGCACCAAATTTCACAAACCGGGCGTGATGGGCGTATTCGGCGCGACGACGGGCGCGATCAAGCTCTTGAAGCTGAATCGCGAACAGGCGTTGATGGCACTGGGGCTGGCCGGCTCGCGCGCAGGCAGTCTGGCGCTCAATGCCGGCACCATGACCAAGTCCGCGCATGCCGGGCATTCAGCGCGCATGGGCGTCGAGTGCGCCGTACTCGCGCAATTAGGATGGACGGCGAGTGCCGACGTATTCGGCCCCAAGGGGTATTTCGACACCTTCATGGCGGGCGTCGCAAAACCGGATCTGCTGATCGAGGGATTTGGCGCGCCGTTCCGCATGGTCGATCCGGGAGTTGGTTTCAAACTCTACCCCGCCAACTACTTTACGCACCGGCCGATAGACGCGGCACTTGCGCTGCGCGCCGAACTGAATCTGCGGCCCGAACAGATAGACCGCGTCGAAGTCATATTCCCGCATTTCGAATACATCAACCGTCCATCCCCGGATACCGGTCTCGATGGCAAGTTCAGCGTGCAGTACGCAACGCTGATAGCGCTGCTCGACGGCGATATTACGATTGCGTCGTTCACCAACGAGCGCCGCTTCTCTGCGGATGTTGTCGAACTGCTGCCGCGCGTGAAGTTCGTGGACGACCACAGCATCCCGCAGGATCTCGACAAGATGCACACCATCGTCACGATCTGGCTCAAGGATGGCCGCAGCGCCACCAAGCGCGTCGACCGTCTCACCGGCTGGCTGGGTACGCCGCCGACGCGCGAACAATGGATGCGCAAGTACGCTCTGTGTACCGAAAACGTTCTTGAGAAGAAGGCGGCGGACCGCTTGTTGGAACTGATTGAGCGGATCGAGGAATTGCCGGAAATAACCGAGATCATGGACATCGTCCGCTGTTGACCATCAGATAGCTTCGCGAGCCGTCCCCTCAGTCGTCTCGAATGATTCGTATAAGGTGCCTATTCAGTCCAATCTATGCACATATCGCCCGTAGCCCGGAAGGAGTCCGCAGGACGTATTCCGGGAAAGAGTATCGTGTATCGCAAGCACGTGAGTTCGCGTACCTGTACTTCCCCGGAATACGGCCATGAAAAAGCCATGGCCTTCTTCCGGGCTACGTTCAGTGCAAGCGGAAACGAAGGCGAAGGATGGGAGGTTCTTTTGTTGGACATCAATACGAACAGCCAACCGCACATCATTCGGCCCTGATCACACTTGGAGCGTCAAATGTCGTCGAAGCCCACCCTCACCGTTGTAGCGATATCCGCGTTTTTCGTTTGCAGTGCTGACGTCGCCGCGCAAACATTCCCCGCCAAGCCCATACGCATCATCACCACAGAAGCCGGCGGCGGCAGTGATTTTGCCGCACGCGTCGTCGCGCAGGCCAGCAACATGGGACAACCCATGGTCGTCGACAATCGCGGTGGCGGTGTCGTCGCGATAGAAGCAGTCGTCAGGGCACCGGCCGACGGCTACACGATGCTGTTCTACGGCGCCACCGTGTGGCTGCTGCAATACATGCGCGACAACGTGCTGTGGGATCCGGTCCGCGATTTCGCGCCGGTCACCCTCGCCACCAGTTCTCCCAACATTCTGATACTCAATCCGGCAGTGCCCGCGAACACGGTCAAGGACTTCATCGCGCTCGCCAGGGCGAAGCCCGGCCAGTTCAACGATGCCGGCGGCGGCACCGGCACGTCTTCGCATCTGGCCGCGGAATTGTTCAAGTCGATGGCCGGCGTATCCATCGTGCGCGTTGCCTACAAAGGCAACGGACCGGCGCTGACCGGCGTGATCACCGGCGAGGTGCAAATGATATTTGCAACCCCCGGCTCGGTGACCCAGCACCTGAAAGCAGGCCGCCTGAAGGCCCTGGCCGTATCGAGCGCCCAACCGTCCGCGCTCATGCCCGGACTGCCTACCCTCGCCGCCTCGGGCCTGCCCGGCTATGAGGCGGTCGGCATCATAGGATTTCTCGCGCCAGCCAAAACGCCGGAAACGGTCGTGCAACGCCTCAATCAGGAAATCGTGCGCGTGCTTGGACTGCCGGAGGTAAAGGAGAAATACTTCAACTCCGGCGTGGAAACGGTAGGCTCCACGCCCGAGGAATTCGGCGCCAAAATCAAGGCTGAGATGACGCGGTTGGGGAAGGTGATCCGCGATACGGGAATTCGCGCGGAATAGGAAAGCGGCGCACGCTTATATATGCCACAAAAACCAATGTTTGGATGCATCCTATGAGGCAGGAAGTGCAACTGATATCGGACATACACGAAACCGCCGACCTTGAGTCGGCGGTCGAGTATTGCTACCAGCAAAACTGGACGGACGGGCTGCCGGTTATTCCACCGACGCCCAAAGCCGTCGAACGCATCCTGCGCTATCTGCAGCGTGAGCCGCAGGACATCATCGGTATCATGCCACCGCGCGACGGCGTGGTGACCATAGAAGCGGTCGCCGTTAATTGCGTAATGGCTGGTTGCCGACCGGAGTATGTGCCGCTGGTGATCGCCGCGCTTGAGGCCATACTGGAAGAGCGCTTCAACCTCAATGGCGTGCAGACCACCACCCACAGTTGCGCGCCGCTGGTGATGGTCAGCGGCCCCGCGGTCAAGGCGATGAAATTCAACACCCGCGAGGGCGCCTTCGGAAACGGCTGTCGTCCCAGCGCCGCCATCGGCCGCGCGGTGCGCCTGGCGCTGTGGAACATCGGTGGCGGATATCCGGGCAACCCGTGCAAGACGACGCTGAGCCATCCTGGCTATTACAGTTTTTGTATCGCCGAGGATCCCGATGACAACCCGTGGGAAGCGCTGCACGTCGAACGCGGTTTCGATGCGTCGGACACCGTCGTTACGGTAACCGCAACCGAGGGCCCGCATTTGATCGCGACCGGCGCAGGCTACAGTCCGGCGGAAGACGTGCTCTACATTCTTGCCGATGAAATCGCCGTGCTGGGCAGTCCGCTGGTTACCGGTGGCGATCTGGTGCTGGTGCTGGGACCGATGGCGGCCAAAAAGCTCGCGGACGCTGGGATGAGTAAACTTGAGGTCAAACGCAGCATCATGAAGCTCGCGACGCGTCCGGTTCGTGACATGCGTAAACGGCGCGCCGGAACGGGCGACTCGCATCCCATGCACTGGAGCACACTCGTCGATATGGCGAACGATAATGCGCCCGTCCCCTTTATCCGCAACACGGACAATCTCGTGATCATCGTTACCGGCGGATGGGGCACGGGCGGTGCATTCTGCGCGCTGTGTCCCGGCTGGGGAGTTCATGGCGGGTTCACGACAAGCAAGCGCGTCATTTTTCCAAACGATTGAAGTCGCTTTGCAGAGCACAGCACTCTGATACGAGCTACCGGAGAAGCGCATGACCATACAACTCGTCAGTCCCACCAGCTATGTGGAAAAGGCCCAACGCGACAAAGAGCGCTCGCTCGATACGCTCAAGGGCAAGAAAGTCGCCTACGTCTTCAATCAGCATGGTGCGGCGCTGGCATTCTGGAAAGCATTCGAAGTCCAACTTGAAAATGAATTCCACCCGACCAGCGCTCAGCGCGTCTATAAGGAAAGCACCTGGCAGCCCGCGCCCGACGACGACATCAGGCGAATCGTCCGCGAAACCGACTACGCCGTCGTCGGCGTAGGCGCCTGAGGGTCCTGCACCTCCGCCGCCGTGCGCGACGGAATCAACCTGACCAAGCTGGGACATCCGGCCCTGGTGATCGTGCAGAAGCAGTTTGAAAAGGTGGCTCGCGAGCAAGCCAGGGCACTGGGCATGCCCGATCTGAGAATATGCAGTTATGCGTGGGATGCAACCGGCGGCGCATCGACCGCACAGGACGCAGAGCAAGCCAAACGGGTCATCATCGAACTTCCGCAA
>CANJQI010000105.1 GCA_947476215.1 Betaproteobacteria bacterium
AATAGCTTGTGCTAATGGTATTCATTAGAAATTCATCACACACTCACGATGACAGACGTGCAAAACGGCCTAATGAATAATCTCGGATTATTCGGCGCTGCCGTTAGCTTATCCATCAATTCCTTGTATCCGAACGGCTTGAGCAAGAGGTCATTAAAGCCAGCTTCGAAAAAGGCGTCCTGATGCCGCATATTTGTATTTGCGGTACAGGCAATGATGTGAGCACGTTTATTAATTGCGGAAGATCGAAGAATTCTACAAGCTTCCATACCGCTCATACCCGGCATACTGATGTCCAAAAGTATCGTGTCAATGACATTGGTTTGGGCCAAATGGATGCAATCCAGCGCATTCGTCGCTTGAAGCACATTGGAATAACCACTTTTATGTAACATCCTGGCTACGGTCAGAAGTAATTCGGGATAATCATCGACGATCATCACCGCCTGATGCTTAGGGTTGGGCGGTATGGCGGCATTCATTTTTATCCCCAAAGAAAGGTAAAACGACGCAGAATTTGCTACCCATCCCTAGGGTGGACTCAAGTCCCATCCACCCCCCGAACGATTCGACCAACTGAGCTGAAAGGTACAAACCAAGCCCGGTGCCTGAATGCGGCCGTGAACCAAACTGTTCCAACTGGCTAAATTGTTTGAACAATTTCGGAATATCTTCTGGACTTATTCCCGCGCCAGTATCCTCAACCACAATTTTCACGAACTTTCGGGCCAATTGAACGTCGAGTGCAATACCACCTCGATCGGTAAATTTGATTGCGTTATGAGTCAGGTTTTGGAGCACCTGCATCAAGGCGGTTTTGCTTATCGCGACTAAAGGCAGATCAATATCAGGAGGCTTGAGGCTGAGCGCCAAGCCCTTCCTGGATGCATCAGCTTGGTTTATCGCGATGATATCGCTAATGACATCCAATACATTTGCATTGTCTTTTGTTGGCAAAGATGGCGATGAACCAGCAGCACTGAGTGTCAGCAGGTTGTCGACGATGTTCTTCAAATGATCGGTTGCGGTAAGTATGGACTGCGCGGTCTCCCGCATGTCTTCTGCATCTGTAAAAGTTTTAATATAGTCAGCCCCCGCTGTAATTCCTGCCAATGGCGTCCTCAGTTCATGCGATATATTGCGTATAAATACCGCTTTGACATCAAGAGCCGAGGTGAGTTTTTCAGTTTGCAACTGCATACTATCTGCATATTGACTAAGCTTGCGAGCGGAAATCTCGAGCACAATGAAAAGAATGCCTAGCAAGATGGACATGAAAATGGCTGCCAGATTTCTGGATTTGTCAGCAACCAGGTAATTCGCAAACATTACGTCGTGCGAGTCGGCAATGACCACCGTTAGGGGGAACCCGGATACGCGATGGTATGCGTAATAATCCGTGGTGTGGTTTTGATTCGAAATCTTAATCAGTCCGGCATTCTTACCCGGTTGTTTTTCGATTTCCTGAAACCATTCAGTTGAACGAACATCCCTATCCACTTTCAACTGAGCGCCTGTATATTCCGTCCATGCGTTACCATCGTTCCCGACAAGGTACATAGCCTTTTGGGGTGACACCAGATCAAAGTACAACTCCGCGAAATATTGAGGCGCGAAAGAAACCACAGCGACTCCAATAAAGCCTTTTTCAGGCTTATCGATTCGGCGAGTAACTTGAATAGAAAGCTTCTCCGAAAACCTGTCGTCCACTATGCGTTCTATTAAAAACGGATCGCCTGATGCGCGCTTATGGTGAAGGAAAGACGGTGTATCATTAAAATCTGCTCTGTCAGGCGGAGTGCCAATGTTGCCTGTGTAAATTCCCTGTGAATTTATGATTCCAAACTGGGGGTACAACCGGGTATCTCGGTCAGGCTGAAACAGCAGTGACGACAGATCTTTGGCGGCGCCATGTTCCACGTATTCCAATGCCAAATATCTTGCCAACATATCAGCGCCAAAAAAAGTTCTTTCAGCATGTAATGCAGCGATTTTCGCCAACCGTTCAATGCGCTCGGTTGCCATAGTCAACTCGCGCGAACGATCCTCTAATGACAAGCTTACGGTTGTTATCCAAATTGCCAAAAAAACAATCACGAAGCTAATTAGAACTGAACGCCGAGTTTTTAACATGCGGGCCTTTTTCGCTCGGCGGAATCGATGCCGGAGAGAATGGGGCGGAATATCTCCCGATCAATGACGGCGTTAAGCCGCTCCAGCGGGGCGCCCGCTACGCAGAGGCTGGCGTAGGTTCTGTGAAAGTCAAACAGGCTGTTTTGCATGCGCAGTTTGCCGATTGCAATTTGTTGGCCAAGTGACGGATACACAACGACTAGCCCATCGCATATGTCTTGAGAACATTTGACGAGGGATACTGCTAAGGATGCACTGAACAAGGGGGCAAGCGCCCTTGTCTATCCCCGACGGCAGCGGACAGCTTGTTCGAGCATTCTTATTTCCAAGGCTTGATCAGCGCTTGCTTTACAGCTGATTTGACCAGTTTACGCCTGGGGCCCACATCTTGTGGATTGAATCTGATGCACCAATAGCCACAGTGGTTTTACTGTGCGCCTTATCCAGCGAAAAAGATATAGGAAAAATAAGATAATTAGAATAAATGTGAAAAATATCCGATAACACTTCAACCGAGATTTTCCATTAGACCTTTATCCAGAGCAACAAGCTCATCGAGTTGTACGCCAACATCACTGTATTGAGCGTCGCTTCGGCCGCCGCAAAATCCTGCATATTGAAGCTGTTGGCGGCGAAATCGTATTTGAGTTCTTTGATTCGGTTGTCGCAGTCCGCGCGGCCGCGATACAGGCGCCAGACAGATTCGTGGGCTGATTCTGACGCAGCGCTATGACGTAATGCATCTGCTGAGGCTCAAGATGATCCAGAAATGCACTGTCGCCAAAGCCACTGTCGGCGCGTAACAGCGACACGTGTTTACCACCCAAGCGGGGCACATTGTCAGAGTCGCTCTTTATTGTGCCGGGTCCACCGCAGAATACTAGCGCGCCCGCGGATGAACACGCGCACGGCGCGCCGGCGCGGTTGAGTTGGTCGCGGTTGCTCCGGCGCATTTTCGACCTTGATGTTGAGTGCTGCGGGTGTGGTGGCAAACTCAAGATCGTCGCCGCCATCATAGGCGGATGGCAAAGTCTGCTTTACAACCGATGCGGGATATACGGGATAAGGTGCTGATCCTGCAAAAAAAGCGTCGTTCGCCATTAAGCACTCTTAAACCGTGTGACGCGCGCGAACAATATCGCCGCAAACGGTAACGCCAGCCCGATCACCAGCGCCAGTATCAGCAGGTCGCCCAACTGGTTGTAATTTTCCGCCACCTTGATCGCGGCGCCGGGCAGGCGCACTTCGCGCTCGACGGTGAAAATCTGGTTCAGGTATTTGGTGCCGAGCTGCGCCGCCGACAGCGCCAGGTTGGTGAACGAGGCCATCACCGCGAAGTAGGTGGCCTTGAGATTCGCCGGCGCGGAGCGCGCGATCCACGCCAGCATCGGAATCATCGCCACCTGCCCCAGCGGCGCCGCGAGCGAGGTATCGACCAGCGCGATGGTGCGCGCGCTGACCGCGCCGTTGGTCATGGCGGATGTCCATTCATGCAGGCCGTAGTACATGCCGACGGTCGGCAGCGTCAGCACGGTTGAACAGATCGCCAGGAAACCGACGACGTAGGCTATCGAGTGACTGGCCATGAAGCGGCGAAAAATAAAAATGCCGAACAATGTAAGCATATTGCCGATCAGCCCCAGCGTGGAAATGAACTGTTCGTCGAATCGCAGCACATCGATCATCCACCACGTCACACCGGGGCCGGCGTCTGGTACTGCGCGATAGACGAATATCACCACTGCGGTGCCGACCAATGTGGCGCGCAGATCGGGGGCCAGCTCGCGCGTGAGCCGCGCGATCAGGAAAACCAGTATCGCCATCGAGCCCGCGAACACGATCTCCTGCTTGAACTTGATCTCGCTAAAACCCATCAGCAGCGTAAACGCAACGAATGCCAGACTGCAGCCGAGGATCCACCAGTTCGGCGCGGTCTTGTCGGCATGTTCATCGAGCGCGGCGTGTATCGCCTGCGCGCTCGCCCCGGACGCGCGCAGGCGCCGCCGCGCGCGCGCCTTCAACACGGATGCGAGCGCCACGCCCAGCACCGACACCACGGGAATAATCAGAGCCCATTCGTAGAGCTTGAGATAGAGCGCCGCCTTGGCCGCTTTCGACAGGCCTGCGCTGTCGGCAAACACGGCAATGTTGACCACCGCCACCAGCACCGTGCCGCCGATGATGGCCACGCGTCCCAGCGTCTGCATCGTCGTGTGCATCAGCTTCTGTTGCGCGTCCGTGATCGGCCGGCCTGCGTCGTTGAGCTTGGGCACCGCTTCCACCGTCATTGCGTCGGCGACGACATCCTGGATCACGTAGCCGACTGGCGACAGGAGCGCGGCCAGCACGAACCACGCCCGCACCGACATTACGGCGGCCATTGCGTCGCGGTGGCCTATCAGCCCCACCATGATGAGCAGACTTGCCGCGATCAGGCTCGCGCCGAGATAAACCAGCAGCCCCTTCCAGCGCCAGATCAGATCGACAATATGGCCGACGGGCATCTTGATCGCATACGGCAGGCCGGCCCAGAACCCGAGTGCCGCGAGAAACTCGGCGGACAGATCGAGATGATCCTTGACGAAAAATGTGCCGACAATTGCCGTGAGTCCGGAGATGCCCGCCGCCACGTACACCATCATCGGCGGCAGATAAGACCAGCGCATCTCGCGCGCAAGTTCGAAAATATTCTCGTCCAGCCAGCGGCGCAGAAAATGGATGAAGGCATTCATGGCGGCTTGATGATAACAGCCAGCCCATGCGTGGCGGCATGGATCGTCGTTCCGACATCCTGTCAGCCGGCACCATCCCACGTATAATCCACACTGACATGTTCCTCAGTAGACGCGCCGCATGACGCACAAAATCAGCGACGCCGCGCCCCGGAAGTCGATACTCGAAGCGCTCGCCGTGTTCGCGGAGCGCCGGGCTCTGGTCATGCTCGCGCTCGGGTTCTCCGCCGGCCTTCCGTTTCTGTTGATCTTCGATACTCTGTCGGCGTGGCTGCGCGATGCCGGTCTGTCGCTTGACGTGATCGGCGTCTTCAGTCTGGCGACGCTGGTCTATTCCTTCAAGTTCCTGTGGGCGCCGCTCGTTGATCGCGTCAAGGTGCCGGTGCTGACGGCATGGCTCGGGCATCGCCGGTCATGGATGCTGGTCTGCCAGATATTCATCATGCTCGGTCTGTGGCTGGTGGCGGGCGGCGACCCGAAAATGAATCTCGGCGCGATGGCCGTGTTCGCGATCCTAGTCGGTTTTGCCTCGGCTACTCAGGACGTCGTGATCGACGCCTGGCGCATCGAGGCGTCTGAGATCTCCCAGCAGGGCGCCATGGTTGCCGCCTATCAATGGGGATATCGCCTCGCGATGATCGTCGCCGGCGCGGTTCCGCTCCTGCTGGCGGAGGTCTACAGCTGGAATGTCTCCTACGGCGTAATGGCGGGTCTCATGGGGGTAGGGATACTGGCCGTCCTGGCCGCGCCGCACGAGACGCAGCACACGATCCGGGCGATCCACACGCAGAACGTCCGGACTTCGCCAACCATCGAGATTGCGGAATGGATCGCGCGGCTGCTGATTCTCGCACTGGGCGCGCTGCTGCTCGGTTCGGGTCTGGCCGCCAATGTGAGCGCGGCGGCGCGGCTGCTGTCAGGCGTCGGACTGGAAGCGGTCGGCGGCGTGCTGCTTGAGGCGTGGCGCTCGGAGTGGGCGGTCTGGTATCAACTCGCCTCGGTAATCGCGGGATTCGCGGTAATCGTCGCCGCGACGCTGGCGATTCCAGGTGTGCGCACGCGGCCAGGACTCTATCTGGGCGCGGCGCTCGGCGATCCGCTGAAAGACTTCTTCGCGCGCTATCGCGGCAGTGCGGCCCTCATACTCGGGCTCGTCTGCACCTATCGCCTGTCCGATTTCGTCCTCAATATCATGAACCCGTTCTATATCGATCTGGGGTTCAGCCTCACCGAAATCGCGGAAGTCCGCAAGGTATTCGGCGTGCTAGCAACCTTGCTAGGCGTGTTTGCGGGCGGCCTTGCGATCGCGCGCCTGGGCGTGATGCGCGCGCTGCTGATCGGCGCATTCGGCGGCCCTCTCAGCAATCTCATGTTCATCTGGCTGGGCATGCAAGGGCACGATCTGCCGGCGCTGTTTGTGGCCATCACCGTCGACAACGTCACCTCGGGCTTCGCCGGCACCTGCCTGATTACCTATATGTCGAGCCTGACCGCGCAGGGCTTCACCGCCACGCAATACGCGCTCCTGTCATCACTCTACGCGCTGCCGGGCCGGCTCATCGCCTCGCAATCGGGCCGTCTGGTCGAAAGCACCGCACAGTCGGCGCACGCCGGCGGATTCTTCTCAATGTTGAACGGACTGTTTGACGGCTTGCCCCCGGAAAGTTTTGCCCAGGCACTCGCGAGGTCGGGCGTGGGACCCGCCGCTCTGGGTTCGGGCTATACCGTCTTCTTTATCTACTCGACGCTGATCGGCATCTTCGCGGTGATCCTGACCTTCGTGCTCGCGCGCAGCCAGAAAACAGCGGCCGCGGCCGGATAGCCAAACGTTGTAACGTGGCAAACCCATGATTCCGCCGTGAAAACTCCGTTACTCCGCCTTGATTCCCGTTTTCCTGATGATTTCGCCATACGTATGGTATTCGCGTTGTATGAAGCGCGCATATTCGGAAGGCGTATTTGCCGATGATTGCATGCCGCGCGATGCCAGGAGTTCGCTGACCTTGGGCTCCTTCAGCGCTTTCACGAGTTCGTCGTTCAGGCGTTTGACGATCGCGGCGGGCATCTTCGCGGGGCCCAGGACGCCGAATGCGGTGATGGCCTCGAAACCGGGCACGGTTTCGGCGATTGCCGGCAGTTCCGGCGCCAACGCCGAGCGCGCGGGCGATCCTATGCCGAGTACTTTCAGCTTGCCACTGCGTGCCAGCGGTAACACGACCGGAAGGTTCTCCCACGACAATTGAATCTCTCCGCTCATCAATGCGACGCTGACAGGCGCACTGCCTTTGAATGCCACGTGCACCGCATTGACGCCGGTGCGCATTTTAAGGTGCTCGCCGGCGAAGTAACCCATCGATCCCACGCCGGAAGTGCCGTAATTGAGTGTGCCGGGCCTGGACTTTGCAAGCTCTATGAGTTCCCTGATGTTCCCTGCGGGGAGCGCGGCATTTGCCGAGATGGCGAATGGACTGATGGTGGCCAGCGACAGCGGCGTGAAATCGCGCAGCGGATCGTACGGCGTCTGTGCAAGATTGGGGTTCACGCTCAATGAACCGGGCGACCCCAGCACCAGCGTATAGCCGTCGGGCGGCGACTGGGCAACGATGTCCGCGCCGATCGTGCCGCCGCCGCCCGGACGATTGTCTATGATCACCGGCTGCCCCATGGATTCGGACAACTTGAGTGCGATCAGCCGCGCCAGATAATCCGTGCCGCCGCCCGGTGCAAACGGCACGACAAATCGTATCGCCTTGGCGGGATAAGGCTGTGCATGGGGCAGCGTTGGACAGGTTGCAACCAACAGTGCGGCGGCTGCAGCCAGCGTGGTTTTACGCATGTGCACGCCTCGTCTCAGCAACGAAATAATCCAGAACGACGAATGGTGGATACCAATGACAGGCCGGTTCAAACGAGGCTCATAGAGCCAATGCACTCATGAACTCGTGCACGGGTGTGGCTTCGAAGCGGCTTTGATCGTCGGACATCGCCAATATCCGGTCTCGTTGCGTCGGCACAAAACACAGATTCAACGCATCGACCCATTTGCGACGGAAAATCTCCACGGTCTCGTTTCTGCGCTTCGGATGTCCTGCCGGATATTCAACGTCGACACGCGGCGTGCTGGTGCCGTCCTTGAAATGGATTTTGATGCCGTTAGCGCTGGAGCGTTTCGCGGGATCGTAAAAGCCTTTGGAAAAGTCCGGGTCTTCGATGACCACCATCTGTTCGCGCAAGGCATCGATACGTGGATCCGCGGCGAAGCTGTCGTCGAAGTCGGCCGGCCGCAACTGGCCGAACAGCAGGCCGACGGCAACCACGTATTGCACGCAGTGATCTCGATCCGCGGGATTGCGCAAAGGGCCGGTCTTGTCCATGATGCCCATCAGCGCACGCTGACTGTAAATTTCGATTTTTTCGATCTGCTCGAGACGGTCCCGTACCAGCGGATACTGTCTGAACGCGCACTCGACGGCTGACTGGCCATGCATGCCGGCCGCGACAAACTTGAGCATGGCGTTTTGTATCACGTATTCGCCGTAGGGCCTTTGAACACCAAAGGGTTTGCCGTCCGTAAAATTATCGTAGAACCCCCATTTCTTCGCGGTCAGCGCCTGCGAATAACCTTGTTCACCTTTCATCGCCATGAAGGCAATGCGCACCGCCTGCGCGCCCGCTGCACCCGCGGCCCAGCCTTTGCGCGGACCGGCCAGCGGTGCCTGCCGGTAGACGCGCAGGCTTATATCCAGCCACGCGTTTGAGATGGCGTTGAAGACCTCGTCGAAATTACCACCCAGCATGCGTGTCACCACGCCCGCGGTTGCGACCTGGGTCAGCAGCACGTGGTCGACGCCCATTTCATTGAAGTCATTTTCCAGCGCAATGCACCCCTGAATCTCATAGGCTTTGATGATGCCTTCCAGAACGTCTTTCATGACCAGCGGTGGGCGCTGTTCGAGCAGGCGCTGACGGCTCAGATAGTCGGCGGTAGCGAGTACCCCTGCAACGTTGTCGGAAGGGTGACTGCCCTGCGCTGCCGTAAAGGTGTCGCTGAAATCAAGCCAGCGTATCAGCGCGCCGATGTTGAAGGTCGCCGTCGCGGGATCCAGTTCGAAGCTGGTGCCGGGGACACGCGCGCCTCGAAAGAGGGTGGCGCCGGGTACGACAGGGCCGAGCAGTTTCGTGCATTCCGGATGCTGGTGCGCCTCAAACGCGCAGGCAATGGAATCGATCAGACAGCGGCGGGCCGCGGAAAACGCCGCAGGACTGCTGATCTTGTATTCGCACACATAGCGCGCAATATCTGTAATTTCTTGATCTGGGACGATTTTCGTGTTCTCTGTTGGCGCTTTCATGTGGCACGATCTCCGGGTTGCAATTGATAATTGTGTGTTGCGATATGGGATGCGGTGGCCGCTACTCGCGTATGCCCTTGTCCTTGATCAGCTTGCCCCATCTCGCCATGTCAGATTTCAGGTAGGCCGCGAACTCGGTCGGCGAACTGGATATGACCTCGGCGCCGATGTCGAAAATGCGCTTCCTGATGTCTTCATTGCCCAGTATCGCCGAAATCGTCTGATTCAGCCGGGCGATGATGGCTGCCGGCGTGCCCGCCGGTGCGAAGATACCCATGGGCGTCGTCGATTCATAGCCTGGCAGTCCCGATTCCGCGACGGTCGGCATGCCTGCAAACAACGGGGTGGGTTTTGCGCTGGTCACCGCCAGCGCCCTGAGCCGCCCCGACCTGATATGCGGGCCGACCGCGCTGCCCGTGACGAACACCAGATGTATTTCGCCGCCCATCAGCCCTATGGTGGCCGGTCCGACGCCCTTATACGGAATGCGTGTAATACTGATTCCAGCCATCGAGTTGAGCAACTCCGCCGCAAGGTGTGACGACGATCCCGCGCCGCCGGATCCGTAATTCAAAATGGCGGGGCGGTTTTTCGCAAGCGTCACCAGTTCCCGGACCGACTTCGCGGGCAGCGACGGATGCACTGCCAGTACATTGGGCGTGCTCACACCCAGCATGATGGGGGCGAAATCCCGGATCGGATCCCATGGCACATGATCCTGCAGAAATGGCTTGACCCACAGCGGCGTGCTGTATAACACCAGCGTATACCCGTCGGGCGCAGCCTTGGCGGTGATTTCCGGCGCCTGCACGCCGCGATTCTCGACGATACCCTGCTGGCCGAGCCGGGCCGGTATCGCTTCCGCAATCAAACGGCCGGTGACGTCGCTGCCGCTGCCGACTTCGGAGGTCAGCATGCGTATGGGGCGATTCGGATAGTCTTGCGCATACGCGTGGCCGCCCAGGGCAATCAGGCCGGCCAGGCACAACGATTGAATTTGCGTCGGTTGATGATCCGGCATGCTCATTGGGCGCTGATGCCGGTTTCCTTGATCAGTTTGCTCCACGTGACAATCTCGGATTTGATCATCGCTGCGTATTCGTCCGGCGAATTGGCCACAACCTCGGTTCCGGCATCAAAAAATTTCTGCTTGATTTCCGGCTGGCTGAGCAGCCGCACAATCGCCTGATTCAGTCGCGCGATTACCGCTCGCGGCGTTTGCGCCGCTGCGAGCAATCCGAAGGGCGTCACGAACTCATAACCCGGAACAGACGCCGCCACCGTGGGCAGTCCCGGAAAGAGCGCGGTCGGCCGCGGGCTAGTCACCGCCAGCGCGCGCATGCGGCCGGACTTGATGTGCTGCGCGACGGTGGTGCCACTGACGACCATGGTTTGTATTTCACCACCCAGCAAGGCGACCACTGCCGGGCCATCGCCTTTGTAGTTGATGCGCACGATATCCGCGCGCGCCATGGACTTTAACAATTCAGACGCGAGATGGCCGGACGATCCGGTCGAGCCGGCGCCATAATTAAGCTGCCCGGGCCTGGACTTCGCCAGGGTGATCAGTTCAGTGATGGATTTGACCGGCAGCGACGGATGCACAACCACGATGTTGGGCGAGGTCGCCACCAGCACTACGGGTGCAAAATCCTTGACCGGATCGTAAGGCGCCTTTTCCAGCAGCGGCCCGACGGTAAAACTGCCGGCTGCAATCAGCATCGAATATCCATCAGGCGCCGAGCGTGCGACGATCTCGCCCTGTATGAATCCGCTCGGCCGGTTGTCCACGATCACCTGCCAGCCCACGCTATCGGTCAGCCCTTGTGCGACCAGGCGTGCAATAAAGTTATTGGCGCCGCCCGGCGGCGAAGCGACGATTCGTATCGCTTTACCTGGAAATTCCTGCGCCTGCGCATATCCCGTGCCCGGTAGTATCAGGGCAGCCAGCGGCAGTGATGAAATCAGTCGGATTAATCGCATGAACTCTCCCCGGTAAAAGCGTAGGTGTTTGATTGAATACGCATCGTGCTGCGGCGGCCGTATTCCGTTTACGATGTTTGCCATGACCATCTCGCGTTGCATTCAGTGATAATCGACTATTTCAACATCAAAGGCATGGCATCGCAAGCCACGGCAAGCAATACTACTGCCATGTCGTGCGCTTGTGCCGTGGCAGTGCCCAATTCTGATCGGGCCCGGACAAGGCGGGCATTGAAATGGATGCGCGAGGCTACATCAAGGTGGACGATGAACTGCAAACCAACGTGCCTGGTGTTTGGGCCATCGGTGATTGCAACCGGCGCGGCGCGTTTACGCACACGTCGTACAACGACTACGAAATCGTCGCGGATAACCTGCTGAATGGCGACAACCGTAGTGTCAAGGATCGCATCATGGCCTGCGGCCTTTTCATCGACCCGCCGTTGGGCCGCGTGGGCATGACCGACGACGAGGTACGCAAATCCGGGCGGCACGCGCTCACGGCTAAACGGATGATGACGCGCGTTGGGCGCGCGCTGGAAAAAGGCGACAGCCGGGGCTTCATGAAAATCACCGTGGACGCCGATTCGAAGGAAATTCTCGGCGCCGCGATTCTGGGCGCGGGCGGCGACGAGGCCATACACGCCATCATCGACACCATGTATGCCAAAGCGCCCTACACCGTGGTGCGGCGCGCCGTGCACATACACCCCACGGTGTCGGAATTGCTGCCTACGGTGCTGGGTGAATTGAAGGCGCTTTAAGAACGGCGTCCCAGCACGCTCAATCTCGCTGTCGCGCTTGACTGAACGCAGAGCCGCTTCTAGAATGTTCAACTTTGTTAAACAATCGGAGGCAGCGATGGAAGTCATGCTGCGCAAATATGGCAACAGCACGGTACTCGCCCTGCCGCCAAGACTGCTCAAAGATCTGGGACTGACGGCTGGCCAGTCGATGACGATGCGCTCGGGACCGGGTGGCAGTATCACGCTGACGCCGAAACGCAAATACAGCCTTAAGCAACTGCTCGCGCAGTGCGACTCGAAAGCCGCACCGCCGCGTGACCTCGTCTTGTGGGAACATGCTAGGCCGGCGGGGCAGGAAGTCTGGTAATGCCGGTTTTCGAGCGCGGCGATATTGTTCGAGTTGGTCTCGACCCCGTTATCGGCCACGAGATACGCGGCGAATCGCGCCCCGCACTGGTGCTGACGAGCAGCGCATTTAACCGGCTTGGCGACGTGTTGGTTGCACCCATCACGCACGGCGGAGACTACGCGCGTTATGCGGGATTCGCCGTCACCCTGATGGGCAGCGGCTGCAAGACGCAAGGTGTTGCGCTGATCAACAAGATACGCATGATCGATTTGAATGCACGCAAAGCCAGGCGCATTGAACGGGCGCCGAAGGCGGTCATCGAGGACGCTCTGTTGCGTCTATCGGCGTTGTTCGAGTAATTCACGAGCAATGCGATCCATCAATTCAATCGCATGAATTCTCCGCCATACTCTAGCGCGCCGGCCACACCGCCTTGTGATATCCGAGAGGAGCAGCAGGCCGTGTCCAGCGTGGCATGGTCTCCGACATCTGCACCACCGGCTTGAAATGTTGCAGCTTGGCCGCCGGCGAGTCGCTAGCCATGCTCCAGCGCTCGAGTTCTTCTGCTGTGAATTCCTTGGGTATGCCCTTAAGCGCGGCGTCAGGGATCTCGCCACGATTGATAAGCCAGCGACCGACTTGTGCGAGCGAGATGCGCACCATCCAGCTGCCGCCCTCGCGTGTGCGGCGCGCGAGCGCGACCATCGCGCCGAATGCCATCAGGTAGCCGGTCAGGTAATCGACCGCCGACGCAGGGTAGAACTGCGGTCCGGGCTCGGCGCCGGGAAACAGCGCGCCTTGACGCAACGCGATGCCGCTGACCGCCTGCACGGCCGTATCAAAGCCACGCCGTGACGCCCACGGTCCGATGTGGCTGAAGGCGCTTAGCGAAACGCACACGATGCCGGGTCGCAGTTGCGCGAGCGCTTCAGGTGACAGTCCGCGCGCCGCCAATGTTCCTGGCCGGTAACCCTGCACGAATATGTCGGTCTCGCGTATCAGACCCTGCATAGTTTCGAAGTCTTTCGCGACGCGTAAGTCCAGATGAGCGGAGAGCTTGCCGAGCCCGGTTTCAAACTCCTGATAGCCGAGACTGGGCAGATGCGGCGCGGTGATCTTCAATACATCCGCGCCGTGTTCCGCGATGGTACGGGCGCAGGTCGGCCCTGCGATAACGCGGGTCATATCGAGAACGCGTATTCCGGATAGCGGCCGGTCGCCATGCGGCAGTTTTTCCGGCGCGCTGTCGCCGATCTTGAATATTTCCATCAACGGCAGGCTGGCAATCGCGGCGCCCTGCGGATGTTGCGCCCACTCTTGCATGCTACGTACCATGCCGCCGGCACCGCCTGCGGCAAAGATCGCTTCTTCTAGCTCGAAGGCGTCCCACTGAGCCACGGCTTTAAGAACCGCGTCGCGTTTCTCAGGCGTGCCCAGCACGCGCATCGCCGCGGCACGATGGTGAGGAAAATTGCAGTGCAGATAGCTCCAGCGCCCATGTTTGGCCGGGAAGAATCCCATCACTTCATTATGCTCGGGCTTTCCAGGCTCTCCATCAACGCGCAAGTACTTGGAACTGCGCAGCGAAGCGGTCGACTGGCGCGCGTCGACCGTGACTGTCTGTTCGCGTCCCGTGCGCAGCGTCCACAGCTCCGCCGCCGCGAGGCCGACGGCTGCGAGTGTCGCGGCACTGGTCTCGCCGAGGCGAAATGACGTCGGTAATACCGGATCCGCGCCGCCGGTGAATGTCGCGGTGCGGGCATATTCCTCGGACCAGCCGGCATACGGCAACAATGTGCGCAAAGCGTCGTGACTCATCTCGGTTATTCCTCTTTAGTGGGGCGCTGGTCAGCGCTGGAACTGTCGCCGTGGGGATGCAGGCAGGCGGTGTTGACGGACATGCAACATATCGTCAGTGCGCCGAATGGATACTACACAACGAATATCGAGATTGCAATGCACCTCGGCCACGTTTCCGCTCCACCGTTCCTCTCTAACGGCTGGACGGTTTCATATGCATGTGCCAATATGGCTTTATGAACCAGGTATAGGAATGTTCCATATGCGAGACGTGCATTCTGTGATTCGTTTGCTGGCATTCTCCGTTGCCATAGCGGGCTCCGGTGCAGCTTCTGGCGACGCCTTTCCCCTGAAGACCATACGCATCATCACTGCCGAGGCCGGTAGCGCCAATGACGTCATGGCACGCTTGATCGCGAGCGGGCTGAGTGCCAGTCTCGGACAACCGGTCATCGTCGACAATCGCGGTATGACCGCGATGGAAGCGGTGGCCAGAGCACCCAATGACGGCTATACGCTGTTGTCGTTCGGCCCGCCTTTGTGGATCCTGCCGCTGATGCGCAACCATGTTCCATGGGATGCCGTGCGCGATTTTGCACCCATCACATTGGCGATGAGTGCGCCCAGCATACTTGCCGTTCATCCGTCCGTGCCCGTAAAGACGGTCGGGGAACTGCTGGTATTGGCCAAGGCGAAGCCGGCGGCGCTGGACTACGCCGGATCATTCCCGGGATCGACATCTCATTTATCCGGTGAACTGTTCAAGGCGATGGCGGGTGTCAAAGTGGTGTACGTTCCTTACAAGGGACCGGCATCGGCACTCAATGCGCTGATCGCTGGCGAAACGCATGTCATATTTGTCAATGTGCCGTCGGCCACGCCGCATTCGAAGTCAGGCAGGTTGAGGACATTGGCCGTGACCAGTGCGCAACCGTCCGCGCTTGCGCCTGGCTTGCCGACGGTGGCGGCATCCGGTGTGCCGGGTTATGAATCGGTATCGCCGTTCGGTGTGTTTGCGCCGGCCAGGACGCCGGAGGCGATTGTGGGGCTGCTGAATCAGGAGATCGTGAAAGTCTTGTCAAGATCGGACGTTAAAGAAAAGCTATTCGGCTTTGGCGGCGAGGTGGTCGCCAGTACGCCGGAAAAACTTGCTGCTGCAATCAAGACGGAAACCGTGACCTGGGGCAAAGTGATCAGGGATGCGGGCGTTCGGGAAAAGTGAGAGCTCCATGAGCTCTAAGCAGGACGTGCAGAATTCCTTTCGTACCGCGCAGGTTCGCGATCTGACGATAAGGTATGAACTGGCGGATTACACGGCGCCGTGGCGTACCGACCCGCCGCAGACCTTTCTGCTCTACCATGGCTATGTGCGCAACCTGTTGTTCTGGCAACAATGGATGCCACCGTTGTGCAAAGACTACCGGGTATTGCGGTTCGATGCCCGTGGCTGCGGAGAAACGACAAAGCCGCCGCCGGGCAGTCCGCTGTCGCTCAAGCAGCTCGCGGATGATGCCGTGGTTTTGATGGACGAGCTGGGTATAGCGCGCGTGCACTGGGTTGGCGAATCGTCGGGCGGTATCGTGGGCATGACGGCAGCACTCGAATACCCGGAGCGCATCGCGACGCTGACGTTGTGTGATACGCCGTTCAAGCGCGCCAAGACTATCGTGTCCAGCTATGCACTGGGTGAAACCGATCGCAGCGCCGCGCTCGAAAAATACGGTGTCGGCGAGTGGTGCAGGCAGACCCTGTCGTATCGGCTGGATGTGGCCAACGCGTCACCCGAACTGTGTGCATGGTACATACGGCAGATGGCGCTCACACCGACTTACATCGCGGTCGAGCAGGGCAAATTGTTTGGCGAAGGCGACCTATGGCCACGATTGCCGGAAATCAAGGCGCCTACGCTGATACTGTCGGGAACGAAAAGTCACGTGGCACCGGAAGCCGACGTCAAAGCGATGCAACAGCGCATTCCTCACGCAAAGCTGCATGCGTTTGAAGGGTACGGTCAGGGGGTAAATCTTACGATTCCCGACCGTTGTATCGATGAAGTTCTAAAATTTGTCGCGGACCAGCGCACGGCTGCTCGCGCTGACGGTCCAACGTCATAGTCCGCAGCTCAGGATCACTGTCATGCCCAGGGTAGTTGCATACCATGATGTCAAGAGCGAGCAGATAGCACGTTCGTTCTCCAACAAGACCTGGTTTATTCCGCCCTCCGAGGCCGGCCTGGATTTGCCCGTAGCGCACTTGTCCGAGGGGTTTCCGGCGCCGCACGGACGGGTGATCCTTCCTCATTTTCATCCCAAGGACGAATTTCTGGTGACGGTTGCGGGCAGCGGCAAGATCGGCCGGCACGACATGGCGCCGTATTCGGTATTTTTCGCGCGTGCCTATACGCCGTACGGGCCACTGTCGGGTGATCCGGAAACTGGAATTACTTTTTTTGTCCTGTTTGCCCGACACGAGGTCGGGGCGGATTATTTGCCGGAATCACGCGCCAAGTTGATGCAGGTGCCGAATCGCAGGCCTTGGCAGCTTAAGCGACACGTCAAGTTCCCCGAGCATGCCGGCGGCGCGATTCCCACCGGTATACATCTGCACGAGATTCCCGATTTGAAAGACGAGCGAGGATTGTTCGGTTGTTCGTTAAGCATGGGCCCGGATACGACGACGGTGGCGCCGGACCCGTCGCATGGCGGTGGGCAATACATCGTCGTTGTTCGGGGAAGCATGTGGCATTACGACAAGGAGTATAAGTCCTACACCCTCGTATTTCTGAGGCCAGACGAAGGGGGCTTCATGCTGAGCGCCGGAAGTGCGGGATTGGAAGCGATTATTTTGAATTTCCCGGAACCCTTCACGACAACTTCTTGATTCAACCTTTCCATCGCCGCAACAGCAGCGCATTGGTGATGACGCTGACTGAACTCATGGCCATGGCGGCGCCTGCGACGACCGGATTCAAATACCCCAATGCCGCCAAAGGAATGCCGGCGGCATTGTAGAAAAATGCCCAAAAAAGATTCTGGCGTATCTTGGCCACGGTGCGGCGCGAAATATCGAGCGCAGCGGCCACCAACGCGACGTCGCCGCGCATCAACGTAATACCAGCGGCGTGCATGGCGACGTCGGTGCCGGATCCCATCGCGATGCCCACGTCGGCGCTTGCCAGCGCGGGCGCATCGTTCACACCGTCACCGACCATCGCGACGACATTGCCGGAGTTGCGTAGCTCTTTGATACGTATTAATTTATCGGCTGGCAAAACTTCGGCCAATATTTCGTCTTGGGTCATGCCCAGGCGCAGTCCCATGGCCACCGCCGCGCCACGGTTGTCACCGGAGATCATCAGTATCCGCCGCCCCTGAGCACGCAATACCGCTAGCGCATCGCGCGCGCCGGGCTTGGGTTCATCACCAAAAGCCAGCAGTGCATGCTGCACCAGTCCATCACCAGATCGCTCTGCCAGCAGCGATACCGTGGCGCCTTGCGCCTGTAGTTGCGCAACGCGTGCGTTCAGCAATCCCGTATCCACGCCGAGCTCAGTCATCCAGCGCAAACTGCCCAGCAACCAGTACCGTCCGGCAACCTCACCCTCGCTTCCACGCCCCGGCACGGCGCGCACATTCGACGGCGCGTGCCAGCTTATGCCGCGCGCCTGCGCGGCCTGCATCACCGCTTGTGCCAGGGGATGCTCGCTGCCGCTTTGCAGGCTTGCCACCGTGGCCAACAATTGTGTTTCGGATGACGAGGTATCGTCGCAGGGCGTCAGCGACAGCAGACGCGGCTGGCCCAGCGTGAGGGTGCCGGTCTTGTCGAAGGCCACAACATTCACGCGGTGCGCCAGTTCCAGCGCCTGCGCATCCTTGATCAGTATGCCATGCCGTGCCGCGATACCCGTGCCCGCCATGATCGCCGCCGGTGTGGCCAGTCCCAGCGCGCACGGGCACGCAATGATCAAAACCGCAACTGCGCGCATCATGGCAAGTTCCACACTCTGGTCGTAGGCAAGCCAGCCGATCAGTGTAAGTAGAGCAACGACCATCACCACGGGTACAAAGACCGCCGATACCTGATCGACCAGGCGCTGAATCGGCGCCTTTGCGGCCTGCGCGTCTTCGACCAGAGCGATGATGTGCGCGAGCACGCTTTGCGCGCCGGTGGCGGTGACGTGCATGACCACGCGGCCGTCGCCGTTGATACTGCCGCCGGTCAGTGCGTCACCCGCATCCTTGGCGACCGGCAGGGGCTCACCGGTGAGCATGGATTCGTCGACCTGTGTTTGGCCCTCCAGCAGCTTGCCATCGGCCGCGATGCGTTCGCCGGGGCGCAGTGCCAGGCGGTCTCCCACCAGCAGTTCGGCAACCGGCACGTCGGTTTCCGAGCCATCCTGCTGCAGGACGTGGGCGACTTCGGGTTGCAGCGCGTGCAATGCGCGTATCGCCGCGGTTGTTTGGCGTTTAGCGCGCGCTTCCAGCCACTTTCCCAGCAGCACCAGCGTGACCACGACCGCGGATCCCTCGAAATACAAATGCACCATTTGCCCGGGCTCGGCGCGCAGCCACAGCCACATCGAGAGACCCCATCCGGCGGTGGTGCCGATGGCGACCAGAAGATCCATATTGCCGGTCAGAGCCGTCAGCGCATGCCAGCCCGCCTTGTAAAACCGCGCCCCGAGTATGAACTGCACGGGTGTTGCCAGCAGTGCCTGCAACCAGGGCGCAAGCATCCAGTGCCGGCCGAACAGCTCGCCCAGCATGGGCAGCATCAGCGGCGCGGCCAGCAGCAGACCGCAGGCCACCGGTGCGAAGCCGGTCCATGGCGAGGCGTCGCTTTGGGCGTCGGCCTGCTCGGATGTTCGGGGTTCGTAACCTGCGTCGCGCACGGCACGGCGCAGCCGGGCTTCCAGTTCCGCGTCGCCGTTCGTCTCGGTGGTCACGCGTGCCGACTCGGTGGCCAGATTGACGCTGGCTTGCCGGACGCCGGGCACTTTCTTCAAGGCGCGTTCGACCCGCGCCACGCAGGAGGCGCAGGTCATGCCGCCTATGACTATGTCCAGCGTGGTATCAGGCGGGCTTGCGGGCACGTTGTTCATTCCTGTTATTCTGCTCTATTGTGCTGGATCAAGGTTGTTTAAAAAATCTTGACCGGGCCACCATGAGAAGCGTAAAGATACACGTTCGAACACTTTGATTTCAGGAGTTCAACATGAACCATGCATTTGTGGTTACCGGTATGACTTGCAGCCACTGCGAACGCGCGGTCGATCAGGCGCTCAAGAGCGTAGACCCTCAAGCGCACATCAAGATAGACCTCCCGACCGGCAAGGTCGACGTGCAGTCAGTTCAGTCGCGTGAGGCTTTGGCAAAGGCTATCGTGGATGAGGGCTACGCGGTTGCGTGACGGTTCGGCTCAGCGGCGCGAATCTGGCCGATGGATGATGTAGTACACAATTGTCAGAGGGGGATTAGCGCCCAAGATCGGGTTCACCGCAATGGCCGAGGATTACTTTTCTGACCTCATCGCGTAACAGAACTAC
>CANJQI010000106.1 GCA_947476215.1 Betaproteobacteria bacterium
AAAGGTTGCTTAGAAATGGCGTGGATCCCGTCGGCAGCACGCCGGAGCAGCTGGCCGCAACCGTGCAATCGGAAATGAGCAAAATAGGCAAAGTCATACGGGAAGTCGGCATACGCACGGAATAGCAGCATGCCGGGCGCTGGACAGGCGTGACCGGTTGCGTGCAATGCGACGATGATTCATTTGTGAAGTTTGATTATGGGAAAGGTTGATCTGATATGAGTACTGTTGCGCACCATATGGTTGCCGTGTTGAAGGAGCAGGGCGTGGACCGCATTTTCGGCATCCCCGGCGGCGGTCCAACCGCTGATCTCGTCAGCAGCGCGGGGGCGCTGGGCGTCGAATTCGTGCTGACGCAGCACGAAACTTCGGCGGTCATCATGGCGGGCACGTATGGCCAGCGCAAAGGCACCGTCGGCGTGGTCGTGACCGCCATCGGTCCCGGCGTGTCCAATGCCGCCAATGGCGTGGCGCATGCGTCGCTCGATCGCCTGCCGGTACTCATCATTGCCGACCGTTACAGCAACGGCGTGCACGAAGTCGCGCTGCGCCAGCAGTTCGATCATTTCACCATGATGGCACCGGTCACCAAGGAACAAATCACGCTGCATGAAACGACGTATCTTTCGGGCATGCGCCGTGCCGTCGCAACCGCGCTTGCCGACCGGCAAGGGCCGGTGTTCATTGATTTTCCCGGAAATGTCGGCGGCAAGCCGGCGAAGGCATCCAGCCCCACCTTCTGTTCTCCGCGTGAAAATCGCCCGATCGTTCGAGACGATCTGCTGCAGAGCGCGATTGCCAGGCTGCAGAGCGCAAAACGCCCGCTGATCGTCGCAGGCATTGGCGCGCTGGAATTGCCTGCCGGCAAGCTCGAAGCACTGGCCCAGAAAATCAAGGCCCCCGTGTTCACTTCGCCCAAAGCCAAGGGCGCGATTGCGGGAGATTCCGCATGGTGCGCGGGCGTGTTCATGGGCGGCAAGCTCGAACAGGAAATCATCCTCAAGTCCGACCTGATATTTCTCGTGGGTTACGATCCCGTCGAGTATCTGCCCAAGCCCTGGGAATTGCCGACGTATGCGATTTCGCTCGATTACGTGGCGAACACCGAGCATGCTTTTTCGGCAAACATGGAACTGGTAGGCGATATCGGGACCGCCGTTGAGCGTGTGTCGTCGTCGATTAAACAGACCAAGTCCGAATGGAGCAGTGAAGACGCCGGCAGGTACTGCAACATGGTGACCACGGCGCTCGACATCCCGGTGAAGGGTATGAGTCCGAATCAGGTCGTGACGATGACACGCGAGCTGGCGCCGCGCGATGCGGTGCTGGTGTGTGACGTCGGCGCTAATAAACTGATCGTCGTTGAATTGTGGCAGGCGTATGCGCCCAACGATTTCCTGATGTCAAACGGACTCGCGACCATGGGCTTCTGCCTGCCGGCCGCGCAGGGCGTCAAGCTTGCGGAGCCCAATCGCCCGGTGGTGTGCCTGTGTGGTGATGCCGGGTTCATGATGCGTTTGCCGGAATTGCTGACCGGGCTGCGCCACAAGCTGCCTATCGTCTATGTGGTATTCGCGGACGACGAGCACAGCCTGATTTCCACCAAACAGGTCATCAAGGGCCAGGTCAAGTATGGTTTGGATTTTCCGCGTCCCAATTACCTGTCGATCGCCGACAGTTTCGGCATGCGCGGCTACACGGCCAACACGCAGGACGAGTTCAGGAAGGCGCTTAAAGCCGCGTTGAACGAAAATGTCGCTACGATCATCGAGGCGCGCATCGACAACAGTTGCTACGTCAAGCAGTTCGATATCATTCGCGAACTTTAAGCACTAAGCAGGGGGCGCAGCGAGCGCATGTCGGCGACGCGCTCAAGTTTCCACACCGTGTCTATCAGCGCCCGCGTGCGGCGGGCGCCCAGTACCGGCGCCAGCAGATCCGCGCTCTTGTCTTCGATTTCCGCGCGTGTCATCGGATTGTCGCCCGTGCCGCGCACCGCGTAAGTGCGATGTTTCAGGTGCCGGCCGTCGCGGGTTGTGAATTCGACGATGCCCTGTCGCGGCGGTTTCACGTTATTGAGTTCCGGGCTCGGAATCAGCTCGATCAGTGATTTGATCCTGCGCACGACAGGCCGTCTCATGCGCGATGCATCATGACAATCGGCAAATGTTAACCCGCCGTCGATCAGCATCACCGCCAGCAGGTTCTGCATATTGATGTCAGGCATGGCATTGTTGTCGGTGATCTTTGCGCCGCGTTCATCGACACGAACCACCATTTTCCTGAGATCACCCGCTTTCAGCCCGTGAGTCTTGATTAACGCAAGCAATGAGTCCAGGGGCGCCTGCGCTGGCGAACCCACCGACCATTTCTTGACGTTGGTATTCATGATCTCGTAGCGCTTGCCCAGTTCGTGCAGCAGCGCGCGGGGATTTCCCTCGACTTCATAGGTAGAGAGAAAATTGCGCTCACCTGCAAAAACGTCTTCCAGTCCCGTGAAGCCGTGCGCAACCATGGTGGCTGCGGTGACGCCGTTGCGTGCCGGCATACCGCCCAGATCAAAGGCTTTTTCGATGTGTTCGCTGTCGCGCACCAGACAGGACGACCCGGACGCCTGCTGCGCTGCATAGGAGAGCAGATAACGCATCTGGCGCGCATCGAGTCCCGCCAACGCCCCGGCCGCGACGGCTGACCCAAAAGTCCCGCCGAAGCCGTGCGTGCTGATGCCGGCGTGCCACGCCGGGGTTGCGCCGAGCGCGAAAGTCAGTCGGCAGCCGATGTCGTAGCCCAGCACCACGGCGCGCAGCATGTGCTTGCCGCTGCGACCTTCGCGCTCCGCCATCGCCAGCGCCGCGGGTACTATGCTGCATGCGGGATGCATGCGCGCGATGCCGTGTGAATCGTCAGTCTCGTCGGCGTGCGCCAGCATGCCGTTGGCCAAAGCGGCGTCAACTGCACATGTCATCAGCTTGGTGCCGGCTATGCATGCCTCCTTATTGCTTCTTCCCAGGCTCTTGACGTAGGAGATCGCAAACTGGCCCGGGTGCAATCGCGATCCGGAGACCATGGCCGCCAGCGTGTCGAGCACCAGGTGCCGGGCTTTTTCCTCGACATCCTTGGGCAGCGGTTTTTTGAGGGCTCCGGCAATATAGGTGCTGAGCTGCCGCATGAGCGGAGAAATATGGGGTGAGCTTTTTTTCATGTGCGCCTGCATGGTGTGCGGAGTGGGATGGGATCAAACTGAATTTGATGTTAGCGGCGATCCTCGCCATGGTCAATCTTCAAGGCACGCGTGGTACTGCGATGATCGGGATGCCGTGGTTGCACGAGCACTTTTTGTGTCGTGTCTACGATTGGATTACCATGATGTCATCGCGTCGTAAAGAAAGCCCAAGTCCGGAGTCATATATGTATCCAGGCATGATCGACAAGCCCCGCTGCTCGTGCAGGCTCTGCATTTCGGTGATGAGGTTAGCCGCGATAGTGTCCCTGACGCTGGCGCCTGCGTGGGTGGCGTGCGCGCAGAGTTATCCAGTTCGACCGATACGCTACGTTGTGCCATTTCCCGCTGGCGGCGGCGTGGATATCGTTGCGCGACTGGTCGGGCAGAAGATCGCGGAAAGCCTGGGCCAGCAAGTGGTGATCGACAATCGCGGCGGCGCGGGCGGTATCATAGGTGCGGAGATAGTGGCCAGGGCGGCACCCAACGGCTACACCATCGTCATGGGCAATGTGGCAACTCACGCGCTTAATCCGGTCTTGTTCAAAAAGTTGCCTTACGATGCAGTAAAGGACTTCACTCCGGTCACGCTGGTTGCGATGATCCCGGGCGTGTTGCTGGTGCATCCGGCGGTGCCCGCGAATTCGGTCAAGGAACTGATTGCCCTGGCCAAGGCGAAACCGGGACAGCTGACTTACGGTTCGGCGGGTAACGGTACGCCGCCGCAGCTCTCGGCGGAACTGTTCAAGGCGCTGGCCGGAGTAAACATTATTCACGTCGCGTACAAAGGCGGTGCGCCCGGGTTGACCGATTTGATGGGTGGACAGATCACGATGTATTTCAGCAACATCGTCGCCGGCGTGCCGTTGGTTCAATCGGGTAAGCTCAAAGCACTGGGAGTGACCAGCAACAAACGATCGAAGATCATGCCTCAGCTGCCGACAATCGCCGAGGCGGGATTGCCGGGTTATGAAGACTTCAACTGGTATGGCGTGCTGGCGCCCGTGGGCACGCCTGCGCCTATTATCGCGAAGCTGCATGGCACCATCGTGCAGACGCTCAACACGCCCGAAGTTGCAAACTGGCTGGCACAGCAGGGTGCCGACGTGGTGGCCAATTCGCCGGACGAGTTCGGACAATTTATCCGCAAGGAGATCGCCAAGTATACGAAGATAGTGCGGGAAAGTGGAATTAACGTTGAGTAGAATCAAGACATCAGACCGTCATCCTAGGGAAATGTAATTGGAGAAAGAACCTATGCAACCTTTTCAAACCCTGTTGTCAGTATCGGCCATGCTGGCAGTGTTCATCGGGCATGCCACTGCGCAGACGGCTGCTGACTATCCAGCCAAGCCAGTTCGTGTTCTGGTCGCCGCCGCATCCGGCGGAGCGAGCGATCTTCTGGCCCGCATGCTCGCGCAAAAACTGAGTGAAAGTCTGAAACGGCAGTTCATTGTGGACAATCGATCGGGCGGAGCTGGTGTTCCCTGCTACGACCTTGCAGCGAAGTCGTTAGCTGACGGGTATACGATACTGATGACCTCGAGCGCGTTCGTTTATGGCCCCGCGTTGTATCCGGAGTTTCCCGATCCCATCAGGGACTACGCGCCCATTTCCCTGTCAACCAAAGCGCCCTATTTGCTGATCGATCATCCCGCGGTTGCCGCGTCGTCGGTCAAGGACTTGATCGCACTGGCAAGAACCAAGCCCGGCATGCTCAATATGGGTGTGACCAACGCCGGATTTACGCATGTTGCCACGGCATATTTTGCTTCCGCGGCAAACATGAAAATCACCATCATCCCGTACAAGGGCAGCGGGCAGATCATGATAGATACCATGGCCGGCCGGCTCGACGCGGGGTTCGTCAATGTTCTGTCAACATTGCCGCATATCAGGTCGGGGAAATTGCGAGCGCTGGCAATCAGCAGTGCCGAGCGGTCTTCGGTGATGCCGGAATTGCCGACTATTGCGGAATCGGGTGTGCCGGGGTTCAGCATCAGCAGCTGGTTTGGATGGACTGCACCCACGCGCACGCCGGCCGCTATCCTGAGTAAGCTGAGTAGTGAACTTGCCAAAGCGGTGCGCCATTCCGACGTCGTGAAGAATCTGGCTGAAGACGGTGGCCAGGCCATAGGCAGTACACCTGAAGAATTCCGGAAATTCATTGCCGCCGAGACGCCACGCTGGAGCAAGGTCGTCAAGGATTCCGGCATGCGTGTGGAGTAACTATTATGAGTTCAAAACAGACGAATGCCGGGGAGCCGCAATATGAGGTGATGTGGCCGCTCAGCCCCAAGGCGACCAAACCGGCCGCCGCGGCGTCGCGCATCCCCGATCTCAATGGCAAAATCGTATGCGAGTTATGGGATGTGATATTTCGCGGCGAACTGATCTATCCACTCGTGCGCGAGTACATCAAAGCCCGATTTCCAAAAAGCAAATTTGTTGAATACACGGAATTCGGTAACGTCTACGGTCCGCGTGAACGCGACGTGGTTGCAGGCCTGGCGGCCGAGTTGCGCAAGCGCGGCTGCGAGGCGGTGATCGTCGGCATAGGCGCTTGAGGGAGTTGCACGCCCGCCGTGTTGCGGGCAGCAGCGCTGGTCGAAAAACTCGGCATACCGACGGCTTCCATCGTCGCCACCGGCTTTCTCAAGCAGGCGGACCTGCTTATCAAGGGGCTGGGTGTGCCGCTTGCGGTCGGTGAATATCCGGGCCATCCGATGGTGGACAGCGAAGATGAGCTCAAACGAAAAGTTGAAGAGATACTGGCGCCGGGCCTGCTGAAGGCGCTAACGGTCACGGCTCCCGGACTGGACGCCGGGGATGCGGAACCTGCGCAGGGTGATATTGTATTCAGTGGTACGTTCGATCAGGTGCAGGATTACTTTTACGGCAAGCTGTGGACCGACGGCCTGCCGGTCGTTCCGCCGACGAAATCACGCGTGGATGCGTTCCTTGAATTCACCGATCGCAATCCCGACGATGTTTTGGGAGTGCTCCCGCCCGAAGGGCGCGCCGCGACCCTGCACAGTATCGCGGTCAACGGTGTGATGGCGGGGTGCCAACCTGAATACATGCCGATATTGATTGCTGCGGTCGAAGCCATGTGCGATCCGGACTTTCGAATCGAGGACGCGGGCTCCACGCCGGGGTGGGAGCCGCTGGTGATCGTCAATGGCCCCATCATCAAGGAACTGGATTTTAATTACGGCCAGGGCGTCATGCGCGTGGGGCGGCGCGCCAATACCAGCATAGGCCGCTTCATGCGCATGTTTCTGCGCAACATTTGCGGATACCGCATACCGCCGGGTGCGGGCGACAAGGGCAGTATAGGCCAGACTTTTCTGGTGGCTCTGGCCGAGGACGAGGACAGTGCGCGTCGTCTGGGTTGGCCTACGTATGCCGAGGACCGCGGGTTTGTGCCGGGTGAAAATGTGGTCACGGTACAGAGCGTGGTCGTGATAACTCCGCCGACCTACAGTGCCGGCGCACGGGCCGAGGATCATGCTGCGCAATGGGCTCAGGTCATGGGCCACAGCTTTACTTACTGGTCGCATACCGGATTCAAGCAGGGGCGCTGGAACGCGGTGATCGTGGTGTCGCCCAACATCGCGAATGTCATCGCGCGCGAATGGAGCAAGGACGACGTGCGTCGTTACCTGCATACGCACATCAAGGTGACGGCGGAGCGGGCTGCTTACTATGCGGGGATGACCGCGACGCCGACTTTCAATCTGCAACAGCTTGTGCGGGATGGTGTACTGCCACCCGAATATGCCGAATCGGACGACCCGCAGCGGCTGATCAACGTCATAATCAAGCCGGAAATGATTGGTATACTCGTTGCCGGAGACCCGGATCGCAACCAGTCGCGCGGCTACATGGCAAACCAGCGCCAGGGACCGCCCACCAGTCGCCGGGTAGCTTTGCCCAAGCGCTGGAAGCAGCTACTGAAGCGGGGGATTTGAGACACGTCCATGGCGTTCGTTGACACAGGAGAATAATCATGAGCGAATCAGGAAAAAATAATGTAAACAAGGCTGTAGACAGCATACAGCAACGTTTGACGAGTTATGCGTGCGGTCTGAAATACGAAGATATTCCGGCTGACGTGGTACACACCGCCAAGGTGCGGGTGATCGATACGCTCGGTGCATTGATGGCGGGCTTTTTCGGAGAACCGTGTTTTATCGCACGCAACGTTGCCGCCGAAATGCCCGACCCAAATGGTGCCACGGTCATAGGCACTCGCATGAAGACCACGCCGGATATGGCGGCGTTCGTCAACGCCACCACTTCACGATATGCGGAGATCAATGACAACTACCACTGGCCCGGCAGTTTTCACGGGCACGCCAGCGACACCGTGACGCCGGTACTCGCGGTTGCCGAACTCACGCAGGCCGGCGGACGCGACTTTATTACCGGCGTGATCCTCGCCTACGAGGTGTATCTTCGATTTTCCGACGTCTTTAACAATCAGGGATTTGATATCTCCAACTTTTGCTGCCTGAGCACGGCGATGGCGGGGGCCAAGCTGCTGGGACTCACGCCGGAACAGTTATCGCACGCCATTTCGATGGCGGTGGTGCCTAATGTCTCCCTGAAGCAAGTCAGGATAGGACACCAGTCGATGTTCAAGGCGGCGGCCACCGGACAGGCCGGGCGCGCCGGCGTGTTTGCGGCATTGCTGGCGCAGGCGGGCATGGAAGGCCCGCATCTGCCTTTTGAGGGCAAGGCGGGCTGGTGCGATCACGTTGCGCGCAAGCGGTTTACGCTGGACACCATGGGCGGGAACGGCACGCGTTTCAAGATCATGGATACGCAGATCAAGATGCGCTCGTCGATGGGCAATACCATACCATGCATACTCGCGGCGGAGAAAATCGCACCGATCAAGAGCGGCAAGGATATCAAGAAGATTACCGTCGAGATTTACGAGTATGCGAGAGCGGAAGGCGCCGGGGGACAGCACCATTGGAATCCGGAAACGCGGGAAACCGCTGATCACAGCATACCCTACATCACCGCGGTGACCTTGTTGGACGGAACGGTGACGCCGCGTTCGTTCAACGATGCCCATTTGTGGAATCCGGAAGTGCGCGAGCTGCTGCCGAAGATCGAGGTGGTCGAGAACCCCGAGTTCACCAAGGCCTTTGACCGCGTGCCGGTCCAGCATCGCGCGCGTGTCACCGTCGAAACTCAGAGCGGCGAAAAGCTGGTTGGTGAGACGGGCGGCGATCCGGATGATCCTGCCATGCCGAAAAGCGACGCCCAGATCGAAGGCAAGTTCCGCGGACTGACCGAGGATTATCTGGGTTCCAAGCGCGTAACCGCCATACTGGACCGCCTGTGGCACTTGGAGGATATGAAGAGCGTGGCGTCGATTCCATCGCTCTTCGTGCTTGACTGACTCGCCAGGGACAGCGTGGACCATCGCCGCGCAACGCATATCGTGATTGGGGCGGTCGTGTCTGCGTATGAGACGATAAGCCTCGATCCCAGATTTAGGTGTATGCCACTGTGACTGCGCGCGAAACACTCGAAGCAGGCATTGCGGCGGCACGTACCGCACGCGACCAGGCGAGCGCCGAGCGCACAAGAGTGGGGCTCGAATGGCGCAAGAACACGGACGCAAGTGCCAGCCTGGACCTGTTTCGTGCCAATTGGTCCAAGGCGGAAGCAGAATGGGAAAGGGCGAATGCAGCCCTGGAAAAACTCACCTCAGATCTGGCGGCGTTCGAGCGGGCTGAGGAACGCGCGAGCAAGCGCGCCGCACTCGAAGCAATGCTCGCGCAGGCACGCAAGGAGCGGGACAACGCGGATGCCGCGCTCGCTGCGGTTGCACGAGCGCGCGCGGAGCGTGAGAAAAATGCGCCCGCAACGCCGTCTCGCGCCGAGCGGCGTGCCGCCAGCGGTGATCGCCGCAAACCCGGCCGCGACAGGCGCAAAAGCGTGACTGATCGTCACGCGGCGACGATATCCGGCAGCCTTGCCACGCCTGCCAATGAATGGGCGGAAGCTGTCAAGAGATATAACAAAGCCGACGCGGCTTGGAATGCGGCACGTGCCGCACTGGCCGACTTTTTACGTGCGGACGGTTGACCAGAGATAACTGTAAACCAGCCGGGAGTCCACGGTTGGGTACGTCGCCGGACTTTTTGAACATGCGACCTACGCAGGATCGATGCCCAAACAAGTTGGCGCTTGCGATCCGCCGCATGATTGCGTGTGCGGGTAAGCCCTTGAGGAATGGAACCTTGAATATGTCGAACAGAGTACGCTTGTTCACGTGCGTCTCGTTACTTGGCTTCGCAGCCATCGCCTGCGCACAGGGTTTCCCCGTCAAGCCTGTGCGCATCATTTCTCCGTATCCACCCGGCGGTGGCAACGACACGCTGTCGCGCGCAATCGCGCAAAAGCTCGCGGGCCAGCTGGGGCTACAGGTCGTCGTCGACAACCGTCCCGGTGCGAATACGGTGATAGGCACGGAGCTGCTCGCGAAGTCGCCGCCCGATGGTTACACGATTATCCTTGTGCCGAGCAGCCACGCCATCAATCAAAGTCTCTACGCGAAATTGCCCTACGACGCAGTACGCGATTTCGCGCCGATTAGCCTTGCCGGCACCAGCCCGCTGTTGTTCGCAGTGCATCCATCGTTGCCGGTCAGGTCTGTTCGCGATTTGATCCGCCTCGCGGCCGCGAAACCGGCCGAGATTACGTTCAGCACTGCCGGCAACGGTTCCTCCGGCCATCTTGCCGGCGTGCTGTTTGGCCTAAGCGCGGGTATCAAGCTCCAGCATATTCCTTACAAGGGTACCGCACCGGCGGTTACGGCGCTGTTGGGCGGAGAGGTGACGATGAGCGTAGTGCCGACGCCGGGCTTGATATCCCTCGTTCGCGCCGGCAGGTTGCGGGCGCTGGGCACGACCGGCGCCCAGCGTTCTCCTGCGACACCCGACATTCCAACGATTGCTGAATCGGGCGTGCCGGGTTATGTCGCCAGCCTGTGGTATGGTTTTCTTGCCCCTGCGCAAACACCACGCGAGATTGTGCAGCGGCTCAACGCCGCCATCGTTGCCGTCCTCAGGGAAACCGAGATACGCGACAACCTCGCCAGCCAGGGTATCGATCCCCTAAGCAGCACGCCCGAGGAGTTCGCCAGGCTGATCGCAACCGATCTCGAAAAATGGGCCAGAGTCGTAAAGGAATCGGGTGCGCGGGTTGATTAGCGGTTCGTTGAAAATTGTCACAGTGGTTATCATTTCGTCATGCCGGTGAAAACCGGCATCCAGTAAGGTGTTGCTTCGATAGACTCGCCTTCTCTGGACACCGGCCTCCGCCGGTGTGACGAATCGAATTTCAACAGACTATTAGACTCCATAGGTGTCATTTTCGAATTCTTTTGCGTCATGAAAGACGGAACCGAATTGCCGCGTTTCGGTCTTATGGTCGTTAATTCAATAAGGTGGCACGATGAATCTGCATGAGCGCGAAAAACTTACAGCATTTCTTCAGCAACTCACACAGACCCAGGCGGGCTTGAAGGATGCCGACGCGGATACCATGATACGTGGAGCCCTTGCCAGGCAGCCGGATGCAGGCTACCTGCTCGTCCAACGGGCAATGCAGCTTGAATACCTGCTACAGGAGACGAAGTCGCAGTGTAGTCAGCTGCAAGCAGATTTGGACAAGGCGCGCTCCACCACGCAAGGCAGCTTTGTCAATGATATGAACGCGTGGGGCATGAAGCCGGCTGGTTTGCCGTCGGCGACGGCCACAGCCGTGTCCGCGCCCGGATTCGGCACCCAAGCGCATGTTCCGATGCGGGCGCCTTCGGCGGTGGGAACGTCACCTTGGGGGGGCGGAATTCTCGGCAATGTCGCGACCACCGCAGCCGGTGTCGTGGCCGGGTCTTTCCTGTTTCAAGGCATCCAGAATCTGATGGGGCATCATGCGCCTGGCGAAAGGTCGCAGGATGCCCATGCGTCGCAGCCTTTGGCAGGGAACCTGAACATCGGCAATGAATTCGACACCAACAGTTTGGCGGATCCGAACTACAGCGCCGGCACGGAAGTTGATACGGGCGGGAACGAAGAAGCGTAATGTGGAGCCGGTATTGCGCGTTCTGATCTGTCTCAATTGTTGACCGCTACCGGATCATCGTGCACGTCGGAATTGGCGGCTACCGCCGTGGGCTTGGGAGATTTACGGAGGTGGAGATTCGTGCCCACGTTCAGCAGCGTGACTCGACGCTTTTCAACATGGATGCGTCCCGACTGTTTCAATTCCCGTATGACGCGACTCACCATCTCGCGTGAAGCGCCGACCATGGCCGCAATGTCGCGTTTATTCGGAGCTTTTTCCACAACACAGTGGCCATTGATGTCTTTCGACATATCCTGTAACAGGCTGGCAACGCGGTCATGCGTATCCAGTAAGGCCAGGCTTCTGATCTGTATGTTGGCGCGGCTCAACCGCTGTGCCAGGCCGCGCGTCAGGCGCTGTGCCAGCTCGAAATTGCCGGACATGCAGCGCAAAAATGCTTCGCTTTTGATGCATAAGAATTCACATCGCTCGAGCGCCTTGACGGTGGCGCCTATCGGTTTATGGTCCAGTATGCCCATCTCGCCGAAATAATCATTCGGGCCGAGGATGGACAGTATGACTTCATGACCGTTTTCGCCTGCGATCAGTACCTTGGCGCCGCCGCTCATAATGATATACAGCGCTTCGGAGTCGTCGCCGGATTTGACTACGAAATCGCCTCTGGCGGAGTACTTGCGAAATGAGGTGTTGGCGAGCATCGCCAGATGCTCGTCCGTCGTTCCAGCGAACAATGGAACGGATTTCAGGATATGGATCGCAAGCATTTTTACATAACCCCCTGATTCAGATGCATATTGATAACGGCACGCCTGTTGCGCATAACGGCACCTGGCGGGGAATTCTTTAGCGCCTGCCTCTTGACTGTAGTACAGGGGACGCGGTAGCTTCTATGCTCGTTTTCGGTTACGAATCGAGATCCCATGCAAATCAAATCCCGCTATTACGATGTCGCCGACCCGTTCGATGCCATGGAGCTGTGTTATGCAAAGGGGTGGACGGACGGATTTCCCGTCGTGCCGCCTACCGAGGAGCGCATCGTCGCCATGCTGGCTGCGGCCGGCCTGGAGCCGGATGCTCAGGTTGCATTTATCGAAAACCGCCAGGTTTCGGTGACCGCGGAAAAAATCGCGATCAATGCCGTGCTTGCGGGATGCAAGCCGGAATACATGCCGGTGGTGGTGGCCGCCGTCGAGGCGCTGGGAGACCCTCTTTACGGTTATCACGGGCCGGCCACCAGTACCGGCGGTTCGGCGGTGTTGATGATTGTGAATGGTCCGATTGCGCGCGAGCTCGACATCAACTGCGGCAATAATCTTTTTGGACCGGGCTGGCGCGCCAATGCGACGATAGGGCGGGCGGCGCGGCTCGTAATGCGCAACACCATGGGCACCTTGCCCGGCACCCTCGATCAAAGCAGCCTAGGCCATCCGGGCAAGTACAGCTATTGCATCGCCGAAAACGAGGCCGAAAGCCCGTGGCCGCCGCTGCATGTGGATCGCGGCTACCGGCGCGAACAGAATACCGTGACCATCATGGCGGCGTTGGGTGTGCACCAGATATCCAATGGATTATCCAGTACGCCTGAAGGTTTGCTCACCACGCTGTGTGCGCACATGCGCATCTCCGCGGGCACCATGCGCCAGCCTCAATATGCGCTGATATTCGCGGGAGAACATATGGTTACGATCGCGCGTTCCGGCTGGACGCGCGACGACATCAAGCGTTACTGTTTTGAAAACAGCAAGATTTCAGTGGCTGAATTGAAGCGCAGCAACATCCAGGACGGCGCGGTCATTGCGGCCGATGAGCGCACGATGGTGCCACTTGTGGAGTCGCCGGACGATTTTCTCGTTATCATGGCAGGCGGGCGTGCCGGCGTGCAGTCAGCCTTCATCCCGGGCTGGGGCGGCAAGGCCGGCTCGCAGAGTGTCACGAAGGAAATCCGCCGGCCGTGACAAGGTCAGGCAGCAAGCATGGATTACAACCACGGGAGCGCACTATGACGATACGAATATTTGATCCCACCCTGGAGCCCAAAAAGGCACGGCAAATCAATTACGCGCCGCGCCCGAAATCGCTGGCCGGACTGCGCGTGGGCCTGGTGGATAACTCGAAGTTCAATTCCGATCAGCTGCTGGCACGGATCGCGGGACTGCTTGAACGCGACTACGGCGCCAAAACCCATGTCATGCGCCGCAAACCCACGTCGGGCGTGCCGGCGACCAAGGCGATCATCGACGAATTCACGGCGAACTGCGATGTCGTGGTCGCCGGCGTCGGTGATTGAGGATCATGCAGCTCGGGCAGTGTGCTCGACAGCATAGTATTCGAACAGCACGGAATGCCGTCGGCTTCCATCATTACCGACGTATTTCTTAAAACCGGCGAGGCGATGGCCGGTACGTGGGGTCTTAAGGGATTCCGTTTTCTCGCCATGCCGCATCCGATTGCAAACCTGACCGCTGATCAGCTTGATCAGCGCGCACGCGATATCGTGCCGCAGGTCGTCAAGCTGTTGCTTGAAGGGCAGTCAGGAAATTAATGCAGGATAGACGGACAGCTACCAATGTGGTCGCGGTCCCTTACTGACGGGTGTGACGCCGTTCTTGTTGACTGGAGATAGATGAATGGCAATTGATCGCATTGAGGTTTTTGTCACTGACCTTACGATACGGCTGCAACGCGAGATTTCCAGCGGTGCCTACGACACCGGGCCGACCGGATCACTGATAGGCAAGCCGGTGCTGGTCAAGATCCATGCGGATGGTGTGGTGGGCTATGGACAGATCCGTCCTATCAGTCCCGGACATTTCATGCCCGACACCGTGCATGGCATGGTCAGCGCGATTACCGAATTCTACGGGCCGCGTCTGATCGGCAAGGACATACTCGACTTCGAGTCGCTGCTGACGATGTTCGACCAGACGCTGCCCGCCAACATGAACGCGCGCGCGGCGATAGACCACGCGCTGCACGATGCGGCCGGCAAAGCACTGAATCTTCCGGTTTACAAGCTTTTGGGCGGACTTTGCCAGCCGCGTATTCCGCTCGAGTGGTCGGTGGGTCTGGCCTCGCCTGAAAAAATGGCACAGGATGTTCATCGCGCCATGAAGGAGTTCGGCCTCAGCGTGGCGTGCCTCAAAGCGGGCGGCAAAGGGGGATGGGAGCGCGATGTCGCGAACTTCATCGCGGTGCGCGAATCGGTCGGCGACAATGTGGCGATCGGCATGGACCCCAACGAGGGGTGGACCGTATCGGAAGCGATACGCGTGATAAAGAAGCTCACGCCCTATCGACTTGATTACCTAGAACAACCGGTTAAACGCCAAAACATCGCCGGCATGGCCGCAATCCGCCGTGAGATGAATGGTATTCCCCTGATGGCCGACGAAGGCCTCATGACACTGGCTGACAGCTACGCACTGGCCAAGGCCGATGCGGTGGACGTGTTTTGCGTCAAGCTCTACAAAGTGGGGGGGTTGCATGCCGCCAAAAAAATTGCGGCGGTAGCCGAGGCGTCCGGCATCCAGCTGAATATCGGTGGACTGGCGGTGCAGTCACAGCTTGAAGCGGCGGCGGGCGCGCATTTCTACGCGAGTTCCCCAGAACATCTCATCATGCCGGCCGCGGAGTTCGTATTCGGGGTGGGGGGGCTGGGGCCCGATCCGCTGGTGCCGGATAGCGACTTTCAGGTCAAGGATGGGCATGTTACCGTGCCGAACCGCCCGGGGTTGGGGATTAATGTGGATGAACGTGCGCTCGAACGCTATACGCTGAAGCGCGAAGCCGTGAAGTGAAGTCCGATAATTCTGCGCCAGGCGTAACAGCCCGATGCGGCGCCTGGGCATCGGCACTGACGTTCGACACAATACCGCAGGAGGTCATAGCGCACGCAAAACTTTGCCTGCTGGACGGCCTGGGCTGCGCGTTATATGGCGCTACCCAGCCGTGGGGCCGGATCGCGGCGCGGACCGCGGTTGAAATGAGCGGCGGTCGGGCGACGTTGTGGGGACATACGCAGACCGCAGGGGTGTCCGATGCGGCACTTGTGAATGGTACGGCGGCGCACGGCTTTGAGATCGATGACGTTCACGTGCGCTCGCTCATGCACCCGGGGGCAGCCACGATCCCCACGGCACTGGCGCTTGCGGAGATGAAGGGTGCAAGCGGCAGGCAGTTGCTCGCCGCAATCGTGGCGGGATACGAGATCGGCCTGCGCACCGGTATCTGTGCCGGCATACCGCACTGCATACGCGGCTTCCACCCGACCGGAACCGCGGGTTGTCCGGGGGCCGCGGCTGCCGGAGCAAACATTCTGGAACTTGCCTCCGAGCAGGCCACACATGCAATAGCAATCGCTACCACGCAGGCTGCCGGCCTGTATTCCGCGGTGCGCACCGGCGCCATGACCAAGCGTATGCACGCCGGGCGCGCCGCGCAGAGCGGCGTGGTTGCCGCACTGCTGGCACGATTGATGGCGGCGAAAATGACGGACGCGCTGGGTCAGGCTGTCATAGTCGACAACCGTGCCGGAGCAGGCGGCACGATAGCCGCCGAAATGGTGGCCCGCGCGGCGCCCGATGGCTACATCCTGAACGCACCGACCAACAGCTATGCAGTCAACGCGAATTTTCTCAAGCTGTCGTACGACCCGATTGCGGACATTACGCCTATAGCCGTGATCGGCACGAGCGGTTATCTGATGGTGGTGCACCCCAGCGTGCCTGCCCGCACGCTAAAGGAGTTGCTGGCGCTGGCGAGAGCCCGGCCAGGCGCGCTGAATTATGGCTCCACCGGGCAGGGCGCGATTTCGCATCTTGCCGTAGAGTTATTCAAACTCATGGCGAAAGTCGATCTGACGCATGTTCCCTACAAGGGCACCGCGGGCGTGCTGACTGATTTGCTGAGCGGCCAGATCCAGTTTACGCGGGCGCGATTCCACCGACGCTGCCGCATGTCAAGAGCGGCCGGCTGCGCGCGATTGGAGTTTCCACGGCCCAGCGTTCAAAGTTGGTTCCGGAAGTTTCCACTGTCAGCGACGCAGGCGTACCCGGATACGACGTCGCGTCATGGTATGCGATTTCCGGTCCCCCCAGGCTGCCGCAGGATATCGTTGCCCGCCTTAGCGATGTCATCAAACGCACGCTTGCGCTGCCGGATATCGTGAGCCGCATCGAGCAGGAAGGCGTCGACGTAGCCTATAGCACGCCTGAAGAGTTTGCGAAACTCATAAAGGCCGACATTGATAAATGGGCAAAGGTCGCAAAAGTCGTAATCATCAAGGAGTGAGGGATGTTCAAGTTTGCATACTGCCGGCGCGTATTGGCAGTCGCGGTGCTCGCATTCATCACGGGCGGCACCGTCGTTCAGTCGAACGCAATTGCGCAGGCCACAGCAGGAAGGGTGACTGGTTTTCCGGATAAATCAATTCGCCTTCTGGTCGGCAATGCCCCTGGAGGCGGCAGTGACATCACGGCGCGCATCGTTGCCGAGAAGCTTACTGGTCTGCTCGGACATCCGGTCATTGTCGACAATCGTTCCGGTGCAAGCGGCATCATTGCGATGAATCTCGCGGCACAGGCCCCCGCTAACGGTTATACGCTGCAGGTCGTGGCCGGCGCCGATCTGGCGGGTGCCATGGCCCAGAAAAAACTCGCCTTTGACGTGCGCGCCGCATACGCTCCGATCAGCCAGCTCACGGCGCAGTACTATCTTTTGCTGGCTGCGCCGTCGTTACCCGTTGGTTCCTTGAAGGAGCTTATCGAATACGTGAAAGGACGCCCGGGCGCACTAACCTTCGGATCCGCCGGCATTGGATCGGCCGGCCATGCAGGACTGGAGTTCTGGAAATCACTGTCCGGACTGAACATCGTTCATGTGCCGTACAAGGGCATAGCCCCCGCACTGACCGACATGATAGGCGGACAACTGCATCTGGCATTTGTCAGTACCATTTCCGGCGTACCTCATGTGTCCAGCGGCCGGTTGCGTGCGCTCGCCGTCACCAGCGCCCGTCGTGCGCAGGCTTTTTCCGATCTTCCGACCGTGGCGGAAGCCGGCGCCGCGGGTTTTGATCTGACGAACTGGTATGGATTCTTTGCGCCTGCAGGCACTCCGCAATCCGCGTTGGAACTTTTGTTCCGGGCGGCGACACAAGCGCTGAACAGTCCTGATCTGCAGTCGAGGTTTGCGGCGAGCGGCGCCGAAGCCGCGCCTTCGGCGTCAAGTGCGCAATTCGCACAGTTGTTGGCGAAGGAGGTTGCGAAATGGGAAAAGATCATGCAGTTGCCCGGGTTTGCGAAAAGTTTGCAGTGATGACAACGGCGCGGCTAAAGATCCCATGTATCCGAATCAGGCGATGACGCTCCAGAGGTCACGCAATGGATCTCACGCGGTTAACGGCGATTGCGCTCCCCCAAGTGCGGTGTATGCATAATCGTGTTTTTCTGATTATCCCGAGTGCGCTGCTCGCCACGAGCGCCTCATCGGCGTTCGCCCAGGCTTATCCGAGCAAACCCATACGCATGGTTACGGCCGAGGCCGGGGGTGCGACTGACCTGGTGGCGCGTCTTGTTGCCCGGGAAATATCGGGGCCTCTGGGTCAGCAGATCATCGTCGACAATCGCAATGCCTTGACTTCAGGAGATATCGTATCCCGGTCGCAACGCGACGGATATACCGTGCTGGTGCAAAGCAGCGTTCACTGGATCTCACCACTCATGCAGAGCACTTACTACGATCCGGTGCGGGATTTTGCGCCCATTACGCTGATCGACAGAGCGCCGAATATTCTGGTCGTCCATCCGGCCGTTTCAGCGCGGTCCGTCAGGGAGCTGGTTGCGCTGGCCAAGGCAAAACCCGGAACACTGAATTACGGGACTGCGGGATCAGGGACCGCCAATCACCTTGCCGCGGAATTATTCCGAACGATGGCGGATATCAAGGTCGTGCACATCCCTTACCGGGGCACTGCGCAGTCCATCGCAGACCTGCTCGCCGGGCGCATACATATGATGATCGCCAATGCGGGGGCCGCGGCGCCGCATGTCAAGGCGGGTAAACTGGTTGCGCTGGCAGTCACTTCGGCGCAGACCTCCGCACTGTATCCCGAATTGCCCACCGTGACCGCTTCCGGCGTATCGGGCTACGCGTCGGAATCCGTGCACGCCGTATTAGCCCCGGCTGGGACCGCGGCCGCGGTCATAGACAAGCTGCATCGCGAGATCGTGACGGCTTTGAAAACACCGCAAGCAAAAGAGAGATTTCTTGGTGCGGGACTCGAAGTGGCGGGAAGTTCGCCCGCCGAACTGGCGTCGTTAATGAAGGCCGACATCGCCAGATTGGGCAAGGTTATCAAGGACGCCGGCATACGCGCCGAATGATGTAGGTGCATCTGACGATCATACACACGATTGATTGTCGGCAAGTCCCATCAATAGGTACTCTGATACTTTTACGTTATTTTTTAAAACGCATCGCTACAAGGAAGAAATCATGCACCACACAAAAATTGCAGTATTTCGTTCGCTGACCATTGCAGGCCTGTGCTTTTTGGGCACTCTTGCGCCTGCTCAGGAGTATCCGACCAAGTCGATACGCTTCGTGGTTCCGAATGCGCCGGGTGGCGGCACTGATCTGATGGCACGTGTTATTTCCCAGAAGCTGAGCGAAGCGTGGGGACATGCGGTGGTGGTGGAAAACCGTGCGGGCGGGACGGGGGCTGTAGGATCGGTGTTTGTCGCCAAGTCGCCCGCGGACGGCTATTCGCTGCTGCTCGTCACCAGCAGCACTCACGCCATTTCACCCGCCCTGCAGAGCAACCTGCCCTACGATCCGGTCAAGGATTTTGCGCCGGTTTCTCTCGTTGCAACCGGTCCGCAGGTGCTGGTCATGCATCCATCCGTGCCGGCAAAGACCGCCAAGGAATTGGTGGCGCTCGCCAAGTCCAGGCCCAACGGTCTCAACTACGCCTCGGCGGGCGTGGGTTCGCTGGGCCATATGGGCATGGAATTATTCAAGTCCGTGGCTGGCATGAAAATCGTGCACGTGGCGTACAAGGGTACCGGCGCGGCCATTACCGATGAACTGAGCGGCTACGTGCAGCTCATGTTCAGCGGACCCGGTGCCGTCATTGCGCATGTACAGGCGCGCAAACTTAAGGCCATCGTCGTTGCAAATCCCAAGCGCACCGTGGGTTTTGAAGATGTGCCTACCTTCGCGGAGGCGGGTTATCCGGCGGTCGAAGCTGCGCAATGGTACGGCGTGGTCACCACCGCCGG
>CANJQI010000107.1 GCA_947476215.1 Betaproteobacteria bacterium
CTCGGATCACTGAAGCCGAACAGAACTCCTTCGACGCCACTTGCCGCAAGCTCTATAAGTTCATAAACTCAACAGCTAAAATCGCTCGGCAGGGGGAAAACCACCCATAAATTCCGCCGACGAGGCAAAGGTTTTGAGGCCAGCACCTGGATCGGCATGCACGTTCCCGCAAAAACATCGCAGGCGATCATTTCAGCGTTGCATGCACATCTGGCACGCATACTGCGCCAGCCGGAAACCGTCGAGCGGCTGACGTCCCAAGGATGGGACGTGATAGGCAACACACCCCAGGAATTCAATGCCTATGTCCGGGCGGAAATCATCAAATGGGCGGATGCCGTCAAACAGTCAGGCGCTCGCGCCGAGTAGGCATTGCATTATTTTGCCGGCGCTGCCTGACGCCGCTTTAACAATGAAATCCAGTCCGAGGGCAATCGAATTTTTTTGCTGACAGGCACACCCTGCCGGTGATTCTGTACATATCCCTTGGACTGATTGCGGCCCGGATCGCCGGCAACGACTATCCCTATCCATTCGGGTTTGACGAATACGCGCACCATGCGATCGGGATCGTCGGATTCGTGATACTCAGCCGGCACGATGCCCTGCGTCACTAACTTGCCCAGGTCATAGTCGTTGTACGCGCAGTTGCGTGCGTACTTCTCCACCAGGTGCGCGGGCAACCGGACGTTATCGTAGAGATATTTCCGGACGTCATCCTTGGACCAGCCGTCATCCGCGATCGCCTTGGCGACGCTGGGACTCATGACGATGAGCGGATACATTTTTCTGTGGCGTATGCCGCAAAACGACCAATAGGCATTGGCGTGCCCGATGACTTCGGCGATGATCTGCACATGGTTGAGGGCTTCCTCGCCGCCGGTATAAGTAGGCTGCGTGATATTGACGCAACTCTGCACCGTCACGACGTTTTCTCCGCGCGAAAAGCCCTGATCGACACTAAACGGCGCCCAGCCCAATTCGTCGACCGCATCCTCGTTTTCAGCGAGAACGACATTGAACGTAAGGCCTATGCTGCCTTTGTCGGTGACGTCGGGCGGTATTCTTTGTCCGGCCACATTGCGCATAAATAGCCGCAGAAAACGCCCTATGCTGGTGTTTGCGCGTCGCCCGACGCGCATCACGCCGGAACCGGAATTGAAATCGAGTTCCTTGACGATGGGCCCGTTAATGATGATCAGCGGCTCCCATCCCGGCGTCGAGCCTGCGTCTTCCAGAAAAAATAAAGGATCGGATATTGCCTCGACGACGGCAACCAGCACGGGCATGTATTCCGGCCGGCATCCGGCCATCACGCCGTTTACGGCGATGTTCCAGATGGTGGCCTCACGGTACTCGGGCTGGCAGATGCCCACCACATCATCGGGCGAGCGATCACAGCAGCGCAGAAATTCATCGACCCGGTCCAGGGTCGGTGGGATCACCGGCAGGCCGTCCGCCCAAAGCTGCTGATCGAAGTAGTCCTGAACCTGCTGCAGCGTGCCGCTGTAGACGATCTCGCGCGGTTTGGGTTCCGTGGCTGGCGCCTGACTTGCCGCCGTGCGTTTGCCCCAACCGTCGAGTATCTGCGGCAGGAGTATGTTGATGACATTGTCGCGCAGTTGCTCTTTAGTATCGATCAGCGGCACACCTCGATATTCCGCGATCGCCGTATCCGCGGCCCCCAGACCCTTCGCCACCGCCCGGCCCAGCCCCATGAACATGGTCGATACGATCGATACCGCGGGGATGGCTACCTTTTCAGCCGCTACGCTTACCCGCAACACGGCGGGTGTGCATGCCCCTCAGGCGCCTACGCCAGAAATAACCGCATCGGCGCCGTGTTTGCGCAACAGATCTGGAATGCTGGCCACCACCTCGCGCTCATTGGTACCGTGTGTGGCTCCCATCGTCACGTGATCGACTATCTTGATGCCGGGATATCGCTTGCGCAGTTCCTCGTTGAGGACCGCATACATTTCGTCGCCCCGAAAAACCGAATCCCAGAATTCGCAAACGGTCTTCCCGTTCAGATCCAGAACGGCCGGAGCACGCTCCACGGGAGGCGAGACTAACCGGCCCAACGGCCAAACAACATCGAAATTCGATTCGCCTTTGGTGCGCGTGCGTTCATTCATGTGCGATCCCTTTTCTTTTGAGACGTATGGCAGCCTACGCCGCCGCTTTAACCCTCAACGCCACCGCGCGTATCTCGTCATCCGACAAGGTACGTTTATGTTTCAGAAGTTCCTTTTGAACTTCCTTGAATATCGCTTCCACTTCGACCTTCTCGACCGGAATTTCCAGCGCCGTCAGTTTTTCCAGCATGGCCCACAAGCCGCTCGTCTGGTCTATGATCCAGCCGCGCTTGTTCCCGAACACCGAACCGTCGACGCACCAGTGTATCAACGGATCGACGAGACCTTCCAAGGCCAGGCCATTGGTTCCATTCCAGATGAAATACGATTCACCGGTAATCGGATGATTGCCCGCGACATGTATGCCGGTGATTTCCTCGCCCAGACGTCGCAGACCGGTCAACTGATCCAGACGAATGCCGGTATTGACGCCATAGAAAATTTCCAGCGCGGCCGCGATCTGCGCGAGGTCGGTCTGCCCGGCGGCGCAACAGTAGCCGTTTACCGATACTTCCAGCAGTTCCGCACCCGCCTGCACTGCCGCAACGTTGACCGCCACGCCCAGTCCAAAGGTGTCGTGCAGGTGTACGCCGATCTTGCAATTTGGAGCGGCATTTTTCGCGATCGCCACGATGTAACCGATCGCCTGCGGCCCCATGCCGCCGGGGCCATCGTGCAGGCACACATACTCAGCGCCGGCGTTGGTCATTTCCCGTGAGAACTTCTCGACAACCTCCTCCGAGGCATAGTGCAGCATATGTGCGCATGCTGTCGAGCTGTTCGCGGACTTCCTTGACTTCGTCATCCGTCATGTACCAGTGCAGACCGGTTCTTTTTAGCGGCATTTAAATCTCCCTCTAAATTAAGTTTCTATTGTTACCAGCTTTTACTCTTCAAGAATTCCACCATCCCGGATTATCCTGCCCATCTTCGTGATATCGGACTTGATGATAGCAGCGAAATCCTCGGGTGAACTCCCGACGACTTCTATGCCGGCATTCAGGAGCTTTTCCTTAACAACGGACTGACTGAGAACGCGCACGATGTCCGCATTCAAACGGTTGATCAGCGCCGCCGGTGTTTTCGCGGGCGCCCATATACCGAGAAACGCGCCAGATTCATAGTCAGGCAGTCCGGCCGCCGCGACCGTGGGCAGGCCGGGCCCCAACGCCGATGGACGCGCACTGGTGACGGCCACACCTCTGAGTGTGCCGGATTTTACGTGCGAGGTTGCGGATCCGGCCGAAGGAAAAATCACCAGCACTTCACCGGCTACCACGGCGTTGACGGCCGGCCCGGTACCGCGGTAGTTGATACGCACCATGTCTATCCCCGCCATGGCTTTGAACAGTTCGCCCGCAAGGTGCGATGATGAACCGGTGCCGCCTGCCGCAAAGTTCACCTCCCCCGGACGCGCCTTGCCTAACACAATCAATTCCTTGACGGATCTCACCGGCAGCGACGGATGCACGATCAGCATATTGGGTGGCTGCCCGGCGAGCGTGATCGGTGCAAAATCCCGCACCGGATCCTAGGGCGTTTTGTCGCGCATCAGCGGCGCGGTCCAGATCGTGCTGCCATATAAGAGCAGCGTGTAACCGTCAGGCGCCGCCCTGGCCAGCATTTCGCCCGGAATGACACCGCCTGCACCGCCGCGATTGTCGGTAATCACCTGCTGTCCAAAACCACTGGCCAGCGCCGGACCGATCAAACGCACCATGAAATCGGGTCCGCCGCCCGGCGAACTCGTCACCATGCGTAGCGGCTTGCTCGCATACTCCTGTCCATACCCCGCATTCGTGGCGATTGCCAGCACCACGACCATCACTCGCGCAAACACCAAGCACGTCTTCACGGCCTATGCCGGCGCTGGCTCCGGTCACCAGCGCTGTCTTGCCTTCCAGTTGCAGATTCATATTCAGCCCTTTCCCTGCATTACGCCGGCCTATTCCTCAAGTATGCCCGCTGCCTTGACCACTTTGCTCTTGCGTTGTCTCTCAACAACGGCGACAACCACAGCGGACTGCCGTAGACGAGCAGCGTATAGCCATCCGGCGGTGACTTGCCAACCATCTCCAGTCCGATCAGACCGCGATTGTGGACGATGACCTGCTGACCCAACCGGCCTGACAAACCTTGCGTAACAAGGTGCGCCGTGAAATCGCTGCCACTGCCGAGCGCTGAAGTCACGATGCGAACCGGCTTGAGGGGAAACTTCTGCGCCAACGCCAGGGTAGTTCCCAGGGCCATTATTCCGGCCACGCAACAGTATCTGCAATGGGGCGCCGATGAGGCGATATTTCTCATAATTACAAATACTTATAAGACGTCTTCCGGGGCACGCATCGACTCACGAATGACGCGCACGCCCCCAATGGCACTACCTTTACAGAAAACTCAACCACTCAACGCGGTGGACGCTGAGGACGCAGAGGTGCGCGGGTCAAGACCACACCTGCGGTTTTCCTCTGCGTCCACCGCGTCCTCTGCGTCGGGAGTTTGAATACACCCGGCATTCGCAAAGTGTAAAGCCCCTTTCCGCACGCATTGCACCAGAGAAAATAAGATAGTGCGGTCCCTTGAATGCACACCCCGGCGCGTTATTTCGCCTTCCCGGCGTGGGCGCTGATGGCGCTGCGGAAATCGGTAATCATTTCCTTGCACAAAGTGTGTGCGAGCTTCTCTATGGTATTCATGAGCACGATACGCGCGCCGTGATCGTAAAGCCGCTCGACACGCTCGGCTATGGTCTTGGAAGTGGTTGCTTCGTAGCCAACGTTAGCGCATACCACGACGCCATGCTTCTTGCCCTGCTCCGAAACCTTGCGCACCACGTCCAGCACTTCCGGATGGTCATAGCCAAAGCGATGCCCCATCTGATTCGACAGATCGGTACACGCCAGCGCCAATATGCGCAGCCCCGGAACTGCGACGATCTCTTCTATATCCTTGAGCGCCGTCAACGATTCTATCGATGCGCATGCCCACGCTTCCTTGCCGCTCTTTTCCATGTTGCCGGTGAAATCCTCCTTCGAGCTTGGAAACCACCCGGCGCCGGAACGGTGCCAATCCTTGGACGCTTCGGCTAAAACCTTGACCTGATTCAGAGAGGCCACCGAAGCCTTGACGATATCCACGCCCATGCTGAACGCACGCGCCGCATCGACCGCGAGTTGCATGTTCTGCTCGCCGGCCAGCCACGGATTGGTGGCAAGGCGCACGCATGACGTCATGCCGCACGATTTCGCGGATTTGACGAAATAGTCCATTTCGCGCCAGTCGATACCCGAGTGCATCATGTCGGCGCGCGCGCAATCGAAACCCGCCGTCCTCAGCACCGGGATGAAATGCGGTCCGCCTTTCATGGAAATCATCAGCCCCAATTCGCCTTTTGCCAGTTTTTCGAATAACGCGCTCATTGCAATTCCTCCATAAGATGGTTTAACCGAGAGACATGCACCCGGCGAGTCTAACGCGTCATGGCAATTATGTGAATTGCCTTTGCCGCCGCTAACTTCGGGGCACTGCAATTGCAAAAATAATAATCACGAACACCATTACACCGGAACACCATTACACCGATAATCGCCGCAGCACTCGGGGCGCCCGTCAATGGAGTTGCCCTCACGCGAAGAAAAAAACATGCCCGATAGCCAGGATTTGACCATGCTCTTGGTGGGAGACGTGCGCGTAGTTCGCGACGACCTGCCGGCGGCATTTAAGTACGTGCGCGAGCGGATGCGCAGCGCCGACTTCATACTGGACAACCTTGAGGGATCGATATCGGATAGCGGCGCGATGTGGCCCAAAGGCGGAGTCGGCGGCAGCTGGAAATCCGATGCACGGCAAATGGCCGCCATCGAATCCGCGGGCTTCAATGCCATGAACGTCGCCAACAACCACGCCACGGATTTTGGCTATGAAGCGCTGGCCGAATCCATGCGTCATCTGGACCGTCTCGGCGCCGCGCACACCGGCGGCGGCCGCACATTTTGCGAGGCGCATGCGCCGGCGATCGCCGAGCGTAAAGGGTGCAGGGTTGCGTGGGTTATACCACGCTCTATATACGCGGCTGGGAAGTGGGGCCGGAATCGCCAGGCATGGCCGTGCTGCGCGGCGGCACCGCCTATGAACCGGCACCGAAGTTTTTCGAGGGACCCGGACGGCCGGCCATAATTCATTCATGGATACTGCCGGAAGACAGGGCTCAGCTTGCCGCGGACATCGCCGCGGCACGCACGCAGGCGGACATCGTCATCTGCACCTTCCACTGGGGCGTATCGGGCGGCTTCATCAATCTCACGGAATACCAGCCTGCTCTGGGCCGTCACGCCATAGACGCGGGTGCCGATCTGGTATTCGGCCATCATCCTCACGTGTTACAGGGCATTGAAGTCTACAAAGGCCGGGGCATCTTTTATTCGCTGGGCAATTTCGTATTTGATTCAAAGAATCAAAGCCCCGTTCATGGTCTGGAAAAAATGATAGTGCGGTGCGGAATTCGCAACAAGAAAATCAATACGCTGGAATATCTCCCGGTGCTCGACGTGCAACGCACACCCAAGGTGGTCCCTCTCGCCGAAGCGGCTGCGGTGATAGACGTAGTCAACAATAGATCCGCCCAATTCGGTACCCGGTTTGTCGCACAAGGTGACGCCATGCGCGTGGTCATGGGTCCGGCATAACCGGAACGCGGCTACACAAACGACCGTGAGCGCAAGGATCTGCACGACACGATTGCAACAGCTCTTCTGCATGATGTTGGGAGGCGGGCTGATCATTACCAGCGTCTCGGCCGGTGAAAATTCAACTGCCTATCCATTTAAGCCGCTACGCGTCGTTGCCAGTTCCGCCGGTGGCAGCGCGGATTCGGTGGCACGCCTGCTGGGGCTCAAGATAGCGGCAAATCTGGGCCAACCGCTGGTGATCGACAATCGCGGCGGATCGGGCGGCATCGTGGCAGCCGAAATCGTCGCCAAAGCGCCGCCAGATGGTTATTCCTTGCTCATATACGGCAGCACGCTGTGGATCGGACCGCTGATGCGGGACAAGTCGACTTATGATGTGGCCCGGGACTTTGCGCCTGTCACCATGACGGGAAGTTCCATCAGCGTCCTCGTCGTGTCGCCCGCGTTGTCGGTCAAGACGGTCCCGCAACTGATAGCGCTGGCCAAAGCCAAACCGGGAACCCTGAACTATGGCGCCGCCGGCACCGGGTCCACCGGGCACCTTGCCGCCGAATTGTTCAAAGCAATGGCCGGCGTCAATATTGTTCGCATCAATTACAAGGGCAATGCCCCTGTGCTCACCGACATGATAGCCGGACAGATTCAGTTGACGTTCGGCATCGGACCGGCGGTGGAACCGCATGTCAGGTCGGGCCGGTTGACCGCATTGGCGATTACCAGCGCCCAGCCATCGCCGTTGTTGCCGGGCGTCCCCACCATCGCATCCACGGGCCTGCCCGGTTACGAAGCTGTGTCTTACCAGGGTCTGTTCGCGCCAGCGAAAACACCAGTTGCCATCATTGAGATGCTGAACCACGAAATCGTGCGCGCGCTGAAGTTGCAGGATGTGAAGGAACGCATGTTGAGCATGGGCGTGGAACCGGTCGGCAGCACACCGCAGCAACTTGCGGCGACCATCGCGTCGGAAATATCAAGGATGGGGAAAGTGATTAAGGATGCCGGCATTCGCGAGCAATAGTTATTCCCCGCGTATTCCAGCATCCTTGATAATCTTGCCCAAACGCGCCATTTCTGTCCTCACCGTCGCCGCCAGTTCTTCCGAAGAACTGCCGCCCGCCTCTACGCCGTAGTTCAAAAACGCCTGCTTGAGTTCGGTTTGTTGCAGAACTCGTTGGGTTTCCTGATTTAGACGATTGATCACGGATGCAGGCGTATTGGCCGGCGCGAACAAAACATAGTTGGCGCCGGACTCAAATCCCGCCAGACCCGCCGCGGCAACGGTCGGCAATCCCGGCACCAGAGACGACGGCTTGGCACTGGTGACCGCCAATGCCCTGAGCAATCCGGCCTTCACATGCGGCGCGGCGTTCGCCGCGGTCGAAAACGCAAGGTCCACGTAGCCGGCAATCAGATCGACCATGGCGGTTGCGCCGCTTTTATAAGGAAAGCGCACAATACTGACGTGTGCCATGGACTTGAACAATTCCGCGCCCAGATGCGTAGACGTGCCGTTGCCCACGGATGCCTCGTTCATCTGCCCGGGCCTGGCCCGCGCAAACGCAATCAGATCCCTGACGGATTTCACCGGCAGCGAAGGATGCACGACCAGCACGTTGGGCGAAAACCCGATCTTGGTGATGGGAGAAAAATCCCTGACCGGATCATAGGGCGCGCTTTGCAGGAGCGGCGTAATCCACATCGTGCTGCCATAAAGCAGCAAGGTATAACCATCGGGGGGCGCCTTGCTGACCATGAGTCCGGGCGTAAATCCGCTCGCGCGATTGTCAACGATAACGGCTTGCCCCAGGTTGACTGCCAGCGCCTGTCCAACCTGGCGCGCGATGACATCGACGCCGCTGCCCGCGGCGGATGTAATAAACCTGATGGGTTTCTCGGGGAAACCCTGGCCGGACGCTGTGCCCGCCGATAAACTCGCCAACCATCCCATCAACGCGGCCAGAAGTAAGCGCATGAATTTATACCTTGTGTACACCGTGCCACGCATGCATTGACAGAAAGACCGCTATTCGCCAGCATCAACAACATCGTGCAGTAGCGGCCACGCCGGCCCGTCCCTACACCGAACTCCGCGTAACCTGTCCACAAAGGATATCACCATGCTGACTACACTTCCGAATAGCGTGCGACTGGCCGCGGCCTTGTTATTATCCTGTGCTGGCATTGCCGGCGCACAGGATTATCCAAGCAAGCCCATACGCTTTATCACTTCCGGCGTCGGTACCGGGGTCGACTTCGCGGCAAGACTGGTCGCTCAACACATGTCGACCAACTTGGGACGGCAAGTCATCGTCGAAAACCGTCCGAGCGGTCCGACCTTGGGTCAAACAGTCGCGAAAGCGACTCCGGATGGCTATATCGTGCTGTTCTACGGGAGCACGTTCTGGACCATGCCGTTGGTTCAAGCCAGTTCAGGTTACGATCCGGTCAAGGAGTTCGCGCCCATCAGCATAGTCACAACCTCCCCCAATGTGCTGGTTATTCATCCGTCATTACCTGCAAAATCCGTCAAGGAACTGATCGCGCTGGCAAAGGCGCGGCCGGGCGAACTCAACTACGCCTCTAGTGGAACGGGCGCATCCAATCATCTGGCGGCGGAGCTGTTCAATTTCATGGCCGGCGTCAATATCGTGCGCATACCGTATGCCGACGGCACCCGCGCCAGCGCTGACCTCATCAGCGGGCAGGTGCATATGGTATTTGGCAACGCAAGCTTTACCATACCGCACATGAAATCAGGAAGGCTGCGCGCACTTGCGGTGACCAGCGCACAACCTTCGGCGCTGCTGCCCGGACTACCTTCGATAGCCGCGTCCGGAGTCCCAGGCTATGAATCCGGCTCCATGTTCGTCATATTCGCGCCGGCCAAGACCCCCGCCGCGGTCATCAACCAGCTCAATCAGGAAACTGTGCGCGTTGTGAAACAAGCGGACGTGCGAGATGTGCTATTCAACACCGGCGTGGAGGCCGTGGGCAGCTCACCCGAGGAACTTGCAGCAACCATGAAATCCGAAATCGCGCGACTCGTCAAAGTGGTAAAGCAAGCCGGTATACGCGTGGACTAAGGTCTGGAAGTGGGCAATGCCCGTCCAAACCTCAACAAATCAGACTGCGACAGGCGCAACGGAAGGCAATTTATAAAGTTGCATGACATTTCCCTGCAGCAGCTTGGACTGTGTTGCTTCCGACAAATGCCCCAGATCGCGCTTGATTACTTCACGCGAGTTGGGCCAAGTCGAATTGTGATGGGGAAAATCGTTGGACCACATCAGGTTATCCGCGCCCCATTCGCCCAGCATCATGCTTGCTGGCGGATCATTGAAGAATGTCGCGTAAGCCTGGCGCCGGAAATATGCGCTTGGGAGCATGGTCATCGTGCTGTCGAACATGCCGCGTGCGCAATACTTGTCCCACTGCGACATCGTAAATGGCAGCCAGCTCACTTCCGTTTCAACCAACACGACTTTCAAACGCGGGAAACGCTCCATGACGCCTGAAGCGATAATGTGTATGAGCCCGTTCGCAATGTGCAGCAGCTTTTCGTTTACCAGGAAGCTCAGCCGTGTCGGCGCATGCCGTCCCTCCTGCCCCACTACGCCAGGCGCATACGCGGCACCGGTGAGTATGTGCAGGCTAACCGGCATTTCCAGATCCTGTGCCGCAGCCCAGAATGGGTCGTAGTGGCTGGACCAGAACGGCAGTTCCGCGGGCGGCACCTGCCAGATCATCACGCCGCGCATGCCGGCATCCTTGCAGCGCTGCACTTCCCTGACGGCGCTGTCCAGGCGATAGGTGGAGATGTTACCGACACCGAACAGCCGATCCGGCGCATGCGAACAGTATTCGATCAGCCAGTCGTTGTAGACGCGAAAGCACGCCTCCTGCAGCTCCGCGTCTTTCAAACCAAACTGATCCATGGCGAGGCTGGGATAAAGTATCTCCGCGCTGACGCCGTCCATCGCCATTTCCCTGACGCGGCCCACCGGATTGGTTCCGCCATCATGCGCCTGAAAAATGGTTCTTGCCTTGTAACGCGGCGCGCGATCGCGAAACGCGGACGGCAGGCGTTCCACCCACAGATCCGATGGTTCGATCACGTGAGAATCCGAAGAAACCATCAGATTGGAGTTGCTGTTCATGGAGTAAATGTTACACCCCGATACTTGCCGCTAGCAAGCCGTATTCAGCGTCAATCGTATGAGCGCGTCGGCATGCGGTTGTGTATCAAGGTCGCGGCATGCCGTTATCATTTCCTCGAACCGCGCCGCTGAAATCGGCAGCCCCGGAACCGCCGCTCGTATTCGCCGCGCCTCCTCTTCGAAGTCCCACATGAACTCGCGGCCCGTGCCCTGTCTGACAAAACTGCGGCCGTCCCTCATGTGTATGCTAATACGCGGACCGAACAGCGGCATTTTGTGGGACGGAATGATGGTTACGCGTTTCATCAGATCCAGAACCTCGGGTGGATCGGCTGCGCCGGACGCATCGACATTCCACCCTCGCAACACCGGAAACCCGCGTTTGACCACGCCATACGCGGTGAAGTACGGCGTGCTTCCGACGCGCGGCAGCGTATCGTCGACCGTTCCCGGAAATGCCGGACTGGGATACTGCGTTTCCAGCCAATTCACAATCGCCTCGACGCGATCAACGTCCGCATATTGAATGTCGTGCTCCGTGCAAAGCTGCGCGGTGACTTCGACGTGCGCAATATTGAAGCCGGCAGTCGAGTAGATTCGATATAGCGTTTCGCGAAACATCCATTCCTTCCCCAAACCTGCGGCTATCTTGTCCAGACTGGTACGGGTTTCGCCGCCGAAACTGTACGTAAGCTTGCCCTGATTACTGCCCGCATAGGCATGATAAAAACCTGCGTCGCCATCGAGCACGGTCTCGCCGCCCTTGTGCCCCTGTTGCGCCAGCGTAACAGCGAGTATCGCACTCCGCGCCGCCGAGCTTTCGCGCAGCGCACTACCGCCGCCACGAGGTCCTTCGACATTGCCGGCGGCCAGATCCACGCATAACGCTATCGTACTGTGCACCTGTTCTTCGGTCAGTTTCAGTATCTTGGCGGCGGCGATGCCGGCGCCGAAGATGCCGAACACCTGGCTGGAGTGAAAGCCGCGCGCCATCACGGTGGGGATGAAATCGGCAGCCATGCGTTCCATGACTTCGTATCCCGCGGCAAGGCCGGTGATGAAATCCTTGCCGGAGACGGCAGCGGTCTCCGCCGCCACGAAGGCCGCCGGCATAATGGCGGTGCCGGGATGAGTCAGCATTCTGAAAGAGTCGGACTTGCTGCCGGCCTTCGCCATCTCGGCATTGGCGAAAGCAGCGCCGCCCTTGGTCACTTTTGATCCGTACACCATGATGGTGGCGCCGGTGCGCACGCCGGTTTCCTCGTCGGCGACCCACTGCGCGGCCTTGCGGCCGCTCTCGGTCCGCGCGCCTAGCAGCATGGATGCGAGATTGTGCAGCGTGAGTCCCTTGGCGCGATCGACCACGTCGGGTGGAAGATCTTCGTAGCGCAATCGGGCGACCCACTGCGCGAGTTGTCTGCTGAGCGATGCCATGTCATTTTTCTCCGGGGTAAGTCGTCACCGTGTAAGCGAACGCGGGAAATGCACCATTGTTCACATGCTAAAATTACGGGCACTGGGCGCATGCCCGCCTTGCGCAATACTAACCCGGATCATCATGAAGCTGCCGAGCCGCCTGTTGCCCCTGTTGTTATCCGCGGCGGTTACGACTGTGTTTGCGCAAACGAGCTATCCTGTCAAACCGATACGATGGATCATCCCGTTTCCCGCCGGCGGCGGCGCCGATAATCTGTGCCGCATATTGGTACCGAAACTGGTGGAAGCTCTGGGACAACAGATCGTGTTTGACAATCGTGGCGGCGCGGCCGGAAACATCGGCGCCGAGTCTGGTGCAAAATCTCCGCCGGACGGCTACACCATGGTGTTTGCCTATGCCGGCACGCATTCGATCAACCGCAATGTTTATAAAACAATGCCGTTCCAAGAAAGCGACTTCGCGCCCGTGATATGGATGTCGTCGGTTCCGCAGGTCGTCGTCGTGCACCCCTCACTGCCGGCGCGCAACGTCAAGGAACTGATCGCGATAGCACGAGCGCGCCCCGGTCAGATCAACTACGGCTCCGGAGGCAACGGCAGTGCACCGCATCTCGCCGGGGAATTGTTCAAGATGCTGACCGGCGTCAATATGGTGCATGTTCCTTACAAGGGCGGCGGGTCGCGAGCGTTCGCGATTATCGCCGGCGAAGTGACGCTGACATTCGCCGATCCCGGCATTATCATGCCGCACGTCAAGGCCGCCAAGTTGCGAGCGCTGGCCGTGACCTCCATCAAGCGCTCTGCTGGCATACCCGATCTTCCCACCGTCGCGGAATCCGGCGTGCCGGGATATGACGTGACGTCGTGGAACGGCGTACTGGTTCCCGCGGGAACGCCGACGGCTATCATTACGCGACTCAACACCGAGTTCAACAAGGCGTTGAGTTCAACGGAAATCCGCGAACAGTTGATAGCCAGCGGCTATGATCCCGATGGCGGCCGGCCCGAGCGCTTGGGCGACTTGATACGGACTGAAACCGCCAAGTGGGCCAAAGTCGTCAAAGCGGCAAACATGACCATAGACTGAGATCGAACATGAGCCGCAAGACTGCCGTCATCGCCGGCGCGTCAGGTCTCATGGGGCAGCATCTTGCCCGCCATCTGATCGCGACCGGCAACTGGGACGTCATCGGCCTGGCACGCAAACCGCTGCCTATCCGGGACATGCGCTGGATACGCGTCGACCTCGGGGAAGTCGCGGATTGCACACGCGCGCTGGACGGATTACACGAAGCAACCCACATTTTCTACGCAGCCCGCTACGATCATCCCGAAGGCGTGCGCGAATCGGCTGCCGTCAATACCACCATGTTGAAGAATCTGATCAACATCCTCGACCCCGTGGCTACGCTGACGCATGTACATGTTTTGCATGGCACCAAGCACTACGGATCACAGCTCGGACCCGTGCCCGTCCCCATCGACGAGGACAGTCCGCGTGCACCCGGCGATAATTTCTACTTCGAGCACGAGGACTTTCTGCGCGATCGCAGCCGGGGCAAACCGTGGCGCTACACGATTTCACGGCCGCACGCGTTCTGCGATTTGACCACGGACTATCCACGCTCTCTCGGTCTGGTTTTCGCGGTCTATGCGTCCATACAGCGCGAGCTCGGCGAACCACTGTGGTTTCCCGGAAGTGCCATAGCCTACGAAACCCGAACCCAGTTTTCCGATCTCTCGCTGTTGGCCCGGGCCATCACCTGGATGGCGGACGAGCCACGTTGCGCCAATCAGGCATTCAATGTGGTCAATGGCGACTATCCACGCTGGTCGGAAATGTGGCGCAAGATTGCGGCCTGGTTTGGCGTGAACGTAGGCGCGCCGGGTAAAATTCAGTTAACGCAGCTCATGGCCGACAAAGGCCCGGTGTGGGCATCCATGATCAGCAAGTATGGCTTGCGGCAAACACGGCTTGAACAGCTCGCGTTATGGCCGTATGGAGACTACATCCTCAAGCCCGAATGGGATGTCGTATCATCGATGGCGAAGGCGCGCCGATTTGGTTTCCAAGACAGCGTCGATTCGGGTGCCATGTTTGTGCGCCAGTTCGAGTACTACCGCGCCGAGCGCATTATCCCCTGACGAAAGAGTGAATATGCATTGCAACCGATTGATAATTCAATTATTTTTAGCATTTCATAGCTTGTCCGCCATCGCCCAGACACCCGCCGACAAGACCGCACCGTACCCGAACCGGCCGATACGGCTGATATTGCCGTTTCCTCCGGGCGCTGCCACCGACGCCATCGCACGCGTCATGGCACCCAAGCTCGCCGAAGCGATGGGACAACAATGGGTGGTGGAGAATCGCGGCGGCGCAGCTGGCAACATCGCAACCGAATATGTCGCGAAACAACCTGCCGATGGCTATACGGTGTTGTTCGGTTTTTCCACCGTGCTCACGGTCAACACCAGCCTCTATGCCGCGGCCGGCTTCGATCCGATCAAGGATTTCGCACCTGTCACACAGCTGGCGACGTCCCAGTACAAGCTGATCGTCCACCCGTCGGTCCCCGCACGGTCCGTGAAGGAGTTTGTCGCGCTCGCCAAAGCGCAACCCGGCAGTCTCAATTACGCCTCCGCCGGTGCGGGCAGTCCGCTGCATCTTGCCGCTGAATTATTCAAAAGCCGCGCCGGCGTCAACATGGTACATGTCGCCTACAAGGGCGGCGGCCCGGCGGCGACGGCCGTGTTAGCGGGCGAATCACAACTGGTATTCAGCGGCGTCGCCAACTCCATGGACCACATCAAATCCGGCCGCCTCAGAGCGCTTGCCGTTACAAGTCTGAAGCGCGCTCAGGTTGCACCCGAGCTGCCCACGCTGCACGAATCGGGATATCCGGGCTTTAACGTTACAACATGGAACAGCCTGCTGGTTCCCGCCAATACTTCATCGGCCATCATCGCGCGTCTGCACGGCGAAACCGTCAAGATACTGCGCAATCAGGAAGTCGCGACCATGATTTCGCGCGCGGGATATGAGACGACCGGCAGCAGCCCCGACGAATTGAGCGAGATGATACGAAGCGAAAGCCGCGTGTGGGCGAAGGTCATCAAGGACGCGAACATACGTGCTGAATAGCCTCGCCTGAAAAATCAGCGCGGCAACTCCAGCACCTGCCGCGCAAGTATGGAGCGCTGAATCTCGTTGCTGCCGGCGGCAATCGTCGCCGGGAACACACAGTAATACGGCCCCAGCACATCCACCAGGTCGCCGGAAAAATCCACCTCACCGCGCAGCGAGCCCGCCTCGCCGCACAGTTCTATCAGCAGCTCGGTCAGGAGCTGGAACGTCTCGGTGGCCCAGATCTTCAGGAAGGAAATAACCGCACCGGGATTTCTGCCGGAGCGCACGATATCCGCAAAGCGCGCATAAGACGCCGCAAGATCATCGACATCGAGGCGCAGTTTGACATACTTGGACTGAAACTCGGCGTCGTCCCAGATGCCCTGCTTGCGTGCAAGCAGTTCAATTTTGCGCAACGGATACTGGGCGCGGCGCGGGCTGCCATGATTCAACCGCTCGAATCCGAGCAGGGTCTTGGCGATGGTCCATCCTTTGTTGAGTTCCCCCACCAGGTTCTTTTTCGGTATGCGCACGTTGTCGAAGAACACCTCGCAGAACTCTTCATGGCCCTCGATATTCCGGATCGGTCGCACGCGCACGCCCGGCGTCGTCAGGTCGAGCAGAAAAAAACTGATGCCTTCCTGCCGTTTCACCGTCTTGTCGGTGCGCGCGAGCAGAAACATGTGCGTGGCATCCTGCGCCAGCGTCGACCAGATCTTGCTGCCATTGATGACGAATTCATCGCCATCGGCGAACGCTTCGGTTCTGAGACTGGCCAGATCCGAACCGGCATTAGGCTCGGAATATCCCTGCGACCAGATGTGCTCGCAGGAAATGACCTTGGGCAGAAATGTCTGCTGCTGCTCGCGCGTGCCGTAGCGCATCAGCACCGGCCCCATCATGAGTATGCCCTGATCGGGCGCGCGCGCCACTCCCCAGCGTTCCTGTTCATCCATATAGATAATCAGCTTGGCGGGCGACAAGCCCATGCCGCCGTGCTCGCGTGGCCATGCCGGCGCAATCCAGCCCTTCCTCGACATGCGCAGCGCCCAGTCGCGCGTCTCCGACCAGCGCGCCCTGCGATTCAGATAGCGCAGGTGCTCAGGATAGTACGCTTCGAAATAGCCGCGCACCTCGTGGCGGAAGTCCTCGTCGCTCATGCTGTTCCAGTCGGTGTCCGCCGCGCTCTCCGTGACCGAACCTTGCACGCGAGCAGCCACACCGCGCCCTTTTTCGGGCGCGGTTACAACCTCATCACGGATCAAAACCGAAATACGTCGCCGCTGGACAGCGCCATTGCCCAGCCAGGCGGCCAACACCAGCGCGCGCTGCAGATAAAGTCCGATATCGCATTCGTCGGCGAAACCTATCGCGCCATGCAGCTTGATCGCTTCGCGTGTAATGGTCAAAGCCGCATCCGCACAGCGCGATTTCACACGGCTCGCCGCCACCGATCGCGCGCGCGCGTCGCCGCTGTCCATGGCCTGCGTCGCATCCGCCAGCGCGCTGACCGCGAGTTCCTTGAGGATGAACAGGTCGACGACTCTATGTTGCAACGCCTGGAAACTGCCTATCGGTTTGCCAAACTGCACGCGGGTTCGCATGTATTCCAGTGTGATCGCCAGCGCCTGATTCATAACACCGAGCAATTCCGCGCTCATTGCAAAAAGCGCCTCATCGTGGGCTCGCGTTAGCGCGTCGTCAGCGGCCACGCCTTCCGCGATCAACTGGTCCGCCGCAACAGCGACGTCGCTGAATGTCAGTGTTGCGCAATACGTCCCATCGGCGCGCAACGCTTGCTGCACGCTGAGTCCTTGCGCGTGCGCACTGACCCACAGCAACAGTGGCTTGCCGGCTACACGCGCGAGCACGGCATATCCGTCGGCGCCTGCGCCCGGTGTAACAAATCGTTTCACGCCGGAAACGGACCACCCGGCGCCGCGGCGGGTCGCAACCGCCGGTGTTTCGTCTGCGTCCACGGTCGCCAGTCCGGCGATGAGATTTCCGGACGCGATGCCCGGCAAAAACTCAGCCTTGAGCGCGTCATTCCGACCATGCAAGATTGCGCCGCGCGCCAGTACCGCGCACGCAACCAGCGGTTCCGGAACCAGGCCGCGCGCCAGACCCTCGGCGACCACCCTCATCTGCGCGCATCCCAGCCCAAGACCTCCATACTGCACCGGAATCAGCACGCCTAGCCAACCTTGGTTCGCCCATTTCCGCCAAATCGACAGATCGAAGTCCGGCAATGCGCCGCGCAGTTCGCGCACCCGTTTCAGACTGCTTTCCCTGGTGACAAACGCAGCGACCGACTCGGTCAACATGCGCAGATCATCCGCCTCTACCTTATCGTCTTGCGTTGCGATGCTGCTCAATTGTCAGTCCTTTGAAATTCGTTTTGCAAATCAGACAGCGATAGTATATTTGAGATTGGATCGGATGCCATTCAAACTGATGTGTGAAATGGCTCAAGCGGACCACTTCAAATCGCGGACCTAGCACGGGTAGCCCGGAGGAAGCGCAGCGTAATCCGGGGTCATCGTCCCAGACCGGGCACGACCCCCGGATTCCACTTCGTTACATCCGGGCTACGAACTTTGGTCACATCACTTTGAATCGCACCCGCTTGGATCCCGCCTCGGGAGTAAGTCACTGGTGAGAGTATCATTCATCTTTTTTCACCCCGCACCGCATGACTATCCTCCATGGAGATGAGAACTCATGACCCACGCAATTCTTCGCATGGTATCCGCGGCTGTTGCCCTGATCGCGACGACCATCGGTTCCGCTGGTACCACTGCCGCGGCTGCCTCGGAAAATATACGCGCCGCCGACGCCTATCCGAACAAGCCGATTCGGTTTCTCGTCCCATACGCACTGGGCGGTCCGACGGATATACTGGCGCGACTGGTCGGCTCCAAGCTGTCGACGCTGTGGAATCAGCAGAGACTCATAGACAATCGCGGCGGCGCCAACGGCGTGATTGCCGCGGAAATGGCGGCAAAATCGCTGCCCGACGGCTATACGCTGTTTCTCGGCAATGCCGGCGTGTTGACCAGCAATCCGGCGCTCTATTCCAAACTACCGTATGACGCGATCAAGGATTTTGCGCCGATCAATCTGATGGCGGCGGCGCCGTTTCTGCTGGTGGCCACGCCGTCGCTGGGCGTGCAGACGGTGTCCGACCTCGTAAAACTCGCGCGCGACAAGCCCGGACAACTGACATTCGGTTCCGGCGGCGTGGGCGGCGTAGCGCATCTTGCCGGTGAACTCCTGAACTTTATGACCGGCGTGCGCACCATACATGTCGCCTATAAAGGCGCAGCACCCGCCATGGCGGACGTGCTGGGCGGCCAGATACATTTTTCATTTACCAGCACGGTAACAGCCGTACCCTTCGTCAAGGCCGGCAAGTTGGTCGGACTCGCGGTCACCACACGCAAGCGTGCGGCATTACTGCCCGCCATTCCCACCATCGCGGAAAGTGTTCCGATTTGAAACATACATTTGGACGCAGGCTACGCGCCACACAAGTGTACCGTTCGAAACGCGACAGATATTGCTGGGTCACACCAACGGCAGCATCACAACGCAGTACATTGCAGCAAAAATTGGAGAGTGATTGGAGTGCGTGAATCGGATCGATGCATCTCGGTCGACCCAGATCCTGACAACGTTGCGGGCGGTTGACGTTACTGCCGCGAAAAAAAGACGAATTCCGCAGCAAAAGGGTCGCAGAACAAACAATTAGGCCACTCGAAAGTGGCCTTCGTCTTTGATTATTTGGTGCGCCGGCGGGGATGAAGGTGGGCACTGGGTCGAGGTTCTATCGGTCGAGTAGTGAGTTCCCGGGATGCCTCTATTTTCCCGTGGGACGGAGAACGCCGACGACCGCGTCAAGCAGGCGGTTAAACGCCTTATCATTCAGAATGCCGACCTCCGACA
>CANJQI010000108.1 GCA_947476215.1 Betaproteobacteria bacterium
CGGACCATGGGCATTCTGAAGGGGTATAGCGCCAGGGCATTTCACGCATTGAAGTTGCGCGACTATGCGCGGCTCGATTTTCGATTGACTGATGAAGGGCGTCTGGCATTTATCGAGGCAAATCCAAATCCCGATCTGACACCGCATACCCTGGGTCACAATCTGTGCTTTGTGGGAATCGAACACTCGGCCCTGATTCCGCGCATCGTCGAGACCGCCAGGCGCCGCTACCAGCGTCTTCGGATGGAGCAATGATGGTCATTGGAGCACGCGCAATGCGCAATTTTGTTGGCGGACTTTCAAGCCTGACGTGCGTCATGCTGGTCGGAATTTCAGCGGCAGCTGGCGCGCAGCAGGCAAAGACGCTCGCGAATGATTATCCGACTAAACCGATCCGCGTACTGCTGGGCACCGGAGCCGGTGGTGGCGGCGATACGGTTGCGCGCGCCCTGGCAACACCGCTGACTGAACGCTGGGGCCGACCGGTGGTGATCGACAACCGGGTCGGTGCCGGTGGAATAATCGCGCTTGAAACGCTTGCACAGGCGGTGCCCGATGGCTATACGCTCTACGTGGGCGGCAGTCAGGTGGTGACCGCGACGGTACTCGGTAAGGTGCCGTTTGACGTGCGTAAGGCCTATGCGCCCATCGTGCAATTGACCTCACAGCCTTATGTGCTGCTCGTCAATCCGGCTGTGCCCGCCATTTCGGTCAAGGATTTGATTGCGCTGGCCCGCAGCAAACCGGGCGCACTTAACTATGGTTCGACCGGCGTGGGTGCGTCGTCGCACCTGGGTACGGAAGTGTTCAACTATATGACCGGCATTAAGATGACGCATGTCCCTTATAAAGGGACCAATCAAGTCATGGTTGATGCGATCAGCGGCCAGATCCAGGTCGTGTTTATCAGCACGATTTCCGGGATGCCGCATGTGAAGAGTGGCAGGTTGAAAGCATTGGCCGTGACCAGCCTCAGGCGGGTGCAAGGGTATCCCGAGCTTGCCACGGTCGCGGAATCGGGTGTGGCAGGGTTTGAGTTGAATGACGGCTATGGTCTTTACGCGCCTGCGGGATTGCCGGCATCCATACTGTCAACACTGAACCGCGAGGCGAGTGCCGTCATGAATGCGCCGGAGCAACGTGACCGACTGGCTGCCAGTGGCGCGGAGCCGGCTGCGCCCAACTCGCCTGCGGAGTTCAAGGCGGTGATCGCGGGCCGTATCGACAAACTCGAACAGTTTTTCAAGGCGTCGGGGCTGAATCCTACGCAACTACGCTGAATGCAGTTTCTTGTGTGGTCATCAGGAGCAAACGGTGAATAACGTTAGTGATACGCCGGATAAATCTGGTTTCGCGGAAGGCCAGGATGCCACGCGTCGACTTGCACGCCACGCCGCGAGGTTGACCTATGAGGCGTTGCCGGCGGCTTATGTCGAGCTCACCAAGCAGTGCGTGCTCGACACGCTGGGAGTTTGCATCGGTGCGAGCACTTTGTCGCCCGAAGCGTCAGTGATCGCGGACTACGTGAAGGACTTCGGCGGCAAACCGGAAAGCACTTTGCTCGGATTCGGCGGCAAGGCGCCGGCAGCGTGGGCGGTATTTCTGAACGGTAGTCTGGGTCATATGCTCGACTATGACGATACCGGCGCCGGCCACATCAGCATTACGACGGTGCCGGCGGCTTTCGCCATAGGCGAGAAACTGGGCGGCGTCAGCGGTCGCGATCTGATCACTGCCATTGCGAGCGGAACAGACGTGATGACGCGCTTGCATCTGTCGATCGACATTCCCGACTGGACGCTGACCGAGGGTTGGTTTGCAACGCATTTATTTGGTTTCATCTCCGGTGCCGCGACCGCGGGGCGTCTGCTTGGTCTGGACGAAGAGCGCATGGAAAATGCTTTCGGAATCGGCTTTAACCAGATGAGTGGCAGCCGTCAGATGGCGGTTGGGTCGGCGACACACATGCGGTCCATGCAGGCCGGGTTTTCCGGGCAGGGGGCGGTGCTGGCGGCGGAACTCGCGCGGCGCGGCATCATAGGCGACAAGGAGATACTGGAAGGCCGCTATGGATTGTTCAAGACCTATGTGCGCACCAAACAGCCGGACTGGGAAACCATAGTCGGCGAACTGGGAACGCGCTTTCCGCTGCTCGACACTCATGGCTTCAAGGTATGGCCGGCGTGCGGCTACACGCGCGTCACCAACACCGCGATTTTGCAGTTGCGTCAGGAAAATAATTTACACCCCGAAGATGTCGAGAGCATCACGGTCATCGGCGGTACCGGCGGCACGCAATTGCTGTCCGAACCGCTGGATCTCAAGCGGCGTCCAAAGCTCGGCATCGACGGCAAGTTCAGCATACCGTTCACAACGGCGGTGATGATGTCCAAGGGCAACGTTACGCTACGCGATTACACAGACGATGGATTGCGTGACCCGGCCGTGCTGGCAATGGCCGACCGTGTAAGCTATCGTGCGGATCCGTCGGCGGTGAAGGGCAAAGGCGGTTCGTCCGCGGCGTCGATCGGTAAGACCACGGTCGAAGTGCGTACCGCCGATGGCAGGATATTGACTGCCACGCCTGCCAGCGTGCCTGGGGATCCAAAAAGCCCCATAAATCAAGAGCTTCTGGAAGCCAAGTTTCGCGATTGCGTTTCTTTTTCCGCGCAACCAGTTTCAGCCGCGAATGTCGATCAGGCGATTGCCATGATCGCTGATCTCGAAAACGTAGCGGACGCAACCGACATCATAAGGTTGCTGTCGCGCTGACGAAATGCCTATGCGGCGGAAACGACGACTTCGTCGCCCTCGACCGTGAATTTGTGTCCGTATCCGGTCGACACATCATCCATGAAGTTCACGGCGTCGGTGAAGCGCGGATCGCCATTGCGCAGCACTTCGGGTCTCAGCTGCTTGTCGATCAATGCCGGCAGGAAAGACACTTTCTTGACGCCACCGGTGGTGATGACGGCCTTGGCTATCATGCTGCGTTTGCCATCCCAGCCGTAACACTGGAGAGGGTAGTCCGGATCTAACTTGGTGCCGTAGGTCCTGGAGAATTCGGCGGCCTTCTCGGGTGTCTTGGCGGTGGCCGACATCATGAAATTACTGAGGCTGTAGAAACAGACTTTGCCGCTGTGCACGCCGATGGCTTTCGGCAAGTGCGCGTGGTGGCCCAGTATCATATCGGCACCCGCTGCAAAAGCGGCTTTGGCGGCTATGGTCTGATAGTCCGCGATCATGCGCGGGATAAAGTGTATGCCCCAGTGCAGCGAGACAATGACGGCATTGGCCAGTTTTTTCGCGGCCGTAATATCCTCCACCATGCCCGCCAGGTCTTCTGCATACGGAACCGTAACCACTCTGGGCGGGACCCCTGCCTGATACTCAATGGGTTCGTAATAGGTATGTGCGCGCAGCGGCGCCACTCCGGCTTTCTTGGGGCCCGCTTCATAGCCGGCGTTAAGCACCGAGCAATAGGCAAGTATGGCAACCTTGATGCCGTTGCGCTCTACGATGGCCGGTGTGCGGGCTTCCTGCAGATTGTGACCAGCGCCTACGGTCTGGATGCCCTTCTGCTGGAGCAGTGCGATGGAATCCAGCAATGCATCTTCGCCCCAGTCCATGGCATGGTTGCTGGCGACCGACAGCACGTCGAATTTGCAGTCGCTGAAAACGGATGCCAGGTGCGGCTTGACGCGGCTGTGGTATCCGCCGGAATGCACCTGCAGGGCGCCCAGCTCCGAGTAGACACGCTCGCATTGCGCAAAGCGTATGTCGGCGGTGGCGAGCGTGGGGCGCGCCAGCGCGCTATACGCTTCCATAGGCTCGTGTATCGGACCAACATCGCCACAACCCATCAGAACCAGACTTTTTTCAGCCATAGAAGACTCCTGTAAGTAAAGGTTTTGGACCGCACACAGCTATGGGCGGGCCATCGATCAAAAAGGATAGGATCAGATTCTATCACTCGGGAACGATGCGGTAGCGCGGTCGTACAATAGGCCGATATTTCGTATCCTTAAGGAAGCGCAGCCATGACCAGCCACAAGCGCCGTTACGCGGATCTTCATGAGCATTTGCAGGCGCTAAAGGAACAGGGGCTGCTGCTGACCATAGATCGTCCCATAGACAAGGATGCGGAACTACACCCGCTGATGCGCTGGCAATTCGTCGGCGGCATCGAAGAACACGAGCGCAAGGCATTTTTGTTTACCCATGTCATCGATGGCCGCGGGCGCAAGTATGAGTTTCCGGTGGTGGTCGGCGCACTCGCGGGCAACCGCAGGATATATGGCGTGGGCATGGGAGCGCCGCTCGACGAAATCCAGGCGCGTTGGGACCATGCGATAGCCAACCCGATCCCGCCGCGCGAGGTCGAAACGGCGTGTTGCCAGGAGGTCGTCATCGAAGGCGTAGACCTGCTGGGCGCGGGGCACGGACTCGACAGCCTGCCGATACCCGTATCCACACCGGGATTCGACAGCGCGCCCACGCTGACGGCGACCAACGTCATTACCCGGGATCCGGACACCGGTGTCCAAAACCATGGTACGTACCGTGCGGCGCTCAAAGCGCCGGACCGTCTGGTGGTGCGCATGGCCACCCGCGTCGGTGGCGCCGGCGGCTACCGTCATTACCTCAAACACCAGAAGCGCGGCGACAAGACTATGCCCTGTGCGATCGTGCTCGGCGCCCCGCCGTGCGTGGCGTTCGTGGCGCCGATGAAACTCCCGATAGATGTTGATGAAGTCGGCGTCGCCGGTGGTGTCGCGGGAGAACCGATCAACGTCGTGCGTTGCCGGACAGTCGACCTGCTGGTACCGGCGGAAGCAGAACTCATCATCGAAGGATGGCTGGACACCGAGTTCGTGGAGCCCGAAGGTCCGTTCGGAGAATCGCACGGCCATGTCGCGCCTGAAGAGTTCAACATTCCCATGCGAGTCACGGCCATTACGCACCGTAAGGACGCGATCATCGCCTCCTATATCAGTCAGGTAACGCCCAGCGAGTCGAGCGCCATCAAGCGCGTTTCGTACGAGCCTATGTTTCTGGGGCATTTGCGCAATGCGCTGGGCATACGCGGCGTCAAACGCGTGACGCTGCACGAACGCATGACGGCGTTGCGGCGCATCGCGGTGATTACCATGGCAAAAGGCACGCCACGCTCGGAAGTCTGGCGCGCGCTGTACGGTGCAACGTCGTTCAAGGCAGACTGCGGCAAGATCTGCATCGCGGTCGATGAAGATATCGATGCGGAAAACTCCGACATGATTTTTTGGGCGCTTTCATTCCGCATGAATCCGTCTACCGATCTGCAGGTGCTCAACTACCGCAGTCCCGGGCACGGGCCGGAGCGCGAGCACGAGTCGGAAGACGGCGACGCCACGTTGCTGATGGACGCGACGACCAAGGAAGAATTGCCGCCGCTCGCGCTGCCCAAGCAGGAATACATGGAGCGCGCCCGAAAAATATGGGAAGAGCTCGGTTTGCCCAAGCTGCGTCCGCAATCGCCATGGTTCGGTGTTCCCGCCGGAGACTGGCTGCCGCAGTGGGATGCCGCAGGCAAGCGCGCCGCTGAAGGGCGTTACTTGGAGAATGGAACGGCCAGCGAGACATTGCGCCGCAGTGGCATCAAGCCCGAAACACGCTATCGGCCAGATGAGTAGACCTAAGGTTGCTGGGTTATACGTCGTGGAACGTTAGCGCTCAACGCAGAGGACACGGGGGGGCGGAGGTTCGCAGGGGGAAGCATCCACATTCTGGTTACCTACGGTCGATGCGCAAAAGGTCCGCGGCATTGCCACCGGTAATTTTCCTTACTTCCTCTTCGCTCAATCCGAGTTTTTCTATCTTTGCCACTTGTCCGTTGTCGCCCATATCAGCGGGATAGTCCGATCCCAGTAGAACGTGGTCTGCGCCTGCTTCGCTGACGAGGAAACGCAAGGCCGACGGACTATGGGTCAGGCTGTCGACGTAAATGCGCCGGCGCAGCGTATCAACTGGGGTTGTCGTCCCCTTGGTCAGTCCCACGCGTTGCCCGTGTGCCCAGCGTCCCCAGAGGTAGGGCGCTGATCCGCCGGCATGCGCAAAGCAGATTTTCAGATTCGGGCATGCGTCCAGAACGCCACCGAACATGAGACTGGCAATACCTGTCGCGGTGTCCGTCGGATTGCCGATCAGGTTGGTCAGCGTATAGCGCTTGAGCCTATCCTTGCCTATGATATGACCGACGGTGGGGTGCACGAAAACAAACGTACCCAGACGGTCGGCAGCCTGAAAGAACGGCAGCAGGTCCGGGTCGTCCAGGTTGCGGCCATTGACATTGGATCCGATTTGTACCGCGGCAAATTTGCGCCGCTCCAGTTCGGCAACCGATGCCGCGACATCCTGCAGCGGAACATGGCCAACCGCTATAAAGCGCTCGGGATTGATTTTTGCGACTTCCGAAATCGCATCGTTGACCATGGTGCATATGCGCTGGCCGACCTCAGCAGGCTGGCTGTAGCCAAACAGCGGAGGCAGCAGGGATATCGCCGCGATATCGACGCGTGCGTCGTTCATGTCCTGCAGGCGTCCCTGGGCCGTGCATCGACGCGCGTCCCATTTGACTGTGTGGCCGGAGTTCGTGCGTATACGGCCGTTTTCCAATGTTGCACCGAAGGCCTCGGGTTCCTTGCCGACCGCCTCGAAGTAAGCTTCGGGTACGAAATGCTGATGTATATCGATATTGATGCGTTTTCCCAGTGCCATGATTTTCTTTCAGTGCTGATGGCGCCGCGTGACTGGCGAGGCGGTAGGGTAAGCCACCGCGCGGCGATGGTCAACGCGGTTTGCCGGTTCATTCATCCCGTATGCCGGCATCGCGTATGACTTTGCCCATTCTGGCCCCGCGATCGTGGCGTTGTTGAGCGGTGAAGTATCGCTCATGTTTTCGTCGCCGGCACCGGCGATACCGCTGATCAAATCCGGCAAGCTCAATGCGCTTGCGGCCGGATCCGGTCAGCGTTCGCCCCTGTTTCCGGGGCTGCCCACGATCGCAGAGTCGGGCGTGCCTGGCTATGATGTGACGACGTGGTACGGAATGGCAGTGCCCGCCGGCACAGCGCGGGAAATCATCGCGCGCCTGCGTACGGAAACCATGCGCGTGCTCGAACTCGCGGACGTCAAACAACTATTGGCTGCGGACAGTTATGAGGCGCGCACCAGTACTTCCGAGGAATACGCGGCATTTACGCGCCGCGAAGTCGACAAGTGGTCCAAGGTCATCAAGTCTGCCGGGATCAAGCCAGAATGAACGACCTGCCGGGAATCCCCGCCTTGATTCCGGCGGCCTGGAGTCGGGAACCATTCCAGAACACGAATGCAAGCGTTGTCACAAGCCGTTCTACAAGGAATAACGCTGAAAATTGGGAAAAATAATCGCGTACGATCTTGAAAGAGCTAACGCCGTGCCTCTCGAATTGTGGCGGCACCCTGAAGATCATCACCGCCATCGGAGAGCACGAGGTGATGGTCATGATCCACTTATATCTGGGTTTACTTGCACGCGCGCCACCACGCTCTCCGGCGCAGCCGCTGTCTCTCGTCCAGGCGGCTTGTTCATCAATACAAATTACTGGCGATGCTGGCCGATGAAGGGCCCGGTTAGTCATCGCGAGAGGGAAATTTTCACCCAACACCACGCGATTGACCGCTAGTCGAGCCGGCGATATAGTCGCGCATCGGGAAAAGACGGATTAAATTTCCTATGTGCCGGGCAAACAAGGTCAACAGCTTTCTGGTCGGCAAAGCATTTATGCGCGCGGATGATCCGGGCGCGAAACTCGCACGTTTTTTTGCGGCAGATTGAGTCGGCGCAGGCCAGTCCGACTACGAAATTGCCTTTAAGAGCCGCGCGCCACATGCTGCTGTCTTTCATCAGAAATATCATGCGTGGCGCCGGGAATAAGTCCGCGCCAGCCGCGCAGCCCGCTGGCGGCTTGCTGCTGCGGCTGCACATCGGCGGGAAAATCACGCATCCCGACTGGAAAATATTGGACTCGCGACCTGGTCCCGGCGTCGATTTTGTCGGCCATTGCGCGGACCTCTCTGCCTTTGGCGATAATAGTGTGGCGGGAATTTACGCGTCTCACGTGATCGAGCATTTGAGCTACAAACACGAATTGCCGCTGGCCTTGAACGAATTCAATCGAGTACTGGTCCCGGGCGGCAGCGCGCTCATCGGCGTACCCGACTTGCCGGTACTTTGCGCGCTGTATCTGGACCCGGCGTTGGATGCCGAGGACCGTTACGAAGTGACGCGCATGATATTTGGCGGCCAGCTGAATTCCGCGGATTTTCAATATGCTGGGTTCGACGAACAGTCCTTAACCGCGCGCCTGCATGACGCCGGTTTTGTCGACGTCGAGCGTGTCGCAACTTTCGGGCTTTTCGACGATACCAGCAATTACGTCTTCAAGGGTCGACCGATCAGTTTGAATTTGCGTACGCGAAAAAGACGCGACGTCTGATCGATCCCGTGCCATCAAAATTGCCAGTCAGTCGTGCAAATTTGCGGCGGCCCGTCTACGCCCTCGACAAATACCCGCAGATTGCGCTCGTAAAGCACCGGCGGCGCGAGCAGCACGCAGTTGTCCGGCGGCCAGTCCGTGAGCAACGCGATCATGGCTGACACGTTGGACTGGCCGTTGCCGATGAACCGGTCCGCTCGCGCAGCCAGGTACGTGTCGTGCATGATTTCACGTCCCAGTGCCACGCGGTCGGCTGACTTGGAGTAATGGATGCCGGTATCGTCATGGGTGCGCTGGCAGTCGGTGACAATGACGCGATTGCCGTAGGCATTCCTGAACACGGTCACCCACCGCGCATCGTCGGTGAGCAGGAAGACGCGCGACGCCGGCTTGAGCGTGCCATCGAGCACTTCCAGATAACGCCGGTTGATTGCCGCGGTGTCGCCCATTTCGATCTGCTTGTCGGAGCCGCGCAAATGCACGGCGATGGTGTGAAAGCCCGCGATGTGCTGCTCGAAAAAATCGTTTACTGCGGCGAGTATGCTCTCGCGCGGCCGCAAATATTTTGCGGTAAGGAAGCGGTACGCCTCGGCGATCGACTTTCCGTGCAAAGGATGTTGGCGCGGAATCCATGGCATCAGGTCAACGACGCCGATATAGAAATCGCTGACGGCGACGGTTTCCCGTCGGTTCAGGTAATACAGCGCCGCAAGCCGCGAGCCGCAGCCCCGCCACTTGGCGTGGTCTTCAAGCCACAGTTTTTCCTTTGTCCACTTGGCGGGGAAAAACACCGGCTTCTCGAGCAAGTACAGATCCTCGATGGAATACTCCGAAACAGGTTGAAAATAAAACTCGAATGCATCGCGGTCGGAGCCGTCGGTGAAGCGGCTGTTGCGGCCCCAATGCACGACGGGAATTCGCGCGGTGATCTCGGCGAGCAGCAACGCACCGAGAACGTGGTTGACGTCGGACCAGAAACCGTAACCCCAGGCCTTGATCAGCAGAAAGCGTTCGCCGTGTGGTTCGCCGTGAACCTGCGCCGCAGCGAGGCGCCTCGCGCGGAGGAGATTGTCCCGCGCATGCCGCAGGCCATTTTCCGCGGCGCACGCTTGTTCGAAATATACTATGGCTGCATTGGGCAGGCCCAATAGCGCGGCAACTATGCCGGCGATATTGAGCGCTGCGGGGTGCCCGGAGGCGCGCCCCAATACCTGACGGCAACAGATGTCCGCAGCGGCCAGGTTTCCTCTGGCGAGATAGCCTGACGCGTTGCGTAATTCGTCTTCCATGAGTGTACGGTCCTCTTTCGCCATGGCCGTTTCGACCGCGTCTTCACGACGGTTACAGTTCGCTGCCTAAGTATATGTTTCCATGGCCATGCCTGGCATCCGCCGCGTATTCCATCATTCCAAGTGGTCTAAGGAAATCAAGTCTGCCGGGATCGAACCGGATGGAACGTCTTGCCGTGAATCAGCCCGCCTTGATTCCGGCCGCCTTGACCAGTTTGATCCACTTCGCGACTTCGGCCTTGATGAGGTTCGCGAACTCATTTTGGCTATTGCCGAGAGGCTCCAGGCCTTCGCGCGATAGCTGGTTCTTGACATCGGGTGTCTGCACGATTCTGGCCAACTCTGCGTTCAACCGTTCCATGATGGCCTTGGGCGTTTTGGCCGGCGCCAATATCCCGATCCATGAACTGTGCGAGTAGCCGGGCACACCGGCCTCCGCGATCGTCGGCAGTTCGGGGATGTATACGGAGCGCTTCGCGGTGGTAACGGCAAGCGCACGCAGTTTTTCGGACTTGATATGCGCCAGCGCCGTTGAACTCGTCGCGAAATTAACCTGGCATTGGCCGGCCAGCATCGCGACGATGGCCGGCGCGCCGCCCTTGTACGGGACGTTCACCATGCTCGTTCCGGTCATGTATTTGAATAGCTCGGCTGCGAGGTGAGTGCTGGTGGCGATGCCGCTCGATGCATAGTTAAGGACATCCGGCTTGGCCTTGGCGAGCGCAATCAGTTCTTTGACTGATTTGACCGGCACTGACGGATGCACGACCAGAACATGAGGTAAATCAGCGAGTTGCGTGACGGGCGCAAAATCGCGCACCGGATCGAATGGCAGATCGGGGTGCAGACTGGGATTTATGGTGAACGATGCGGCGACCGCCAGCAGCGTGTGTCCGTCGGGCGGCGCGATGGCGACGATGTCGGTGCCGTTCAGGCTGCCCGCGCCGGGGCGGTTGTCGACGACGACGTTTTGTTTTAGGGTCTCGCTCAGTTTTTGTGTAATGGCGCGTGCCGCAAGATCGGTGGAGCCGCCGGCACTTTGTGGTACGATCATGCGTATCGGTCGGTTGGGAAAATTAAGCTCTGCAGCACTTGCCGAAACGAACATGATCGCCATTCCTGCTGTTGTAAAACCGTTTGTTGCTGAGCATGGTAGGTTCGAATGCCATATTGCAGGTTTCATTTCGTGGCTCCTTGGATCGGACAGTGGTCCGCAGATCAGTTGACGCACTTCGACCATGGGCTTAGTGTTTCGACAGCGAGTTAATCAATGCGCGCCCCCGACTGTTTGACGACCTTGGCCCATTTCGATAACTCCGTCTTGATGTAGGCGGCGAATTGCTGGCGCGTATTGCCGACGGGAACGATTCCATCATCGCTCATGCGTTGCTTCATCTCCGCGCTTTGCATAATTTTGACGATCTGGGCATTGAGCAGGTTGAGTATGTCTTCCGGTGTTCCCGCAGGCGCCAGCACACCGTACCACTGGCTCGATTCATAACCCGGCAGGCCAGATTCCGCGACCGTCGGCAGATTGGGCATAGCCTGCAGGCGTGTAGTACTGGTTACGGCAAGCGCGCGCAGACGGGCGTTTTTTACGTGCGGGCCGGCATTGATCGCGGGCAAAAACATCACGGGTGTTTCACCGCCGAGGAGGCCGACCATGGCCGGCCCCGAACCGCGATAGGGTATGTGCACCATCTTCACGCCGGCCAGGGTGTTGAACAGTTCGCCGGCAAGGTGTGGAGTGCTGCCGCTGCCGGATCCGGCGAAACCGACCTGCCCCGGCTTCGCCTTTGCGAATGCCGCCAGTTCCTTCACGGATTTCACCGGCAGCGACGGATGCACCACCAGCACATTGGGACCGAGTGCCATCAGGCTGATTGGTTCGAAGTCCTTAACCGCATCGTACCCGGTCTTGTCATAGAGGCTGGGATTGGTGACCAGACCGGCGCCGGTGAACAACAGCGTGTAGCCGTCTTTGGGCGACTTGGTAACCGCTTCGGTACCGATGTTGCCATTGGCGCCGCTGCGGTTGTCGATTACAAAGGTCTTGCCCAGAGCTTCAGTCAGCTTGTTCGCGAGTATGCGTCCGGCGCTGTCGACACCGCCGCCGGGCGGAAACGGCACCACCACCCGCACCGGGCCGTTCGGATAGGTTTGGGCGCCGGCATGATTTGCTGCAATAAAGAACAGCAGCATCGCGCACAGCGCGTACTTCGATCTGCCGGGTATCTGCTTCATGGCGCTGCTCCTCGCTCCGTGCATTGATACTCTGTAGCTCTCGTAGTAGCGCCTGTCAGTGAGTCATGACCGGTTTAATCGCTGAGTCCCAGCAAGTTTGCTCCGGTGTCCCAGCAGATCGCGCGATGTTGTTCGGCGCTGAGTCCCTCTACACGATTGACGCTGCCGACGGGATCAGTCTCCCGCAGCGGAAACGGATAGTCGCTGCCGAGCGCAACCTGTTGTGCACTGACGCGCTTGATCAGAAACGCGAGTGCGGCATCGTCATGCAGTACCGTATCGTAAAAAAGATTGCGCGCGTAGCGGTCCAGTTCATGTTGTACAGGGCCGCGCGCAAAGGGCGGCGCGGCAACCCGGCCGCGGTTGATGCGTCCGAACTGGTACGGAACGCAGCCACCGCCATGCACCAGCAGCACGCGCAGGTTCGGAAAACGGTCGAATACGCCGCCCAGCAGCAGCGCGGCCGCGGCGTAGGTCGTCTCGCTGGGGTTGCCGACCAGAATCTGCAGAAACAGGCGGCGTATGCGCGGCGGCACGCTCAAGTCCGCGGGATGCACGATCACCGGCACGTTGAGTTCTTGTGCGGCATGCCAGAACGGATCGAGCGTCGGTGCATCCAGGCCTTCTTCTTCGACGCGCGCGCCGATCTGCACTGCGCGATGACCGAGCGTGGTGACCGCATGGCGCAGTTCCTGCGCGGCGAGTTCAGCGGACTGCAGCGGTACCATTGCCGCCGCCGCATAGCGGTCGGGACGGCGCGCGACGAGATCGGCGAGCGCGTCGTTCTGTACCCGCGCCAACCACTGCCCGGCTTCGGCGTCGAGATGATAGGCGGCGAGATCCATCCAGCCGGAGAGCAACTGCACGCTGATTCCGGCTTCGTCCATCCATTTGAGCCGTGCCGTATCATCGATCAACGTCGGCAGCAGCGGCATGCCGGTCAGTCGTCCGCCTATCTCTAGGCGTGTCGCGCCATCGTCCGCTTTGACTACGCGTATGCCGCGGCTCGCGCCTTCGGCGCTGATGCGGTCGATAACCGGCTGGCCGACATGGTGCGCGTGCATGTCCAGGCAGCGTGCGGTGCTTTTGTGCCCGGCAGTCATCACTGCTTTACTGATCGGGTCAGTTCGAGTATGGCCGCCGAAATATCCTTGGGACGCTCGACGGGCGTGAGGTGGCGTCCGCCTTTGAGTATGGTCAGGCTGGATTGCGGGATCGCCTGATGCAGCCATTGCGCCATCGCCACCGTCGCCGCGTAATCTTCATCGCCGACGATGACCGCCGTGGGGACCTTGATATCCGGCGCCAGCGCGCGCAGATCGGCATCGCCCAGCATTTCGCACGTCGCCTGATAGCAGTCGATGTCGTTGGCCAGAAATATCCGCGTCAGCGCATCCACGATGCCCGGGTTGCCGCTGCGGAAGGCGTCGCCAAACCAGCGTGTCGTCTGAAATTCAATCAATGCACTCAGACCTTTGTTGCGCGCCGTGCCGGCGCGTTCGCGCCATTGTTTGGGCGCTTCGGCGCCGTACCACGCTGTGGTATCGATCAGCGCGGCGCTGAGCGTGCGCCGTGCGTATTTCGCGGCAAATGCCTGTGCCACGCAACCGCCCATCGAACAGCCCGCGACATGCGCCGAAGCCCAACCCAAGTGATCCAGCAATTCGGCAAGATCGCGTGCGAACAGTTCCGGTGTATAGGTCGACGCGCGGCGCGCGGATGCGCCGTGACCGCGGCAGTCGTAGGTCAACACTTCGGCATGCGCGTTCAGTTCGCCAACCACGGCATCCCAGAAGCTGCGGTCCAGCGCCAGCGAATGTATGAGCGCAATGCGCGGCGCGCCGGCGGCAGGCGCGGCATGCAGCGTATAGGAGATGGCGCAGCCATCCGATGTGTTTGCTGTTCCGTTCATGGAATTCGACATTGATAATCTCCCGGTTAAGACGCTTTAACGTGTGACGCCGCGCGCTGCCACGCGATGCACAGTGCGCGCGCAGCAAATTCAACGGCCATTTCAATTTTGTACGCTGCGGAACCGCGCACATCCGACTGAGGTTGCGCGAGCGTGCGCACCTCCTGGACTGCGGCGCGGACCAGCTCCGCACTCATGAAATTGCCATAAAACTGTTTAAACTCAATGATAATTGGCTTCCGGCTGACCGAGCCGACCGCAACGCGTGCGCTGCCGCAAGTGCCGTCCGGATTCAGACTGACCGCCGCCGCGGTATTCACCGTCGGAATCTCGAGCACATGGCGCGGCATGTATTTGTAAAAGCACGACCCACTGCGTGGCGGTAGCGGATCGACTTCGATGGCAGTCACCATTTCATGTTGCAACAGGCGCGTCTCAAAGAGTTCGGGCAAGGTGCGGACGCGTAGGCCAAGCGGGCCGGCCAGCGTGACACGGGTACTGAGGGCCAGCAGCGCCAACGGCAGATCGAAGCCGCCGATCAGCGGTCCTATGCTGCCGCCTATGGTGATGCCGTAACGTATGCGCGTGTGGCCGACGGCGGCCAATGCCTCGGCGATCGCCTGCCAGCCGTGCATGACACGCGGCTCGTCAAATAGGGTTTGCAGACGCACGGCCGATCCGGCGCGCAGTATGCCTTGCGCATCTATCGCCAAAGCGTTGAGTTCGGGTATGCGTCCGACTGCAATCAGGCGTCTGGATAACGGATAGCCGGTGCGCTCGCGGCGCAGCGCATGCGACATGCCGCCGGAAACGAGGGTGGCATCGCTGGCCTGCAGCGCGGCGATTGCTTCGCTGACTGTCGTGGCGACGGTCATTTCGGTCTTGAGCGGGCGTCCTCCGGATGGCTTGCCGCCGGAGAGCCGCGTCCACACTGAGGATTTTGGGGCGACGGGTGCGGCGCTATGTTCATCTGCGTACGCGTTTGGATGCAGCGCACGGTGTATCTTCTCCGCTGTGATCGGCAACTCGCGTATGCGCACACCGACCGCATCGGCGATCGCATTGGCAATCGCCGCCGGTATGGCATCGAGCGCGATTTCACCCAGCCCCTTGGCGCCGAACGGTCCCGTCGGTTCGTACGAATCCGCGAACGCAACATGAAGCCTGGGCATCATTTCGGCTGAGGGTATCGGATAGTCCTTGAGGTTGGGATCGGTCGGCGCACCGTTGTACCAGTCGAAGTACTCGATCAGAGCGAGGCCCAAGCCTTGCGTCATTGCGCCCTGAACCTGACCCTCCGCGGCGGCGGGGTGTATGACGGTGCCGCAATCGACCGCGCTGGCCATTTCCAATACGGTGACGCGACCGGTATCCGGATCGACTTCAACTTCCACCGCCTGCGCAGCGAAGTTGTAAGCCCCCGATTCATTGCCGAACCGGCTGTGGTCGGGAAACTCCGACGGATTGTCGAAATTGCCGATGCCGATGATGGGCTGGCCATTGGGTTGATAAATGTGCGCGCGCACCACTGATGCCACCGATTTGAATTCGGTTTCACGTCCGCGCGCAGGACCAATTTCGCCATTGATGATGGTCAATTCGTCGGGTGCGAGTTTGAACTGCGCTGCCGCCGCGGCCATCAATTGCCCGCGCGCGACCGCGGCGGCGCGCTTGACGGCATTGCCCGCCACATAGGTGACGCGGCTCGCCAGCGCACCCAACGCATAGGGCTGGACGTCGGTGTCGGGACGCGTGATGTCCACGTCCTCATAAGGCAGCCCTAGTTCCTCGGCGGCGATCTGGCGCAGCACGGTCAGTGTGCCCTGGCCGATTTCGCCTTCGCCGGTAATGATCACGGCGCGACCGTCATCGTTGATGCGCACGATCGCGGAACTGCCATCCCAGTCGCCGAAGCTGCGGCGTCCATTAACGTGAATACTGCAACCAAAGCCGAGGCCGCGATTGGGTGTGCGGTGTTTGCGTTTTTCTTGCCAGCCTATCAGTTGCGCGGCCTTGTCTATGCATTGCCGCAGCTCGCAACTGGTGATCTTGTGATTGTGCGGGGATACATCGCCATCTTCCACCGCGTTCATGCGCAGCAGGTCGATCACGTCCATGCCGAGTTTCTCGGCGGCGAGATCCCAGCACTGTTCCACCGCCCAGTCGGCCGACGGATTGCCGAAACCGCGGAACGCGCCGGTCGGCACCAGGTTGGTATAAACCAGTTTCGAATGCGCACGCGCGCACGGATACTTGTAGAGCGCATCGTGGCGCACCGTGGCAGCGCCGACGATGGCCTGCGACTTGCCGGTATAGGCGCCGTTGTCGGCGAGCATCTTGATTTCCTTGGCCAGCACCTTGCCGTCGCGCCTGAAGCCGAGTCGAACCCAGTAGCGCATCGGCATGCGCGGATGGCTGGCGAGGAATTCCTCTTCGCGGGTATGGATGAGTTTGACGGCTTTGCCTGACTTGCGCGCCAGCAGCGCCGCGATCACCGAAGCATTGTCGTCGCCGGATTTGCCGCCAAAGCCGCCGCCGACATCGGTTTGAATTACACGCACTTGCGCTTCCGGTACGCCGAGCGCGACGGCGTAGCGACCGCGTGCGAGATACGGCGTCTGCGTGTTGCACCACATCGACACGCGGCCGTTATTCCACTGCGCCACACAACCTATGGTCTCCAGCGAGGTGTGCCATTGGCGCGCGGTTTCCCAGGTACCTTCCACGATCACGTCGCTGGCGTTGAATCCATCGTCGACGGCACCGCGTTCAAATTTGAATTCGTGCGCGATATTGCCGGCGGCATCGTCGTGCACCAGCGGTGCACCGTCCGCGAGCGATGCGTCCAGCGACAGGACGGCGGGAAGCACTTCATATTCGACTTTGATCAAGTCGACCGCCGCGCGCGCGGTCTCGGGATCAAGCGCCGCGACGGCCGCCACTTCGTCGCCGACGTATCGGACTTTTTCGATGGCGAGCGGATACAGATCGGGTCTGAAACAGCCCCATTTCTTATGAGCTGTGTCGGCGCCGGTCACCACCGCCTTGACACCGGGTAGCGTGGCAGCGGCACCGGTATCGATGCGCTTGATGCGCGCATGCGGGTGCGGGCTGCGCAGCACCGCCGCATGCAGCATGCCCGGCAGATGGATGTCGGCCACATATTGCGCGGCCCCGGTGACTTTGGGGAGCGCATCGGTGCGCGGCACATCCTTGCCGACCACCAGCAGCCCGGCTGTGCTCGGTCGCGGATTGCGTGTGTTCATGCGCTGGCAGTTTTGCGCGCCAGTGCGATGGCTGCACGGTACGACTCTTCGATCCGGCTGTAACCCGTGCAGCGGCAGTACACACTGTCCATGCTGTTGCGTATCTGCTGCGTGGTGGGGTCGGGTGTCTTGTCGAGCAGCGCGCATGCGGCCATGATGTGGCCGGGCGTGCAGATTCCGCACTGCAATCCCGAGCAGTTGATGAATGCCTGCTGCACGGGATGCAGGTTTGTGGCGCCCGCCAGTCCTTCTATGGTGCGAATTTCCGCGCCATCGACCAGCGCCGCCAACTGCAGGCACGAAGCGACGGGTGTGCCGTCGATAATGACCGTGCACGTGCCGCACGCGCCGATGCCGCAACCGTGTTTGGTGCCGGTCATCTTGAGATCTACCCTTAGCACGTCCACCAGCAGACGGTCGTCGTTCTTCAGCGCAACCTCGACCGGGTCGCCGTTGAGTATGAATTTAACCAGCATGGATTTTCCGTTCGTGGCGCGTTGCGGGTCACGTAGAAACCGGACAATTATATGCCAATGAGTACTGCTGAACGGAATATGACAAGAAGCCAGGAGACCTTCCTTAACACGAATGGCACTTAGTTAAGGATTGGACATGTACATTGCGCGACATATTTTCCCCCATCCTGTCCTTCCCCCGCTCTCGCAGAGGAAGGGACCTTGGGAGAAAGTGCTGCGCCTAAACTCCCTCCCTTGCGCATGAAATGCGCGGGGGAGGGGCTGGGGTGGGGGGCATTTACCCAAGTAGTGCTTGGCCGAAAACTTTAATTCTAGCCTCTGGCGCGCCGTAGTCGCGCGCATTTTGTGGCTGGATGTGGGGGCGAAGATTTGCGTGGGAAGTTCGTTTATTGTGGATTGGTGTGGGAAAGAAGGTGATTTCCCGGAAATCTTCGTGCGAAAGTGCTACCGATTCGGTGCCATAAATATTCTTTATCGAGGTCGCAATTCTGTACCCCGTTGGGGTCGTGGTACGTCTCATAGAGTATGTCAGGGTATTCTGAGACGTGATTTTTTCCTGGTGGAAGACGACGATGCGCGTAGTGCAGAACGTACAGATGCAGATAGGCGAGGTAGACGTTTCGAAGGTCAAATTCGACCTCAAATCTCGCGACGATATATCGAAGATATTAAGGGGTTTGCAGCATCTGTATGCGACACTGCGCGCTGCGCAGCAAGCTGTTTGAATTGCTTTAAGCGCAACTTGCGCTGAAGGTCGATAAACGCAATGGCCACCCGGGGATGACGTTGCGAAGCATTTTTGTGTGTGGCGTGGTCAGGCTGGATTTGAATATCGACTACGACCGGCTGCAAGAACTGGTCAATCACCACAATACGCTGCGTGAAATGCTCGGGCACGCTGCGTTTGACGGGGAGCAATATCATTATCAGACGCTCAAGGACAACGTGAGCTTGTTCACGCCGGAGTTATTGGGCAAGATCAACCAACTGGTCGTGGATAGTGGCCATGTTTTGCTCAAAAAAAAGGAAATGAAGCGCTGCGTGGGCGGTGCGATTCCTTTGTGGTTGAAACGAACGTTTATTATCCAACGGATATCAACTTGTTGTATGACGCAATGCGCAAGGTCATCACGCGAACAGCACGGTGGTGCGAGCAGCGAGAGCTGAGCGATTGGCGGCAACA
>CANJQI010000109.1 GCA_947476215.1 Betaproteobacteria bacterium
ATGCCGGTCAGCAGCGCACAGGCCCTGGCGCGCCAGTGGTGTCCGTCCCGCCGTGCTTCTTCGCCGGTTATCCATTGACTCCTGCCGTTGTTAAGCGCGGTCTTGCCATCGAGACTGGCAGCGATTTTCATGCGCGTCCACGGCCGGCCGCGCGTCACTCGCGACACGAAACCGATATTCAGTTCGCGCGCTTCGTTTTCCATGACCCCGATCACAACCGCAATTCCTGCCTGTCCGAGGTATGCCATGCCGTGGCCGGAAGTTCGCGGATCAGGATCGACCATGGCCGCGACCACTCGTGTCACGCCGGCCTGAATCAATGCCTGGTCGCAAGGCGGAGTGCGACCGAAATGGTGACAAGGTTCGAGCGAAACATAAGCGGTGGCGCCGCGCGCGCGCGCGCCGGCTGCCTGCAACGCTATCACTTCTGCGTGTGGACCGCCAGCACGCTCGTGCCAGCCCGCGCCGACCACTGCCCCGTCGCGCACAAGCACACAACCGACGCGCGGATTGGGCGTGGTCGCATACAACCCGCGCCCGGCCAACGCCAGCGCCTGCGTCATGAATTCGTGATCAGCCGCGTGTATCATAAAAAGCAAACGCTGTTTTTACCGTCAAGATGCCAAGGAATTTCAAAAAAACCTTTGCCTTTGAACTTGCGTTTCTTGGCGACCTTGGCGTCTTGGCGGTTAACCTGGCCTTCGCGCTAGGCATTTATTTACTCTTGCCGCCAGGCTTCTGCACTTCCTTGATTGCGTCCTGAAAATCGTCGACGTCGTCAAAACTCTTATACACCGATGCAAAGCGGATGTAGCCGACATTGTCCAGCTTGTAGAGCTCCTTCATGACCATCTCGCCAATGCGGCGCGAATCGACTTCGCGATCCCCCAGGGCCAGGACCTGATCCCGAACCGAGGCCACCGCATCGTCCACCAATGCTGTCGGTACGGGGCGTTTGTGCAACGCCAGCGTAAATCCTGTACGTACTTTCTCGAGGCTGAAAAGCGTGCGGCTGCCGTCGTGCTTGACGACTTGCGGCATGCGCAATTCGACGGTCTCATAGGTGGTAAAGCGCTTGTTGCATGCCGGGCAGCGGCGGCGGCGGCGGATGCTGTCGCCCGGATCGCTGACACGGGAGTCTATAACCTGGGTGTCCGGCGCTTTACAGAATGGACAATGCATGGCTTACGCCGTGGGGCGCGATGAGTGAAGAGTAAGGAGTAAGGAGTAAGGAGCAAAGAGTGAAGGGTACGGAGTGGCATGGCAATATGCACACACATTGTGCCCAAATCTTCATAGATTACTTTTCGTAGACGGGGAACCTTGCGCACAGCGCCTTGGCTTGCGCCGCCGCCTTGGCAATGACCTTGTCGTCACTCGCGGCTTCGAGCACATCGGCGATCAGGTTGGCAAGGTGTTCGGTTTCCGATGCGCCAAAGCCACGCGTCGTAATCGCTGGCGAGCCCAGGCGTATGCCGCTGGTTATAAAAGGTTTTTGCGGATCGTTGGGAATTGCATTCTTGTTGACGGTAATATGCGCACGGCCGAGCGCGCTCTCGGCGTCCTTGCCGGTAATGTTCTTGGCACGCAGATCGACCAGAAACAAATGACAGTCGGTGCGTCCCGACACGATGCGCAGGCCGCGCTTCTGCAGCGTACTCGCCATGGTTTGCGCATTGGCCATGACCTGCTGCTGATAGCCTTTGAACTCCGGCTGCAGGGCTTCGTGAAACGCTACCGCCTTGGCCGCAATCACGTGCATCAAGGGCCCGCCCTGATTGGCAGGGAATATCGATGAATTGAGTGTCTTCTCATGCTGTGCGCCGGCCATGATCAGGCCCCCACGCGGTCCGCGTAGCGTCTTGTGCGTAGTGCTGGTGACAAAATCGGCGATGCCGATCGGCGTCGGGTAGAGGCCGACCGCAATGAGTCCGGCGTAGTGAGCAACGTCCGCCATCAGGTATGCACCGACGCTGTCGGCAATGGCGCGAAAACGCTTCCAGTCTATCGCCAGCGCATAAGCCGATGCGCCGGCAACTATCATTTTCGGCTTATGTTCTTTCGCAAGTTTCTCCACCTGGTCGTAGTCGATTTCCTCCTTCGCATCCAGGCCATAACTGACCGCATGATAAATCTTGCCGCTCGAACTGACTGATGCACCATGCGTCAGATGCCCGCCATGCGCAAGCGACATGCCCAGTATCGTGTCACCGGGTTTAAGCATCGCCGTATAGACTGCGAAGTTGGCCTGCGAACCCGAGTGCGGCTGCACGTTTGCGAATTCCGCATTGAACAGTTTGCGTGCGCGTTCGATGGCAAGCTGCTCGGCAATGTCCACGTACTCGCACCCGCCGTAATATCGTTTGCCCGGATAACCTTCCGCATATTTGTTGGTCAGCACCGAACCCTGTGCCGCGAGCACACGCGGGCTCGCGTAGTTTTCGGAAGCGATCAGTTCAATGTGATCTTCCTGACGCTGCACTTCCTGCTCCAGCGCCGACCAGAGTTCAGGGTCAAATCCTTTAATTGCTTCCTTCTTTGAAAACATGGGAAAAGTCCATATCAAGAAAAGCGTGGTTGTTCGCTCGTCCGCCGCCCAGTGTTACCCTGGGTGCGGTGTCGGGGCCGGAATGTCAGACGACACATCCCACTAAGCCTTTGATTTTACCACGATTAGTTGCCGTGTTCCTCGACATCTGGCGCAGCGCATCAGCGCGGCATGCACGGTCCTGCAAGTGTTGCGGTTTGATCGCCGGCCAAGCAAAATCCTCATCAATCAAAGACTAGGGCCTCCCTTTGAAAAACCTGCTTGCACTTGCACACGGCATAGACCATTTCAACGAAAGATTTGCGCGGATTGCCAATTGGCTGGTGCTGCTGGCATGCCTGGTGAGTGCCGGCAACGCCTTCGCACGCTACGGATTCAATTTGAGCTCCAATGCCTGGCTCGAAATCCAGTGGTACATGTTTGCTTACATCGTCATGCTCGGCGCAGCCCATACGCTACGCAAGAATGAGCACGTGCGGGTTGATATTCTCTACAGCAGCCTGTCGACCCGCGCCCAAGTCTGGATAGATGTGCTGGGTGGCATCTTTTTCCTGTTGCCCGCAATGTGCGTGCTGATCTGGACCTCGTGGCCGTTTTTTGTCGAAGCATGGCGCATCGGAGAAACATCGCAAAGCGCCGGCGGCCTGCTGCGCTGGCCGGTAAAAATCGTGCTTCCGCTCGGCTTCTTCATGGTGATGCTGCAGGGCCTGTCCGAAATCACCAAGCGCGTCGCTTATCTGCGCGGCCTCTACAACATGGACATCCATTACGACAGGCCGCTGCAGTGACACCGGCGGAGTGGATGGCGCCGCTGATGTTTGGCGGTCTGGTCATATTCATGGTGCTTGGCTACCCGGTGGCCTTTTCGCTCGCCGCGTTAGGGCTGTGTTTCGGCTTCGCCAGCATCGAAGTGGGGCTCATAGAGCCGGCATATCTGGGCAATCTCCCGTTCCGGATTTTCGGCATATTGTCGAATGAGCTGCTGCTCGCCATTCCGTTTTTCACATTCATGGGCACCATACTTGAACGGTGCGGCCTTGCCGAAGACCTGCTCGAAGCGACCGGCCAGCTATTCGGCTCAGTGCCCGGTGGGCTGGCCTATGCGGTCATAGTGGTTGGCGCCATTCTGGGCGCCATCACAGGAACAGTGGCTGCCTCCGTAATTGCCATGGGCGTCATTTCCCTGCCCATCATGATGCGCTACGGCTATGACATGAAAACCGCGACCGGCGTCATCGCGGCATCCGGCACCATCACGCAGTTAATACCGCCTTCGCTGGTTCTGATCGTGCTCGCGGATCAGATCGGGCGTTCGGTCGGTGATATGTACGCGGGTGCTATTGGACCTTCCATACTGCAGACTCTGCTCTTCATCGCTTATATCTTCGTGCTTTCAGTCCTGCGCCCGCAGTGGATGCCGCCATTGCCGGCTTCGGCGCGCACGCTCGCAGGCTGGCCGCTGGTACGCCGCGTATTGGGCGGGATGATACCGTCCCTCGCTCTTATCTTCCTGGTGTTAGGAACCATATTCCTCGGGCTGGCAACACCGACCGAGGCAGGCGCCATGGGCGCCATCGGTGCAATAGTGCTCGCGGTTGTACATAACAAGGATTTGGCACCGTACGCGCGCTGGGCGGCGCGCGCCGGGGTAATCGCAATTCTCGCGCTTACACTGCCGGGCTTCGCCGTGTGGAAATCCGATCTGTTCCCGCAGGCGTGGGCTCAGGGAGCGGCCACGGCATTTGATGCGCTGCGCGCGCCGGTGCTGCTGATACTCTATGCAAGTATTGTGATATTGCTGCTGGAAGCCGCACGCATCGCCCAGCTACGCGGCCTGATTCGGCAGGCGTTCGAAAGCACCACGCGCATCACGGCGATGGTGATATTCATACTGATAGGGTCTACCGTATTCAGCCTGGTCTTTCAGGGCGTGAACGGAGGACTCTGGATAGAACACATGCTGTCCGGCTTCCCGGGTGGGGTCGTCGGTTTCCTGATCTTCGTAAACCTGTTCGTGTTCCTGCTGGCTTTTTTCCTCGATTTTTTCGAGATTGCATTCATCGTGGTACCGCTGCTTGCGCCGGTGGCACAGAAGATGGGTATCGACCTCGTGTGGTTCGGCGTGTTGTTGTGCGTGACCATACAAACCTCGTTCATGCACCCGCCGTTTGGTTTCGCGCTGTTCTACCTACGCGGCATCGCTCCCAAGACCGTGAAAAGTCGAGATATTTATCTGGGCGCCATACCCTGGGTAGTCCTGCAGCTCCTGATGGCCGCTATCGTCATAGTCTGGCCGGGATTGGTGACGGATTTCATACCTAAACCCGACATGCAGGATCCCGCCAAGGTCGAGGTCGTGGTGCCGCCGCCGGAAACGGGCGCCGCGGGCGGCACGGATGAAGCTGTGCGGCGCGACTCAGAACTTCAAAAGATGATACGCGACAGCTTCAAATAGGGTTCCAGAGGCGTCGAAGTTGCCCCTATTTCGCGCCGGTGTTTGCACGCGACGTATAGGCAAAACTATCGTAACCATATTCCGCAATGCGGAACCACAGGTATTGCTCGTCGCGAAATTTCTTCCAACCTGGGTAGATGCGCTTCCAGTGCACACTCTTGTTCCCGAGTTCAGCGTAAAGTTCGAAAGCGGCTTTTTGTGCCGCCTCCATGATGGCTGCCGGAAACGGGCGCAATTGCGTACCACCCGCAACCAGCTTGCGCAAGGACTCGGGATTCTTGCTGTCGTAGCGCGCCAGCATGTGCAAATTGGCTTCCGCGCACGCCGACTCGAGCGCCGCCTGATACGCTTTCGGCAACGCCGCCCATTTCTTGTCATTGATAAACAGTGAAAGCTCCGGACCGCCTTCCCACCAACCTGGGTAATAGTAAAATTTGGCGACCTTGTTAAAGCCCAGTTTCTCGTCGTCGTAAGGTCCCACCCATTCCGCGGCGTCTATCGTGCCACGTTCCAGCGCCTGGTAAATCTCCGGGCCCGCGATTTGCTGCGCCACCACGCCGAGTTTGGACAACACCTGCCCGGCCAATCCACCGATACGAAATTTGAGCCCTTTAAGGTCCGCCACTGTCTTGATTTCCTTGCGGTACCAGCCTCCCATCTGCACGCCGGTGTTGCCGCACGGAAAATGGACGACGCCATAGTCCTTGTACAGCTCCGCCATGGCTTCCATGCCGCCACCGTAGTACTTCCACGCATTGTGCTGGCGCGCGTTCAAGCCGAAAGGCAAACAGGTACCCATGGCAAATGCCGGGTCCTTGCCGACGTAGTAATACGGCGCGGTGTGACCGGCCTCGACCGTGCCATTCTGCACCGCGTCCAGCACCTGCAGTCCAGGCACCAACTCGTTCGCGGCAAACACACGAATCTGAAATTTATTATCCGTGACTTCCGCCACGCGCCTCGCAACCAGCTCGGCGGCGGCAAATATGGTATCGAGATTCTTGGGAAAACTCGACGCAATACGCCACTGAATGGCGGGCTGGGATTGTGCGATCGCGGGAGCCGCGATTGCGCCAGCGGCGAGCCCCCCCGCCGCCTGTTTCAGAAATGCACGTCGCTTCATCATTTCCCCCTGATTTTTTGATTAGCTTGCCGCCGGATCAGTCGCCGGCAATTTTCATACCTTCGATAAGAATCGAGCCGCACTGCCTGGAACCGCGCCTGTCTATGTCGTTGCCGACAGCAACAATGTTAAGAAACATGTCCTTGAGATTGCCGGCGATGGTGATTTCCTGAACCGGATACGCGATCTCGCCATTTTCGACCCAGTAACCGGCGGCGCCGCGCGAATAATCGCCGGTCACCATGTTGATCCCCTGTCCCATCATCTCCGTGACCAAGAGGCCGCGGCCCATGGTCTTCAACAATTGCGCCCGAGTCTGACCGGTATCCTTTAACAGCAGATTGTGACTGCCACCGGCATTGCCGGTGGTTTTCATGCCCAGTTTGCGCGCCGAGTAGCTGCCGAGAAAATAGCCCTGAACCGTGCCCGCCTCAACGACATTTCTACGATGGGTAGCAACACCTTCCTCGTCAAACGGGCTGCTGGCGAGGCCTTTGGGAACGTGAGGATCATCGGTGATTTCAATCAGCGGAGCGAATATCTGCTTGCCCAGACTATCGACCAAAAACGAAGACTTGCGGTAAAGACTGCCGCCGCTGACCGCGGAAGCGAAATGTCCGAGCAAGGAAGTCGCCACAGGCGCTTCGAATATCACCGGCACCTGCATCGTGGATATCTTTTTCGCGCCCAAGCGCTGTACTGCCCGCTCTCCCGCGGTCCTGCCGATCCGTTCGGGAGGATCCAAGTCGACCGAGCTGCGTGCCGATGAATACCAGTCATCGCGCTGCATGGCATCGCCCGTACCAGCGATCACCGCACAGCTGATCCAGTTGCGGGAACTGGGATAACCGCCAAGAAATCCGTGCGAGTTGCCATACACAAAGCGCGACTGCTGAAGCGACACCGTCGCCCCTTCGGAATTGGCAATGCGCTTGTCCACGCCGAAAGCCGCGTCCTCGCACACCCGCGCCAATTCTATCGCCTGCTCGACAGCGAGATCCCACGGATGAAACAGGCTCAAGTCGGGAATGTTCCGCGCCAGCTGATCCTCGTCAGCCAGCCCTGCGTAGTCGTCGCTGGCAGTGAATTTCGCGATCGACAGCGCGGCGTCCGCCGTGGCGCGCATCGCCTGCGGCGAAAAATCCGAACTACTGGCATGGCCGCGGCAACGACCGAGGTAAACCGAGACACCCATGCTCTTGTCACGATTGTATTCTATGGTTTCGACTTCACCGCGACGCACGGTTACGGTAAGTCCGAACCTTTCGGAAACATCCGCTTCGCATGCGCTTGCACCGCGCTCGCGCGCATACTTGAGCACGTCCTGTGTAAGCTGCTGAAGTTGAGATTGTTCGTGGGTAAACCGGGTTGCGGACGCCGGACGAGCCGTGAGATCGATAGTCATTGAGGAGTTTTGACGGAAAAACGTTATCATACCAGCTTAAGTCAGCCGGCCTACACATGGAAACTCAGGATCGTCCCAGCAAGTCTCAGCGCAAGCGCGACATGGATGCGCTGCAGAAAACCGGTGCACAACTGGTGGAACTCAACGCCGGTCAACTCGCTGAAATCGCGCTGCCGGAGCGGCTACTGGACGCGATACTCGCCGCCAAACGCATCCGTGATTTCGAAGGCCGCCGCCGCCAGATGCAGTACATCGGCAAGCTCATGCGGGATGTCGATCCCGGGCCGATACGCGCCAGCCTCGACCGCTGGTCCGGATCATCTCACCAGCAAACCGCGCAACTGCACGCCGTGGAACGCTGGCGTGACCGGCTTATGTCGGATGACGATGCGCTAACCGTCTTTGTCGCGGAGCATCCGCATGCGGATGTACAGCGCCTGCGTAAGCTGATTGCGAGCGTGAAACGCGACAATGCCGCGAACCAGCCTCCACGCAATTCCCGTGAGCTGTTTCGGCAATTACGGGAAATCATGGGAAAACCTGCAAGTCAGAAGGAGGCAGAAGACACCGAGTGAAACGGCGTCGGCGCGCGCGAACCGGCCCATCACGTTCATCGCCCGGCCTCACAAGCGCTATACTTCCATACCATGAACACTCAGGAAAATGAACTGCTGATAGGCTTGATTTCGATCAGCGACCGCGCCTCCAGCGGTGTGTACGAAGACCAGGGACTTCCGGCCTTGAAGCAATGGTTCGGCGCCGCGCTGGCCAGTCCGTGGAAAATGATTACGCGCCTGATACCGGATGAGCAACCGGTGATCGAACAGACGCTTAAGGATCTGGTCGACAGCGAACGATGTCATCTGGTGCTGACGACAGGTGGCACCGGCCCCGCGCCGCGCGACGTGACACCCGAAGCCACGCTCGCCGTCGCTGACAAGGTCATGCCGGGCTTCGGCGAACAGATGCGCCAGGTAAGCCTGAAATACGTGCCTACCGCTATACTGTCCCGTCAAGTAGGGGTGATACGCAAACAAGCGCTGATACTCAACCTTCCTGGCCAGCCGAAAGCCATCAAGGAAACGCTCGACGGTGTCTTTGCCGCCGTGCCATACTGTGTAGACCTGATAGGCGGACCTTACATAGAAACACACGAAAGCGTGATCAAGGTGTTCCGGCCGAAATCGGCGATCCGTGTCAAAGGCTAATTTTTTCTCAACGTAATCATGAGTAATTTACTAGAAACCGTAGAAATTGAAACCGCGCCCAAGCCGACGGCGGCAGTGATCTGGATGCATGGCCTGGGCGCCGATGGCAACGACTTCGCGCCCATCGTGCCTGAGTTGGTCTTGCGCGACAGTCCCGCCATCCGATTCGTATTTCCGCATGCGCCCGCAATACCCGTGACGCTCAATAACGGCTATGTCATGCGTGCATGGTATGACGTTTATCCGGGGGCTCTCGAAGGACGCTCGCGCAGAACGGATGAATTGGGTATACGGGCTTCGCAGGCGGCCATCGAAACGCTGATCGCGCGCGAAGTCGATCGCGGTGTAAGTGTCGACAAAATAGTGCTGGCAGGTTTTTCGCAAGGTGGAGCAATCGCCCTGCAGACCGGTTTGCGCCACCCTCAGCCGCTCGCCGGCATCATGGCGCTATCGACGTATCTGCCCCTCGCCGAAAGCCTGTCCGCGGAAAGTGCGCCTGCCAACAAGAAAATACCTATTTTCTTTGCGCACGGCAGCGTCGACCCGGTGATATCACTGGCCATGGCCGCGGCATCGCGCGACCAGCTGCTCGCATTGGATTATGCGGTGGAGTGGCGCGAATACCCGATGCCGCACTCGGTGTACCCCGAGGAAATCCAGGATATAGCCCGCTGGCTGAGCAAAACGTTAGCGCCCGGGAAATAAGCAGCGGCGGCAAAATAGCCACTCGGCTTGCACACGTTCTAGCCGTTTTCACTGCCTCTGCATGATTTTGAAGCTGGCCCAGTCAAAATCCTCGCCGCTTTCGTTCAGCCTGCTGGGAATCAGGATATACGACTTGCCACGCACTATCATTTCGAGCGTCTGACTCGCCACATAGGTGCCGGGCGTCAACAACATTGCAATCTCGCCTTTCTTGTCTGGTGACGTCGACAGCAATACCGCCGCCTCGCTGTCGCGTGTCACATTAATTGACGACACCTCGCCCGCGGGCGCCACCCTGACCGGAATGATGGCGGTCGAAAAGACCTGAATTCCGACGCGGCGCTGCTGATATTCGTCGCGCGTAATACGCCGCACTATGCCTGCGCCCCAGAACCTGGACCTTTCAGCCTGCACCCCGAGCAAACTGCCTATCTTGATCCAGTCACCTTTGACCTGCGGAATAATCGCACCGTAGCCACCATCGCTTACATTCTCCACGATCCAGCTCTCGGTACCGGCATTCTGCACGTTAAAGTCCAGCGATTCGGCATCCTGGACCGGATCCAGCCACTTGAGCATATCCTGGAATCCGTGTATCACGGTAAGGCGGGTGGCGGTTTTACGGCGTTCGGAATGGCGGGCGGGTGGGTCTTCGGACCAATACATCGCCAGATGCCGCATGACAGACAGAACAATGTCCGTGTCGTAAGCTCCGCCGAGATTAATATCGGCGGGCAGGCAACCATCCGCCTTGGTTTTCTCCATGACCTGGCGCAGCGCCGGTAACGCGTTGCCAGCCCCGAAATAGCGCATCGTGGGAGTCACCTCCACGCGTTTCAACGCTCGCATCGCGGGCTTGCGCATGGCGAGATCGAAACAATAATTGCAGCCTGCTGCCGGGCGTTTTTGCATGATATACATCTTCCCGAAATGCGCCACCAGGCGTTCGGCGATTTCCTGTCGAACCGGCGTAAGTCCGTCGGTAGACGAAATCCCCAACATCAAAGCCTTCAGGAATTCCTGCTGTACGCTGCTTTGCCCATGCAAGCCCGGATAGACCTCGACTTCCTCGCCGGCAATGCCTCTGTTTTCGGCGAAAAAGAAAACCTGTCCGAGGTCACCCCACACGCGGTCGGCAATCGGGCCATAACGCAGCATGACCCATTTAAGCTGCAGCGACAGCGCACGCAGCACACGGCAGCTGATGGCGGGTATCAGTTTCTTGACGGCGCGGGCACCGCGTGCGCCCGCCTGAAACTGTTCCAGGCACTGGCTATAGGCGTTACCGAGCGTCTTCCAAAAATCAAACGAAGCCGTCCAAAGCTTGTTCTCGCGAAATTTTTCCTGGCGATCGGTCGTGAGATATTCCTGACTAAGCTTGCGTTGATGAACTTTCCCCACCCGATCCAACAGGCCGTATAGCTCGTAGCTATAGTCAACTTTAAAACCGTCGGCACGACTGATGGAATCCAGCCAGAACGTTATTTCATCGAGAGCCTTGATCGCATCATTCGGCGGCAGATCTGCGATTATCGTTTTCGCCTGCTTGATATCCGCCATTGGATGATCAGGTTTGCTGCCCCCGAATAGCGGCATTATTGCGTCCTCGCAAAAGTCGACTGTGTTTTGAGCAAGGCGATCACCGGATTTAGCAAATAAGGTGGAACAGTTGTATGCGTTTATCCGCTACGCGTATTTTTTCTCATTTCAGCTACCCTGGCGAGGGCAGCTCCCAATCCGGACCTGCGCGCAGTACGCAAAAAGAACCTCACATCACCGCGCACACAAAAAACGAGCTTACTTGCCTGACTCCTCTTCCGGCCAGTTCTTGATATAGCGTTTTAGCAATCTGTTCTCGAAACTGGTTTCCTTGATGACAAGCTTCGCGACGTCGTGAAACGAAATCACGCTCAACAACTGCTCACCGTCCTTGACCGGCAGGTAGCGCACATGATTTTTGGTCATGATTTCACGCAAGTGGTCGAGCGTATCGTCCGGGGCGCCGAAAATCGGATCAGCGACCATCACTGCGCCCACGCGCAGATCCGAGAGACTGCCGCCGTGTGCATCGAGCGCCCGCAGCACTTCCCGAAACGTCAGAATACCCGTCATACGTGCGCCGTCCATCACCACCAGCGATCCGATATCGTTTTTGACCATCATCCTCACCGCGTCCGCAACCTTGCCATCAGGCGCGACGCTGAAGATGGCGCTGCCTTTCATATTGAGTATGTCGCGGATTATCATTGCCGGCTGCTCCGTTTCAACGTTCGCATCTTATCCTTATTCGGGGCACGTGGGCAAAACCTATCATGAGATCTGGACCTGCTGATGGCGGCAGCATCCCGCGCCGTATCGCACACAATCATGACATCAGTCATTATGGCCGGTGTCAGGGCTCCTGGACCGCAGCGCGCTATCCGGCACCCTGGCCCTGCTCAGCAGCACGCCACCAGTCGCCAGCACCAAGGCATTCGACAGAAATACCGCGTTGAATCCGAATGCCGCACCGACGCTGCCGAAAAAGATCGGTATCAATAACTGGCTGGTGTTTCGCACGGTCTTATGCAGCCCTATGGACTCCGCGATGCGGCCCACAGGCGTCAGCACGTAGAGCAGCGACATCGACAGCGGTTGCGCGCTGCCGACCCCGAGCCCCAGCAAAAAAGCGATGGCGGCCAATGCGAACGGATTGACGAAATGGGGCAACAACAAGTAAGCGATCGCGGCCAGGAATACAGCGACGACCAGTATCCTCGGCTCGGTATATCGTTTCAGTATGAACGGCAGCACGGCACGCATCGTGAATGCGGCTGCCGCGACCATCCCGAGCACCGCGCCTATGGCCGATGCCGACAGCCCTATCGAGTGGCCGTAAATCGGCATGTAGAACTGAAACAAGTCCTGAGCCGTGCCTATGATGCCGACGGTAATAAAAGTTGTTCGCAGATTTTGGATACGCCATAAATCCAGCACGCTGCCGCGTGGACCCGCATCGGTCCTGGTTTCAGTTTGTTGAAACAGGTCCGGCACGAAAAACAAAATGATGATGGGTGCAAGCACAAACGCCGCCAGCAACAAGAAAGCCGGCAAGTGTCCGATGTTGTCGATTGAAAATCCGGTGATGAGGGGCCCGAAAAAACTGGCGGTCGACCATCCCAGCGAAATCATGATGTAGTTGCGTGCGCGCTTGTCTCCGCCGCCGATTCCACCGACCACGGCTTCCACCGGGATCGTAAATACGAGATGAAACAAACCCAGCATGAACGCCGACACGTACAGCGTCGCTATGCCCGGAAACAGCGGCGGCAGCACGAGCGCAATGACGGTGAATATGGATCCTATGATGATAGGCAACCGCGGTGGCATCCGGTCGGCATATCTGCCGACAATAATGGCCAGAAACATCGGACACAACGAGTACAGCGCGATCATCACGCCTATCGTCAACTGATTCGCCCCCAGCTCCAGCGCATACAGCGATACCGCGATACGGCTACCACCGTAACCGATCTGATTCAAGGTGGCGACCAGCACAACCAGGTAGATCGCCATTACAGGAGCCCGCCCAGGCAATATTTTATGTAAAACAGATAGATACATTCCCACGGCGGCACGCATACCGAGTGTCTGTACTGGTCATGCCGCACTAGTCATTCCCCACTGATCTTGGCCTCAAGTATAACTTTCGTCCAACGTTCAATCTCGCTGCGCAGAAACTTTTCGGCCTCCTGCGGCGTATTGGCTATCGGGTCTGCACCCTGTTTCAGCAACTGCTCCATCACGTCGGTCGACTTGAGTATCTTCACGGTGTCGCCATGCAGACGCTTGATGATTTGCGGCGGTGTTCTGGCTGGCGCCAGCATGGCATACCACAAACTGGACGCATAACCTGGAAAGCCCGACTCGGCTACCGTTGGAATGTCAGGTGCTGCGCGCGAGCGCTTGAGTGAAGTCATCGCCAACCCACGCAACCGGCCCGACATGACATGCGGCAACGCCGCCAGCGGACTCGTGCAGATCAGCGGCACCTGCCCGCCGAGCACATCGACCAGCGCCGGTGCCGCGCCTTTATACGGCACATGCACCATGTCGATCCGCGCCATCCATTTCAGCAACTCGTTCGACAGATGCCCGCCGGTGCCTGGGCCCGACGACGCATAGTTAATACGTCCGGGCCTGACCTTGGCCGCTGCCACCAGTTCCTGGATCGTACTGACATTGAGCGACGGATGCGCGGCGAATATCAGCGGCGAATCCGCGACGATGGTGATGGGTGCGAAATCCCGGATCGAATCGTACGGAAGCTTGCCGATCAATCCGGGATTGATGCCATGCGTCGCGCTCGCCAGAAACAGCGTGTAGCCATCGGCCGGCGCGCGCGCCACGAGTTGGGTCGCAATCACCTGCGCGCCGCCTGGCCGATTATCGATAACCATCTGCTGGCCCAGCAACTCCACAAGCTTGATGCTCAGCATGCGTCCCACAATATCGCCCGCGCCGCCCGGCGGATAAGGAATCACCAACCGCACCGAGCGCTCCGGATACGCCGCCACCGCGTGCACGCAAAGCAAGCAAATCATCCCGGCAAGCGCTACGGACACCATGCCCTTGAAGTAGTTCCGCACCACGCCCATTATCTCACCCCTCAAAAACGCGCACCCTCTCGCAAATTAGTCCGTAGCTCCCCAGCCCTTGTTTGAACTCTTCACTCTTCACTCTTCACTCGCCCTTAATCCCAGCCTGCTTGACGACTTTGGTCCACTTTTCGATCTCGCCGCGGATGTGCGCGGTAAATTGCAAAGGCGTGCTGCCTATAGGATCGGATCCGTCAGCCGCCATACGCGCCAGCACGTCGGGCAGTTTCAGCAATACCGACGTGTCGCGATGCAAGCGATCGATGATGGCACGCGGCGTGCCCCGGGGCGCGAGCAATCCATACCATTGCGTTACTTCGAATCCTGGAACACCGGCTTCGCTGAGCGGCGGCAAATCCGGCAGACTTGCTACGCGTGTGCGACTCGTCACCGCAAGCGCGCGCACGCGCCCCGACTTGACGTGAGGCATGGCGGAGATCGTGCTCGGAAATGCAACCTGGATTCGCCCCGCGAGTATGTCCGGATACGCCGCCCCAAGACCCTTGAACGGAACATGCACGAGCCGGGTACCCGTCATGTATTGAAACAACTCCGTTGTCAGATGTATGAGTCCGCCATTGCCTGACGATGCGTAGTTAAGGCGAGCCGAGTTCGCTTTGGCGTATGCAATGAATTCTGGCACCGTTTTGGCCGGCACTGACGGTATGACCATTAACAGGTAAGGCTGCGAAGTCACCTGACTGATCGCCGCCAAATCCTTGGCCGGGTCATAGTGCGCCGGATATAGCAGCACGTTGGTGACCACGCTCGCGCTTGCCATCATGATCGTGTAACCATCCGGCGCCGCACGTGCCGTAAGCTCAGCGCCCAGACTACCGCCTCCACCGCCTCGGTTGTCGACAATGATAGCAACACCCAGCGATTCAGTCAGCTTCTGCGCTACCCCGCGCGCGATGGTGTCCATGCCACCGCCGGCCGCCAGAGGAACGATCAGCCGAACCGGCTTGTTCGGATACGCTCGTCCCGAGCCCGACGAATCTGCCGAACCTGTGGCGGCCGCCTGCACCCAGGCCACGCCCAGTCCGAACATCATGACACCCGTCAGCATCGCATGTGCAATCAAACGCGTCGTCCTCATTCATTTCCCCTCATGGAAACTCAACTTTAGGAAGGCGTCACATCAGGGCGGCGGGCCGTTTGAGATAGATATCCTTGATCGCATCGGGCGCTGCGCGCGATACAACCTCCGCAGCAACGATCGCAGCCCTGTTGTCCACGATCACCTGCTGCCCAAGAAAGCCCGCAGTCCCCTGCGCAACGAGTCGCGCATCCAAATCGCTGCTGCTGCCGGGCGCAGCGGTAACAGAGCGCACCGGCTTGTTCGGATAGTCCTGCCCCCAACCAGTACCCGTTTGCATGACAGGCAATCCGAAAAACACCGCCCATCTGAAAAACACTTGAATCCCCATGACTGCTCTCGTCAGACAATGATCATATATCAAGGTATACCACATTCGTGGACCTGTCCTAACCGATAGGGATAGTCACACTTTGCACTTTGCACTTTGCACTTTGCACTTTGCACTTTGCACTTTGCACTTTGCACTTCCCCCCTTGCCCAACTCAACCTGCCCCGTGATATGCAAACGCAGACCGGTGCAGACATCAGGTTTCTTAACATTCGCGATGTTCCAACGATAGTCAGGCCGCGACTATCGACACGCTTTCGTGAAATATTGCACAAAATACCATAAGAAAAACCCCGCCGATCGGATTAAATTGACCGGTCACGCTGCGTTTCCGCCGTCTAAAACTTGCGTATCATAGGGTGACGCTGTTCAGTGTAACTGCATGAATTGACCGACTCCCAGTCTATAACAATAGTAATTGCTCGCGTCCATGTTTAGTAAAAAACTCCACGCAAATGCGCTTTCCCGACTTATCGTGCGAATTGAATAAATAGCCGGGCATTCCAACACCTTAGCTGCCGCAAGAACATCCTGTCGAAGAGAGTAATGGACATCGTATGAATATCGCATCTGTCGAATTGCCTTCCAATGCCGACGTTACCCTTGATAGTGCTAAAAACGCCGCGAACGGGAGAGCCACACTCGCGGTCCTGTTTGCCGATGTCTGCGACAGTACGCGTCTGTATGAAACGCTGGGCGACGCCTCAGCTTTCAACCAGATCAAGGTGTGCCTGAACGTGCTCACGAGTGTCACACGCCAGTTCGGTGGGTGGACGATCAAATCCATAGGCGACGGCATCATGTGCGCGTTTCCGGGCGCGGATGCCGCGGCGCAGGCAGCATGCGAAATGCAGGCGCGCATGGCGCAGATGCCGCCGTCACGGGACAAGGCGAGAATCACCATCCGTATCGGTTTTCATTTCGGCAGCGTTCTGCTTGAGGGAAAGGATGTATACGGCGACACCGTGAATGTTGCCGCGCGTATCGCCGCGCTGGCGACACCCAGTCATTTCACGATGACTGCCGCGAGCGCGGCGCAGCTAACCCCGCAAATAAGATCGCGGGCGCGCAAACTGACCGCATTGCCGGTAAAAGGCAGACAGGAAGCCATCGACGTGTGTGAAATCGCCTGGCAGAACGCCGGCGAGGAAACGTTCGTGCCGGGTCGCACGGGCAGTCTCGTCGACATGATAGAAGCGCGCCTGCATATCGAGTAGCAGCGCAGGAAATTCGTATTCCGCAGCACGCTGACATTCGGACTCGACAAGATACACAACATCTTGATCGATGATCTGATGGTGTCCCGCAACCATGCGCGCATCGAGAAACGCAAGGATCAGTTCGTGCCCGTGGACCAGAGCACCAATGGCACCTATGTGATGATCACCGGCCGCGAAGAAATTGCGTTGCGCCGTTCGGAGTTTGTCCTATACGGGCAAGGCGTCATCGCATTTGGCGATTCCCCAAGCGATCGCCCCGATGTTCCCGTGGTCAGGTATTTTCTCGAAGCTCCCGGAACCCGGAGATTCGGTGCATAGTCACCCAGTGGAACCGGGCACCGAACATCCCCCCGCACCGCGCATTTGACCCTGCCTCATCCTTCATCCCTCATCCTTCATCCCTCCTCCCTCATCCCTGGTCCGCCCCCTCCGGCTTCGTCCCTCGATTTACTCGCCGTCTTCGCGAAAACGAATGATCTGCCGTCGCTCCCGTTTGGTAGGCCGCCCCTTCCTCTCCGCGAACACACCGCCCAGCGCCTTTTTCTCAGCAATCTGCGCCAAACGCCGCGCGCGACTGTCCCCGCACTCGCCATACAGCATAACCGCCACGGTCGCCGGTCCACGAACGTCGGACAATGCCCTGACCGTCACCAGCCACTCGTAGTCGCCGATGCGTATCGCCAGTTCGCTGCCGACAATAATTTCTTTGGCCGGTTTAATGCGTTCGCCGTGCAGTCTCACCTTGCCCGCCCCAACCGCCGCCTGCGCCAGTCCGCGGGTTTTGAAGAACCGCGCTGCCCAAAGCCATTTGTCGATGCGAACGCGGTCGTGCTCAACGGTTTTCATACCTGTCATCTGCCGCAAGTTGATTCATGCAATACGTGGTGTTGCGATAAACCCGATCAAGATCAGCGATACCCATGGTGCACATGCAGACTCAACTGAACGGCGGCGCCCCGATCAGCCACAGATGCAGACCGAACACAAACGCCGCCCACAGGCCCGCCAACCCCCTGTGTCAGACTAGTTGTCGCCTCTAGATTTTATTCTTAAACATAGAGGCAAAGATGAATTCAAGGCATGCTGCAGGCTTTATGGAGCAAGCGCTGGTCAAAGTATATTCTCGTGGACACCGCACCCAATTCATGCTCTCGGTGTGGGGTGGGGCGAATCGCTTTGAGCACGGTGAAGTCACGCGACATGATCCCGTTCTAAAACGCTTATTTGGCTTTAAACGTATGGCCAACTTTAAAGCGGTGATGCGGCTGTTCAACAAGTTCAGCCAAAGCACTAATGAATCGGTGATGGACTCGTTGTATCGATGGATGTTTGGTCAAATCGCCATCAACGGGATGACGCTGGATGTGGATTCCACGGTGATGACACGATACGGTACGCAAGAAGGCGCGGTGCGTGGCTACAACCCGGCCAAACGCGGGCGGGCGAGTCATCATCCACTGATGGCTTTCGTCGCGGACACGCGCATGATTGCCAATTGCTGGCTGCGGCCGGGCAATAGTAGTTCAGCCAACAATGTGCAGGCATTCCTGGCCAACACGCTGCACCGCTTGGGTGATAAGCACGTGTCGCTGTTACGCGCCGACAGTGGCTTTGGCGACAGTGCGTTTCTGGATCATCTTGAGCCTCAGCAGATGCATTACGTCATAGCGCTGCGTCAGAATCAGCCCACGAATCTGTCTGGCGCCTGTATCGCGGCCGCGCGGACTGCGAGAACCGAATCAAAGAACTCAAAT
>CANJQI010000110.1 GCA_947476215.1 Betaproteobacteria bacterium
CGGTGGGAATTGCTCAAAGCACTGTGTGGAGCAGGTCCAGTCTCCATCCGTGAAGCGGCGCGCCGTGTAGGTCGTGATGTAAAAGCCGTCCACGGCGATGTGACGGCGCTGCTTAGTGCCGGCGTTCTTGATCGCACGGAAGAAGGCAGTATCTTGTTTCCGTTCGAGGCTGTGAAGGTCGAGTTCCTGTTGCAGGCCGCGTAGCGTGTTTGCGCCGATGGGGCCGAACCTCAGGTCGAGCGGACGGGCCGGAAGCACCGTGCGACGATGGGTGCGGACGTTCTGCCCGGCGCAAAAACCCCGTAGAGCATTTCCGATTCATAGCCGGGCAAGCTTGATGCGGCGAGCGTTGGCAGATCGGGAAACAACACCGACGGCTGCAAGCTGGTGACCGCCAGGCCCTTGAACCGGCCTGCTTTCAAAAACGCTGCGACCGGACCGCCGGTCGCAGCGAGACCGGCGCGAAATCCCGGATCGGATCATAAGATACCGGCTGTATGAAAGGCGCAATCCACATGATGCCGCTGGTGACGTACAGGGTGTAACCATCGGCCGGCGCCTTCGCCACCAGTTCGGCAACAATGGTTGCGCCACCGCGGTTATCGACGATCACGGATTGGCCAAGCGGCGCGGTAATGCCCTACGCAACCAGACGCGCGACGAGTACGACTCCGCCTCCCGGTCAGTTGGCCAGGATGCGCACCGGTTTGGCTGGATAGTCCTGTGCCTGCACGCAACAGGCGCCTATCACGGCCCAAAGCCAAAACCATCGTCGCATAAGGTCCATGTGCATTAGTTCCCCCTTATGCTGCTGTCCCTAATGATCTTGCCGAGCGTTGCCATTTCCGACTTCAGCTTGGCCGCGAGTTGTTCGGGAGAACTGCCGACGGCCTCGGTACCCGCAACCGAAAACTTTTCCTTGACCTCGGGGTGATTCAAAGTCTTGACGATTTCCTGGTTCAGCCGGCTGACAATGGCGGCAGGTGTTTTCGCGGGCGCGAATATGCCATGTATGGACACGACTTCGAATCCGTGCAGTCCGGCTGCGGCCACCGTCAGCAATTCGGGGAACAATTTCGAGGGTTCAGCGCTGGTCACGGCCAGCGCCTTCAAGCGCCGCGCCTTGATAAACGCAGCGACTGCGCCCGGATTACCGAGCGACAACTGCACTTCACCGGCGATCAATGCGGTCAACGCCGGACCTATGCCCTTGTAGTTGACGCGCACGATATTGATACCCGCCATGACTTTCAACAGTTCACCGGCGAGATGATTCGGTGTCCCGGTCGGGCCCGATCCGTAATTGAGATCCGCAGGTCTGGCCTTGGCCAACGCAATCAGTTCACGCACGGACTTGACCGGCAGCAACGGATGCGCGACGAGTATGTTGGGTGAGATGGCCGCCAGCGTAATCGGCGCGAAATCCTTGACCGGATCGTACGGCACGTTGTCCTGCATGAACGGCGCAAGCCACAGGCTGGAACCATTGAGCAGCAACGTATAGCCATCCGCTGGCGCCGCCGCGAGTAATTCGCCCTGAATGACGCCGCCGGGCCGGTTATCCACGACAACCTGCCAACCCGATCCTGCGGTGAGGCCTTGCGCAATCAAGCGCGATGCGAAGTCGGTGCCGCCACCCGGCGGATAGGTGACGATGCGGATCGGTTTGACGGGGAAGCTCTGCGCCAGCGCTGTGCCAGCACTCGCCAGGGCCAGGCCGGTCACAAACACACGTATTACCGTCATCAATGACATGGGATCTCCAAATGTCGATCTGTCAATTCAAACTCCCAACACGGAGGACGCAGAGGTGCGCGGGGGAAAATAACGACACAGTAAAGATTGGGCTTTCCTCTGCGATCCTCCGCGTCCCCTGCGCCCCCTGCGTTGAGCGCTTATTTCGTCCGCAAGCCACACGCATACTGACCGGCTTCGCGCCCCGAGATACGGCCGAACACGGCGCCGGACATGAGCCCTGATCCGCCGGGATAGTTGAAATAGAAAATCCCGCCGACCAACTCACCTGCCGCGAACAATCCCGGCAACGGTGTGTCCGCCACATCCAGCACACGTGCAGTGGTATCAATCTTGACGCCGCCAAAGGTGAATGTGACGCCGGCGCCCACCGCATAGGCCTGAAACGGTGCAACTTCAAGCGGATTGGCCCAGTTCGACTTGGGAATCTCCAGGCCGACCGTATGGCGTCCATCCTTGACGTTTGGATTGAACGGCGCGTCGCGCGTAATGGCGGCGTTGTAGTCGCGCGCGGTTTTGAGAAATCCTTCGGGGTTAACACCTTCAAGCTGCGGCGCGAGTTCTTCCAGCGTATTGGCGGTCACCTTGGTGGCGCCGCGCAGCTTGTATTCGTCGCGCAGGAATTGGTCGCTCTGTGCATCGAATACCTGCCACGCATATCCACCGGGTTGCTGCAACACGATGCGTCCCAGTTTGGCGTAAGTGAAATTCCGGAAGTCCGACCCTTCATCGACGAATCGTTTGCCCTCCGCATTGACCATGATGCTGAACTGATAGCAGTTGCGCTGGCCGCTGGTCTGCGCCTCGGGCTCGCCAAAATCCGGTGCGTAACGTTCCCACGATACCGAGTGACAGCCCGACCATTGTCCATAGGGTTGCGCGCCGATGTCGAGCGCCATGCGTATGCCGTCGCCGGTGTTGTAGCGCGTACCACGCACCTTCGCCAGATCCCAGCCCGGCCCGAGATAACGCGTACGCCACTCGCGATTTGATTCAAATCCGCCGCATGCGAGCACCACCGCGCGCGCGTGGATTTCCTCTTCCACCCCGCCGCCGAACTGCACGCGCACGCCTTCAACACCCGACGCCCCGCGCAGCAGCGATGTCACGTGTGCGTCATAACGCACCGTGGCACCGAGCTTTCTGGCGGCCTTCGCTTCGCCATCGACCAGACCGCGCCCGCCGCCCACGGTTGCAATCACGAATCCCCCGAAAAACTTGTAGCGCCCTTCGTGATCGAACGCCTGCCGGCCATAGTTCGGCACGAACCGCACGCCGTGTCCGCGTATCCACAATAGCGTATCGGTGCTTTGCCGAACCAGCGTTTCCGCGAGATCCGGATCGGTGTGGTATTGCGTGACGCGGCCGATATCATCCAGAAACTGCGCCACGGTGTATTCGCCAAAATCGGTTCTTGCAATATCGTGATCCGAGAGATCCGGCACTATCTTCCGGATATCGTCGACGCCGTTGTATACAGTGCGAAATGTGCCGCCGGTAAACGACGTATTGCCGCCGCGCTTTTCCTCGGGTGCGCGCTCAAGCACCAGCACGGAGGCGCCTTGTTCCAGCGCCGACAGTGCCGCACAAAAAGCGGCATTGCCTCCCCCAACCACAATAACATCATAAACCTTTGTTTCCATTATATTTTCCGTTCCATTCGTGGATACAGCCGTATCAACCGCATGCCAGATGCAGCGTGATATGAGGTGTGCAAAACGTTAATTCGCGACAAACATGGGTGGCAGTTTCGCCACCGCATCGAGCTCGTCGATGGTGCGTAAAGTCCGCAGCAGTTTATCGCAGCGCGCATCGCCGAGTACCGCTGCGACCTGCGAGCGAAACTTTTCGTCCACCTGATCGCTGGTCAGCGGTGCGCCCGGCGAACCACGAGCGTTGATCACCAGTTCTTCGGACCGGCGACCGGCTCGAGATCCGACGACGACGCGCGCGGGCAATCGTCCTTCATAACCGGACGTCAGTTCGGCATCTTCCTTAACGCTCACGCGGTCCGCAAACTCACGCACAGCGGGATCGGTAAGCGCCTCGGCGGTGTATTCGCGCGGCGTGTTGCCGCCCTTCAACAGGGTCAGCGCGAGCGAATACGAAGTGCTGAACTGCATGCCCAATATGTCGTGCGGCGAAGTTCCTCCAGCGTGCAGATCATAGCCCTTGGGATAGCCGACCACGACACTTTCGATATCGTCCGCAGCCAAACAATTTTCCGTTACGATTTTTCTGAATCCATCGATCGCGGCGGCGATAATACCGACGCAACAATAAGGTTTGAAATAGGCGGTCTCGAACATCCACTGCTTGCCTAAGTCTTGCGTCAGCCGCTGCGCCTTATACTCGGACGAGTAAATGCGCAGCAATCCGCGTGCGCCTTCGAGTATGCCTTCGGGCCCGGTAATTCCCGCACGTGCCAGGTGCGCCGACTGTATGCCGGCGGAAGCGGCAATTGCCGTGTAGATGCGTTTTACGGACCCGCCGCCCTGATCGTATTGCATGAGTCCGCCGGAAAAACCGCCCGCGATGCCCATGGCATTGCGTATCCCTTCCGCATCGAGCCCGAGCAGTCTGGCCACGCCGGCGGCAACGCCGAAGGGGCCGCAGGTGGTCGAATATTGAGGTCCGCCACGCTTCGCCATTTCAGGCGAAAGCGCCCACCCGATATGTCCGCGAACCTCGTAAGCCGCGACAAACGCGGTCAGGAAATCACGTCCGGAGATATGGTCGCGCTCGCCGACGGACAACAACGAAGGGATGAGTTCGGCGCCGGCATGACCGTGAAACTTCGGATTGCCATCGTCGTACTCGAACGAATGACCGAATGTGCTGTTGATGAAGGCCGCGGTGGCAACCGGCAGCCGGTCACCATAGCGCACGACCGTCGCCTCGGCCGCGCCGCCGGCGCAACGACAACTCTCCCGGACTTGTCGTGCCCATGGCAGATCGGAGCAGCCGATTTCGACGCCGATCTGGTCGACCAGAATATCAATCGCACGAGCGCGAATCGCCGATGGAATTTGCCCGTGAGTCAGACTCGCCGCAAATTCCGCCAGCTGGCGTGTTTCATCTGCCATTTAGAGTCCGCGTGAGTATCCCGGAGGCTACTTCGCCGCTGCGGATTCCTTGGCCGCGTCCATGAGGGCAGGCAGTATCTGGAAAAGGTCCGCCACGATGCCATAGTGGGCTATCTGAAATATGGGTGCGTTGGCGTCCTGATTGATGGCTATGATGACCTTGGAGTCGCGCATGCCGGCCATGTGCTGCGCCGAGCCGGAAATGCCAAACGCGAGGTAGACCTTGGGTCGCACGGTTCTGCCGGACAGACCAACCTGGTTATCGACCGGCAGCCAGCCGCTGTCGACAATGGGCCTGGACGCCGAAAGGCTGCCGCCCAGTGCTTTTGCAAGATCGCGAAACGCGTCGAGCTGGCTTTGTTGCCCTATGCCACGGCCGACCGACACAAGCAGGTCGGCCTGTGTGATGTCTTCCGCAAAGGTGGCCTTCGTTTCACCGACGACCTTGATCTTCGCCGCGTCCGCGTCCGCCGGCATGGCAAGCGTGCTGACTTGCGCATTCTTGCTGGTCAGACCCTGTGCGGACAATCCACCGCGCTGGACCGTGAAGACGTTGCACGTTGCGCTTGTGATTTCCAATGTCGACACATAAGCGCCGCCGCACATCGGGCGCGTCACGACAAATCCATCGGCGCCTGCCTTGATGGTTTTGCAATTGCTCCACAGGGGGGCGCCCAGTTTGACCGCGATCGTACTGGCCATTTCGATACCCAGGTACGAATGTCCCAGGAGAATCACGCGCGGTGAGTCTTTAGACAGCGCGGCGGCGATTGCCGCGACATGGGTGCCGGCGTTGAATGTTGCGAGCGCCGGGTCGTCGAGCGCATATACCGCATCGACACCGGAATTGCGCAGCGCTTCCACGACGGTGCCCATCGCATGTCCGAGCACCATGACGCCAAGCTTCCAGCTTTTCTCGGCAGCGATTTGCGAACCCCATGCGATCAGTTCCAGGGTCGTAGGATCCGGCGCCGAGCCATCGTGTTCGGCGATTATCAGGACTTGTGGCTCCATTATCGGACCTCCGCTATCTTGTTCATGATCTCACGCGCGAGCGCCTGCGGCGTTCCCGACAACCATTGCGTCGAACTGCTCTTGTCCACGGGCTTGACATCCACGACCCTGGTCTTGCGGCGCTGTGCCAGGTCTTCTTCGGAAATCTGCAGACTCGCGGCGTTCAAGGTGGGTAACCCTCGGCGTCGCGCATGTATCAGCTTGACCACCGGCGTGTAGGTAAGCGGAACCGTGCCCGACTGTGTACAGAGCAGAGCAGGCTTGCTGACCTCGAGCGTCTGATGCCGGCCGCCACCCAGTTCGCGGGTTACTATCATTGGCCCATCAACGCTTTCAAGTTCGGTTTTGGACACGGCATACACATAAGGAATTCCCAGATGGGCGGCGATCGACACCGGAACCTGTGACGCCATGCCGTCCGCGGACTCCACCCCGGTCAATATCAGATCACAGTCCATGGTGCGGATAGCGGCCGCGAGCATGTACGAGATGATATTCGGATCAAATTCATCCGCGTCTATACGCACCGCCTCGTCCGCGCCCTTGGCTATGCTGACATGCAGTACATCCTGCGATTTGATGGTCCCCAGCGTAAGTGCCGTGACCTTGCACCCCAGGCTGCGCTTCAGCAAAAGCGCCTGTTCGAGCGCGTAGTCGTCCGACTCGTTCATGAAAGCGTCCCCTTCGGTCAGCACCCCCGACCCATCCGGCTTGGGAACCGGCATCTTGACGTTGGCGGGAACCGCTTTAACGCACACTACGATATGCATGACATGAAATCCTTATCTTTCAGGTATGTTTAGAGCGTTAGATTGCGTGCGGCCGCATTGCGGCTGGATTCATTGCGGCAACGGCAACTCCGCAGCCGCGTTTCTGCCGGCAATACGACCATAAGCAAGCGCTTCGCTTACGTTACCGGCGCCCGGGTAATTGCGGTGCCATAACGAACCCAGTTCCCCGGCGCTATATAGCCGCTTGATGGGATTGCCGCGCACGTCCAGGACCTGCGCCCTGGCGTTTCTCTTGGGGCCGCCTTGAGTATTGAACAAACAGGGCCACAATTCGAGCGCATAGTACGGTGGCCGCCCTATGGGCACCAGGGTATCCGGTGCGCGACCAAACTCCGGATCGTAGCCGCCGACGCACTGCATGTTGTAGTGCGCGACGGTTTGCTGCAGCACATCGGGCCGGACATTGATTTGAGCCGCAAGTCCGGCAATGGTGTCCGATGCCTTGATCCAGCCTTTGCGTATTTCCGCGCTGTTGTCCGCGCTCCATTGATAGACGTCACTGACCTTGCCGCGTCCGGTCTCCGCCACCGGTCCTTTCAGACGTGTGTCTTCGTCAAGGATCACATAAGAGGGTATGCGGGTACGCTGCAGGGTCTTGGTGTCAATGTATGACGTGGGCGCCCACAACAGATGCGAATCGGTGCCCGGCTCATCCATATATCTTTTTCCGAGCTGATCCACATAGATGAAGCCGGGACTGGAGATGAACTGCCTGATTGCGAACGGGAATTCAGGAAACTTGAAGCCCAGACTCGAAGCCGTGCCGCTCATATGCCAGAGGTCAGCGCCGATCTCGGCGGCCAGACGTATGCCGTCCCCCGTATTGCCGGGATTGCAAAGCCCGAAATAGCTTTGGCCCAGATAATTGAGGTGCATCTTCTGGTCGTACTCGAATCCACCGCACGTCAGTATGACCGCACGCCGCGCCCGCACCCTGATGTCCTTGTCGCCGTTGGTTGCGACAACGCCGCTAACACCCAGGTCTTTCTCAATCAATAATTGTTTGGCGGGCGTTGAGCACAGCACATTGACCTTTTTCTCGGCGGCCTTGCGCGCGAGTACGCCCCATAAATCGATGCCGCCCGATTCGGTCGCGCCTTTTATCCGCAGCCGCGAACCGATACCTTCCGCACCGCGCGTGGTCGGATAGGCTACGGGTGCACTGATCGGAAAGCGCTTCGGAAGACCGCGCGGCGCGATCTCCGCGCCCATGCCTTTCATCCATTCCGTATTGAGGCTGGCTTCCCTGACAAAGGTCTCGATGACATCGCGCTCGGTTGTTCCGTCGCACAGGGATTCGATGTAGTCGGATGCTTTCTCCACGTCCAGATATTCGCGCATGCTGCCGCCGGAGTACTTGGTATTGCCGCCACCTTCCGGATTTTTCTCCAGTACCAGCACCTTGGCACCCGCATCGATGGCGGTCAGCGCCGCCGACGCCCCTGCGCCGCCATAACCGACGATGACAACATCTGCTTCGTGATCCCACATGCTGTATTCCTTCAGAAGTTACCCAATTTGCAATCCGGCCCGGCAATTATTCGGCGCGTATGCCGGCGTCCTTGATGACCTTGCCCATTCTGGTCATCTCCGATTTTATCGTAGTCGCGAATTCTTCCGGCGCGCTGCCCACGGTTTCGGTGCCAACGTTGAAAAACTTCTCCTTCACTTCGGTAATATTCAGAACCCTCACGATATTCTGATTCAGGTATCTCAGGATCTGCGCCGGAACGCCAGCCGGCGTCCACGCACCATAGATGGACTCCGCGAGGTAGCCTGGCAATCCAGACGCCGTCATCGTGGGCGACCCCGGCGCAAGCGCTGAAGGCGTGGCACTGGTTACCGCCAACGCGCGCAATCTGCCGGACTTTACGTGCGGCGACGCCGCCGACGCCGTGGCAAAAATAAGCTGCAACTGCCCGCCCAGCAAATCCGTCAGCGCGGGCGCCATGCCTTTATAGGGCACGCCTACGATACTGACACCTGCCATCGCCTTGAACAGTTCGCCGGCAAGATGCGGCGACGAGCCCGGCGGCCCCATGCCGTAGTTGAGTTGTCCGGGTTTGGACTTCGCCAGTGCGATGAGTTCCTTCACCGAGGTAACCGCCAGCGTGGGATGCACCACCAATACGTTGGGCGCGCGCGTCAACAAGGAGACCGGTGAAAAACTCTTCACCGGATCGTACGCAACCTTGTCCTGCAGAAATGGAATCAGCCACAGACTGCCGCTGGTGATGAGCAGGGAATAGCCATCATTGGAAGCTTTGGCCGCAAACTCCGCGAGTATTCTGGTCGAACGGTTCTCGACGATCACCGGCTGCCGCACGGCGCTGGAGAGGTTGGATGCGATCAAGCGCGCCGCGAAATCGGTGGACCCGCCGACTTCAGCAGTCAGTATCCGAACAGGTTTGTTCGGATAAGGTTGGCCAGAGGCCGGTTGGACTACCAGCAACATCATGGCAGGGCCTGTCCATATCAGTTGAAGCAACTTCCACATGACATCTCCTGTCGTATTCGTGGTCCTGCACCGCGCGCGTCCCCGGCCACGGTGGCGCCGGGAAGCCGGTGCATGGCCATGCACAGTTACTGCAGCGTCGTATCCAACCCGGCGAGCGCCATTTCGGCGGCGCGCAGCACCGCGCGCGCCTTGTTCTGCGTTTCCTGCCACTCGCTTTGCGGTACGGAATCAGCGACGATACCGCCGCCGGCCTGCACGTACAACGTGCCGTTTTTCAGCACCGCGGTGCGTATCGCGATTGCAAGATCCATATCGCCATTGAAACCCAGATAACCCACCGCGCCGGCATACACGCCGCGCTTGGTCGGCTCGAGTTCGTCGATGATTTCCATGGCGCGCACTTTGGGCGCGCCGCTCACGGTACCAGCCGGGAATGTCGCTTTCAGCACCGCGATGGCATCGAGTCCCGGCTTGAGCTTGCCTTCGACATGCGAAACGATATGCATGACGTGCGAATAGTTTTCTATCGTCATGTTGTCCGTGACACGCACCGAGCCGGTCTGTGCCACGCGCCCCACATCGTTACGTCCGAGATCCATCAGCATGACGTGCTCGGCACGTTCCTTGGGATCGGCCAGAAGTTCCCGGGCCAGTGCCGCGTCTTCTTCCGCTGTCTTGCCGCGAGGACGGGTACCGGCAATCGGACGCAGCGTAACGATGCCATGCTCGAGTCGCACCAGAATTTCAGGCGACGCGCCGACCACATGAAAATCGCCGAAGTTGTAAAAAAACATATACGGCGACGGATTCAATGCGCGCAATGCGCGATAGAGCGTCAGTGGAGATGCGCTGAACGGCTGACTCATGCGCTGCGACAGCACCACCTGCATGATGTCGCCGTCGAAAATGTAGCGCTTGGCGCGATCGACCGCCTGAAAATACGGCGCTTCGCCAAACTCGGAGCGCGCCGACTGCGGCGCAGCCGGCAGGGCGGCCGGGATGGGAACGGGTTGGCGCAAAGCCGTCAGCAGCTCCTGGAGTCGTGCGCGACCCCGCTGGTACGCACCTGCCACACCGGGATCCACATAGACGACAAGATAGATCTTGCCTGACAGGTTGTCGACGACCGCCAACTGTTCCGACAACAGCAGCACGACGTCTGGAACATCCAGCGGATCGGGTTTGTTGCCCGCCCGCAGTCTTTTCTCGATATAACGGATGGTGTCGTACCCGAAGTAACCGACGAGACCGCCGCAGAAGCGCGGCAGGCCGGGCTGTGCTGCGGCTTTGAAACGCGCCTGATACTGCTGTATGAACGCGAGTGGGTCATCGAAGTGCGCACGCGACTTGAGCGTCCCGCACTCGAATTCGCTACACTCATGGCCGCGCACTTCGATACGCGATGTGGCAGCCAGTCCGATGAACGAATAGCGGCCGAACCGTTCGCCGCCGACCACGGATTCCAGCAGATAGGTGTAAGGCTGATAGGCGAGCTTGAGGTAGACCGACAGCGGCGTATCGAGGTCGGCGAAGGTTTCCAGTACCAGCGGTATGCGGTTATAGCCCTCGGCCGCAAGCTGGTTGAATTGTGACTCTGTCATGACTCCACTCCATGAAATATCTCAAAAACAAAAGAACCGGTGATACCGCGCGCACTACGCGCGCCAGCATGCCCAGGCGCTGTGCCACGAGCACGCCAGTGCTGGGAGATTTGGGGTTCTTTCCGTTTTCGTGTGGGTCATGATTTAACGATGAGTCTGGTAGCTTCAAATATCGTCGCTACTATAGCATCAACGTCCAGGTCGCGCACATCGCGGCCCTCGTTGTAGCCGTATGAAACGCAAAACACCGGACATCCGGCAGCGCGCGCCGCCTGCGCATCATTCAACGAATCGCCTATCATCAGCATGTCGCGCGGCGCCACGCCCAGTTGCGCGCACGCGTGCGTCAGCGGCAGTGGATCCGGTTTTCGTTTGGGCAATGTATCGCCGGCAACCACCACCTTGAAGTAATCCGCGAGCCCGGTTCGTTTGAGCAAGGGCAACGTAAAGCGCTCCGACTTGTTGGTTACGCAGGCGAGCGGCAGAGCCGCGGTCTTCAGCGCGTTCAATCCCTCTCTTACACCTGGATAGATCGTCGTACGCTCGCCATTGACGCTTTCATAGCAGTCCATATACATGGGCAGGGCACGATCGAACAAAGCTGCGTCGGGCGCGCCATTCGTTCCTGCCGCCAATGAACGCTTGACGAGATTGGCTATGCCTTTGCCGACGAAAGTACGCACCAGCGCTTCGTCCAGAGCCTGACGCCCGAGTTTGCCGAATAACAAATTGACCGCCGCTGTCAGATCCGAGACGGTGTCCAGCAGCGTGCCGTCGAGGTCTAACGTGACCGCCTTGACAGGAATCGGAAATTTCTTATCGTTCATGGCGTAACACGCAAAAGCACAACGCTATCCCTGGAGTCAAAATCAGACCTTGGCCAGCTCGCGGCGCATTTTCCTGATCGTTGCCTTGTAGTCCCCGGACTCAAATATTGCCGAACCCGCGACAAAGGTATCGGCACCGGCACGCGCAATCTGCGCAATATTGTCGATTTTGACGCCGCCATCCACTTCGAGCCATATTTTCCGGCGCGCCTTTGTGATGCGCTTGCGCACCTCGCGCAGCTTGTCGAGTGCGCCCGGTATGAATTTCTGTCCGCCAAATCCCGGATTTACCGACATGATGAGTACCAGGTCGAGCTTGCCTAGCACGTGATCCAGGCAGCTCAGCGACGTGGCGGGATTGAGTACCAAACCAGCCTTGCAGCCATTTTCCCTGATCAGCTCTATGGTGCGGTCCACATGCTCCGATGCTTCGGGATGAAACGAAATAATGTCCGCCCCGGCCTTGGCAAAATCCGGAATGATACGATCGACCGGTTTCACCATCAGATGCACGTCTATCAGCTTTTTGGTGTGAGGCCGTATCGCCTTGCATACGGCGGGCCCCATCGTCAGATTGGGCACGTAATGGTTGTCCATGACGTCAAAGTGAATAATGTCGGCGCCGGCAGCGACGACGCTGATCACTTCATCGCCGAGACGCGCAAAATCGGCGGACAGTATGCTGGGCGCTATACGATACATGAGATAATGACTTTATCCACAGGGAACAAATTCATTTTACCTGCAATTGCTCCGTAGTAAACATGCGCGTCGCTGACTGGCGCGACGGTAGAACACAAAGCGATCACCCTCCCGCGTCATACACAAAACACTACGCAAAATCGATACTATCCCATGGCCACAGAAATCAAATACGAAATCACGGTTACCGCGCGTACCAAATACATAGCGGAACAATCCGACCCGGAGAGCAATCGCTATGTGTTCGCCTATGCCATCAACATCAAGAATACCGGCACTATCAGCGCGCAGCTCATCAGCCGTCACTGGATCATCAAGGATGCCAACAATCAGATACAGGAAGTGCGCGGCCTGGGTGTGGTCGGTGAGCAACCCCGGCTCAAGCCTGACGAAGGTTTCGAATACACGAGTGGGACCGCGATTGCCACGCCGGTCGGCACCATGCACGGCACCTATCAGATGGTCGCGGAGGACGGTTTCAAGTTCGATGCCGCGATACCCGAGTTCACACTATCGATACCGCGCGTGCTGCATTAAGAATACCTCTACCTGTCATGGTCGGGCTTACTGTCATCGGGCGTATCGGGCTTGCGCGGCCATGTCCACCAGACTATAAATAGCAAAATGGCGAGCGCAACACCTGCTTCCAGTAGCAACCAGAACATCGTTATCCTTGTATCCGAACATGCGAATTATATACTGGGACGTATCGTGCATCCCCTGACCGCCATGATACGCCGCTGCGCAGTGCTGGCAGCCCTGACCGCACTTGCCGCCTGCGAGGGTCTGATCCCCGGCAAAGGTGCAGCTCCCCAGACACCGCCGGAGCCTGCGCAGGTTCCCGCACCAACCCAGCCGCAGAGTCGAGAACCAACGCCGCCGACGGCGACTGAAACGCCACAGGAAAAACCGGCGGTCGCGGCAAGTCCGTTACGCGCCAGTAACTGGAATGCGATTCCCGGTTGGCGCGCTGACAATCTGCAGGCCGCATGGGGAGCGTTTCAGGCCAGTTGCAGCACGCTAAAAAATCAGGCGTCGTGGCAGTCGGTGTGCGCCGCCGCCGCGGCACTCAACAAACCATCGCGTGACACACTGCAGCGATTCTTTGAAACGTACTTCACGCCTTATCAGGTTGTTAATCCCGACGGCACCGAGCTCGGCATGGTCACGGGCTATTACGAACCGCAGCTACGCGGCAGTCGCAAACGCACCGCAACTTATCGCTACCCGGTCTACGGCGTCCCCGAGGACCTGCTCGTGATCGATCTGGCGGGCCTGTACCCCGAACTGAAGAACATGCGGTTGCGCGGACGTGTCGAAGGACGGCGCGTAGTGCCGTACTACGATCGCGCGCAAATCGAGAGTGGCGCGGCACCGGTCAATGGCCGGGAAATCGCCTGGGTCGATGATGCAGTGGAGCTATTTTTCCTGCAAATTCAAGGGTCTGGACGCGTCAGACTAGACGACGGCGCGACCGTGAGGTTGGGCTATGCCGACCAGAACGGCCAGCCCTACCGGTCGATAGGCAGGCTGTTGGTGGAACGCGGCGATCTGCCGCTCGAACGCGCGTCCATGCAGGGCATAAAAACGTGGGCGAAGCAGAATCCCGACAAGCTGCAGGAACTGCTGAACTACAACGCCAGTTATGTGTTTTTCCGCGAAATGCCAGCCGACCTCTCCGGGCCGTTGGGCGCACTTGGCGTTCCACTCACCGCGCGGCGCAGTATTGCCATAGATCCGAGCTATATTCCGCTTGGAGCACCGGTCTTTTTGTCGACCACCATGCCCAACTCACCTCAACCGCTCAACAGCCTGATGCTGGCGCAGGATACGGGGGGTGCGATACGCGGCGCGGTGCGCGCGGATTTCTTCTGGGGTTTCGGAGACGAAGCGGGTGCGTTGGCGGGCCGCATGCGCCAGAGCGGCAAAATGTGGGTATTGCTGCCGAACGATTATCCCATTCCTTAATTAACGACTTGGTCCGGCGCTCTTGTCGTAGGTGTATCTGATACGAAACGGCATGCGGCTTTTGACGGGATGCCCATGCCTCATGCCCGGGAAGAAACGCGCGTTACGAAACGTCGCCCGCGCGGCGTCCTCAAAGTAACCGGCGGGAGTTGCTTCGATGATGGAAACCTCGCTGACAACCCCGTACTCGTCGATCAGCAGCAGCAATAACAGGTTACCCTCCACACGTTCCGCGGCGGCGCTGTCCGGATAGGATAGCTGAATCGGTGCGACCGGTTGCGGGTAAACATCCAGCTGACTTGCCGGATAGAAAGTGGGGTCCCGTATCAACGGTAACTCGATGCCGGAAATCGGCGCGGTAAGCGCGGCAGGTTCCGGAGGACTAACCGATTTGGGTTCGGGTTTGGATTCAGGTTTGGGTTCAGGTTTGGTATTCACCTGCGGCGCGAGCGCATCCACGCGCGCCGGCTCCGCGGGCTTTTCAACAACCGCCGCATCCGGCGGCGCCACGTCGGATGCTGCTTTCTCCGGCACGTCACTGCCCGGGTTCTCGAGCCGCGCGGTGATGGTGGAACCCGTCAGCGGCGATCCTCCCGGTGGACTTACCGGGATGCCGAGCAGTATCGCGATATGCAACATCAACGACACTGCGCTCGCGAACATCAACCGTGCGATGGCGGGATTCTTTTTTTCAGCGACTGAAACTGCCATGCTTGTGGACCAAACCAGCCCGGCGCCCGCAGCGTCGGAATTCGCCGGACGCTATTTCGTCTGCGACGCGACCGTCAGACGCTGCTCTATTTGATCCGTCGGAATTGCGCCTGGAATGCGCTGGCCGTCGGCAAAAAACATCGTCGGCGTACCGTTGATTCTCTTCTGCTTGCCAAACTCCACGATCTTGTCGATCGGCGTGGCGCAGGTGCCGGGTGCGGTCGGCGCAATGTTTCTCACCAACTGGTCGTCCCAGGCTTTGATGCGGTCCTTCGAGCACCAGATCGATTTCGATATTTCCATCGAATCGGGTCCCAGCACCGGATACAGGAATACGTATATGGTGACATTGTCTATAGTCGCCAGATCCTGTTCAAATTTCTTGCAATAGCCACAATTCGGGTCCGCAAAGTATGCAAGTTTGCGAGTACCTTTGCCTTTGACCTTTTTGAATGCCAGGTTGAGCGGCAACTGGTCAAACTTGATGGCCGTGAACTTGCTCATGCTTTCCTGCGTCAGGTTTGCATTCTTGTCGATGTTGAATAAATTTCCATTGATGATGAATGTCGCACTCTCATCGACGTAGATAATCTGGCCATCGGTAAAAACCTCGTAGATCCCGGGTACGGGCGTGCGCGTTACACTCTCAATGGGCGCCTGCTGGAGCTTTTTCTGCAGTAACGCCTTGATCGTCGCTTCGCTCGCGCCGGGTTTCGCCGCGGCTTCGCCCGCATGAACCGTAACGCTGATGCAGGTCCATCCCAACAGTGCAACGGCAGCCATTAGTCTACGCATGATATTCCTCAGAAAAGTGGATATTTGTAAATAACTCGTTATGCGACAGCGTGTTGTATGAAAAGGTTCTTCAGAAAAATCTGCCGGTCGGTGACTCGCAGGCCGAAATTACGCAGTTTGCGCAACGTCGGGCTCGCGCTGCCAAACAGTTTCTGCAATGTATCGGTGGCCAGACGCATGGCCGCAATATCTTCCGCGCGCGCGCGCTCGTATTGGCGCAGCAGGTAGTAATCTCCGCAGTCGGTTTGTGCGCCTGACCGGCCCAGAACGTGCGCGAGTTCCCGTGCATCCCGAAAACCAAGGTTTACGCCCTGCCCGGCAAGCGGGTGCACATTATGCGCAGCGTCGCCGACCAGAGCCAGCCGCGGCGCTATGAGTCTGGCCACACGCTGTATCCGCAGCGGAAACGCCGCCGCCGGGGTCATCACCTGCAAGTCGCCGACCACACCGCCACTGGCCAACGTCACGCACGCGGCGAGCTCCTGGTGCGTCAGCGCCAAAAGCTCCTCGGCGCGTTCGGTGGCAACCGACCAAACCATGGAAACATGCTTGCCGGGCAGCGGCAGCAACGCCAGTACGCCGGCGCGCAGAAACCACTGAAAAGCGGTGTTGCGATGCGCTTTTTCGGTGCTGAAATTGGCGACCACCGCCATTTGGCCGTACTGGCGGGTATCAACCTCAATACCCGCCTGCTGACGTACCCACGAATCCGCGCCGTCCGCGCCAACAATCAACCGTGCACGCAAAATACGGCCGTCCTTCAGTGTCAACTCCGCCGCGTTTTCAGCCAACAGCAGGTTTTCGCACTCAGCGGGCGCAACGACGTCGATGTTGGGGACTTCCGGCAGTGCACGCCACATCGTTTCCTGCAACGCGCGATTTTCCAGAATGATCGCAAGTTCGCGCAGACCGGCATCATAGGCGTTGAACCCCAGTTCAGATCTGCTCTCATCACCAAATATGCGCATTTCCTCGACCTGGCAGATGCGTGTACGGTCGAGTTGCCCCCAAATGCCACAACTGTCGAGGAAGGCCGCGCTACCGGGGCTGATCGCATAAATCCGTGCATCCCATACGCCGCTCCGCGCCTGCGGCAATTTCGGCTCGACCACCGCGACTTTAAGCCCAGCCTTGCCCAGCGCCAGCGCGAGACTCGCACCAACCAGCCCTCCACCTATGATGATGACGTCAAAGTTCAAACTTGCACCAAGATAAAAACGCAACATCGACGAGTGTAATACCATGCAGCCCCCACGGCAAAACAGCGCCGCCGGACGGCCATCTCATGGCAATGAACGGATAACCTGGACAAAACCCTGCTAATCTTGACAAAATCAGGATCAAAACTTAGACTGCCGCGCCTCCACTTGGTAGTTTCGAACGACGCCGCCACTACGCCGTGGCAGAAACGAAAAGTCAGTCTACTGGTGATGTAGCTCAGTCGGTTAGAGCGTGGCACTCATAACGCCAAGGTCGGTGGTTCAATTCCACCCATCACCACCATCACATTGTTTCAAGAAGTCAGGAAAGCCCGTTGAACACATGGCTTCCTGACGTTTTCCTGTCTGGAGGAATTCGTATGATCATTTCAATTGACGCTCCTGAGCAAGTCGATTGCACTCTTCAATAGTTCGTTTGTGAACATCCACGCGACGCCGGCGCGGGTTGGCGGCGAGTGCCGCTTCGTCATCATCGAGTTGGGCCAGAAAAGTAAACCGCTGAGTACAGCGCTGAAGCATTGATTTAGGATCAACGACAGTGCCCCGCACAAGCTGGCGCAGGTCATCCCAATTCCATTTAGCGGCCTGTTTCAGCTTTTCAAACCATTTATCGGGCACAAAAACATCGTTTGCCTGCCAAAGCTTGGTCACGACGAGTTTTCTGATCAGGGCTTCGGGCATGGGCCGACCGGCGAATTGATCGAGGTCCCAGATGTCGCGCGGTTTGTCGCGCTGATAGGCGGCGCGAATTTTCTCGGCAAGAATTTCTCTCGATGCGCAAACAGGGTATCGCGCTCGGTTTGAACCGCAGCCATTTGAAATAGGATACTTCGAGTTGTGCGCGATCATCGGTCATAAGCGTAGCCACTTCCCGATTGCTTGCCTGCAGCTTGATAGTACCCTCGCCCCGGCTATGCTTGTAGTGTGGCTCGCAACCCCATGAGACGCCGTCACCGGTTTCATACCAACCATCGTCACCGAGGCCGAGGTCGAATTGAATGTCGTGAAATGGCTCGCTCATGCATTCCGCCAACTGCATGACGAAGTCGTCGGCGCGCTTGCCGGCCGTAACGCAGGTGAAATCAAGATCCGTGGAGAAGCGACCTCTCGCGCCGAACCATGTTTTGCGGATGCAGGTGCCGCCCTTGAACGCCACCTCTTTCAGAAACCCTTTCTCGGCGAGCAGTTGCAGAAGATACGTCAGTAAGATCTCCTTCTCGACCACTTGCAGGTTTCTGATGCCCGACTCATGGGCGAAGCGCTGTAGCTGGGGCAGGGTAAGCATGGTCAAAACTTGAAGAGCAGGTCGGGATCAATATTGACTACCAGGCCCCACTCGCGATCGTAGCGGAATTTGAAAGCGGGTTCGGCGCCGCCACGCGCATGCGGTACACGCTTCGTCGCATCGGTCGTCCACCTCGGGCATGATCTCGGTGATAAATGTCTTCTTCCGCAACTGCTTCTCACGAAGATACACCAGAGAAACTGCGTAGTAGCTGCAGCCTTCAC
>CANJQI010000111.1 GCA_947476215.1 Betaproteobacteria bacterium
CCTTGATTACCTTGCCAAATCTGGCCATTTCGCCACGTATCGTCGCTGCCAGTTGGTCCGGCGAACTGCCGACGACCTCGATACCCGCGCCCAATAATTTTTCCCTTATTTCCGGCTTGTTGAGGACCCGCACGGTTTCCTGATTGAGCAGAGCTATGATGGCTTCGGGGGTGCGGGATGGGACAAACAAGCCGAATTGCGCGGCCGACTCATAGCCTGGCACTCCAGATGCAGCGACGGTGGGCAAACCCGGAAAAAGCGCGGATGGTTGTGTGCTGGTAACCGCCAGCGCGCGCAATTTTCCCGTCTTGATATGTGGCGCGACCGCGCCTGCGGTGGCGAACATCAGTTGCACTCGCCCGCCGATAATATCGGTCACCGCTTGTGCGACGCCTTTATAGTCGATGCGCGTAAGGTTGACACCGCTCAACGCAATAAACAGTTCTGCCGCGAGATGCGTGGAAGAGCCCGCGGATGATGATGCGTAATTGAGTTCTCCGGGGCGTGCCCTTGCCGTGGCGATAAGATCCTTGATCGACGTTACGGATAACGAGGGAGTGACAACCAGGATGTGCGGTGTTCTTCCCGTAACCATGACCGGCGCAAAGTCCTTCACCGGATCCCAGGGCACTGTGCGCATGAGCGGTGCGGTCCACACCGCATTCCCATATAGCATCATGGTGTGGCCGTCCGGTTGCGCCTTGGCGAAGATTTCCGGCGCGGATGGCGGACGATTATCTATAATCACCTGCTGACCGAGGGTGGTGGTAAGGCCTTGCCCGATCACGCGCGATACCAGATCACCGCCACCGCCAATTTCAGAGGTGATGATGCGTATGGGCCGATACGGAAATGCTTGCCCGGGGATCGTCGGCGAGGATTGCGCGGACACCAGGCCGGCGCCAGGAAACAAAATGCACACCTGCACAAGAGCTGAGACAAGAGGCGTCGGGCGTGGTGTGTGGCCGCATCGATGGACGTGGATCCGAAACATATGCTTTCAGGAAAAATCAAACATACCAAATGGCTGCGGTTATTTTGCGAATAATCGGCAGGTTAATGTTAAACCCGCGTAGGAATCCGTTGCTGTTCAAGCTGGCCGTGTTTATGTTCACTGCAGGCGAAGCTTACTCGCAAACCTCATCCACTGTTACAGCAGCGGCTTATCCCAGTAAGCCGATACGGATAGTGACCGCCGAAGCCGGAGGCGCAAACGATGTCACCACGCGGCTCATTGCGCAGGGCGTCTCCGGCGCCGTGGGGCAACCGGTGATAGTCGACAATCGGGGCAGCGGGGCAGTGCCGGGGGAGATTGTCTCCAAGGCGCCGCCGGATGGCTATACGTTGCTGGTCGCGGGCAGCGGTCTGTGGGTAGGTGCATTGATGCAAAAAATGCCGTATGACCCGGTGCGCGATTTCGCACCTGTCACGATCGCGGTCAGGTCGCCATTGCTCGTCGTCATACACCCGTCGGTCGCGGCGAAATCCATCAAGGAGTTGATTGCCGTGGCAAAGGCGCGGCCCGGTGAACTCAACTACGGCTCTTCTCCCGCCGGGACGTCATCGCATCTGGCAGGCGAATTGTTCAAGGCCATGACCGCCGTCAATATTGTGCGCGTGCCGTACAAAGGCAACGGCCCGGCGCTCAATGCCATGCTCGCCAACGAAGTGCAGATGATGTTTATCTCCGCGGGTGTCATCTCGCAACACCTGAGTTCAGGCAGATTGAGGGCGTTGGCAGTCACCACGGCGGAGCCTACGGCATTGTTTCCGGCTTTGCCCACGGTCGCGGCCGCGGGTGTGGCGGGGTATGAATCGGTGTCCATTGTGGGCATGTTTGCTCCGGCAAATACACCGGCGCCCGTCATCAGTCGCTTTAATCAGGAGGTGGTCCGTGTGTTAAACCAGGCGGACATCAAGAAGCGTTTTTTTGATTCCGGTGTCGAGGTGATCGCCAACAGTCCGGAGCAGTTTGCGGCGGTGATAAAATCAGAAGTCACCAAGTGGCGCAATCTGATACGCGACAGCGGTATACGTGCGGATTAGGGATCCTCGTCCATATTGTTTCCGATGCATAGACTTCCCTTCCTGGTGGAAGGGTCCGCTCCAGACTTTGCATGTGCGATTTTCCAAGGACTTACAACCATGGCAGATGAAACCCGCCAGCTCGCCGAATTCACGGCGAACTTCAAGTACGAACATATACCATCGCAGGTTCGCCAGTGGGCGCTCGATGTTCTCGTCGATCAGATAGGCTGTGAAATCGGGTGTTCGGATCTGCCATGGACCCGGCAGGTTCGCGATACCTACCGCCGCAGCGGTGGTGCGCCGGAGGCTACTGTCGTCCGCTACGGTGACAAGCTGCCTGTTGCATCCGCGGCGTTCATCAACAGTACGTTTGGCCAGGCCTTCGAATATGACGATCTGAACCCCCTCGTGCGCGGACATCCCGGCGCCAAGCTCGTGCCGTCACTGCTGGCGATCGCCGAGCGTGATCATCTGTCGGGGCGTGACTTTCTGACCGCGCTGGTGGCAGCTTATGAGGTGCGCGGACACATCGGATGGGCGCTGTCGCCGGAAATGATGACACGCGGCGGCCCTCATTTCGGAACGACGTGCGGACCTTTCGGTGTTGCGGCCGGGGTGGCGAAACTTCTGGGAATGGACGCTGTTGGCATTTGCAATGCACTGGGTATCGCGGGAACGTTTTCCGGAGGACTGATGCAGTACGATCACGGCGGTGGATCGGTGAAGCGCATATTCTGCGCCGTGGCTGCCAGCAGTGGAATCCAGGCGGCGCAATTGGCGCAAGCAGGGATTACCGGCCCCGAGGGGATACTCGAAGGAGCGCGCGGTCTGCTCAAGATTTACTCGACGCAGTTTCGCACCGACCGGCTGGTCGCCGATCTGGGCGTGAAATGGATGCTGGAGCATGTTGCGTTCAAGCCGTATTGCGTGGTGGGCATCATCGCCTCGGCAATAGACGGCCTGAGAAACATCATGACCGCCAATAAGCTCAAGGCCGATGATATCGAGTCTATCGTGGTTGGATATCCGTCGAGTCACTACCAGCACGCGGCGATCAGCGCGCCCCATGATCTGCTGGGTTTGCAGTTCAGCACGTCTTACTCGCTGGCGCTGACCGTATTGAAAGGCAGCAATACGCCACGCGATTACACGCTGGCGGCGCTGGCCGACGAGGACCTCAAGGCGTTCGCTTCCCGCGTCAGCGTAGTCGAGGATACTGAACTCGGGAAACTCTATGAAGGCAAACTGCCGGGACGCGTCAAGTTGCGTACGCGATCGGGCAAAAACCTTGAGGAACTCGTGATCGACGCCAAAGGATCGCCCGGCGCGCCGCTTTCAAGCGCAGAGCTCGATGAAAAATTCCGTGCGCAGGTTACCGATGTGCTCGGGGCGGCACGCAGTGCGGAGCTGGTGCAGGTGCTGCGCAATATAGACACGCTGGATGACGTGGCGAAACTGATGCCTACGCTGGTCGCATGAAATGGATGGACGTGCTCCGTAACTAGACAACTCACAGCAAGAGGCAAAACGATGAAGCTCTATTACCATCCCGTATCGACTACGTGCCGCATTTACTCTGGCGGATTACCTGGGAGTCGAGATAGTCACGGTGGGCGACTTGATACGCTGCAACTATTCAGCATTTCCCAACGTCGACCGCTGGCTGCGCCGCATGAAAGGACTCAAAAGTTGGGCCAAGGTGCACGAGGCCGTCGACGGTTTTGCCGCTACACTGAAGGGCCAGTCGTTTGTAAGCCTTTAGAACCATGATACGCGGGCTCCATCACAGCGCTTATCGATGCCGGGATTCGGAGGAGACGCGCCGGTTTTACGAGGAGTTCCTGGGCCTGCCGCTCGCCGGTGCCCTGGAAATCCGCGAGACAAAAAGCGGCCGCAAAACCGATGCACTGCACACGTTCTATAAGCTGGGCGATGGATCCTTCCTCGCGTTTTTCGAAGTTCCGGACATGCCCTTCGAGTTCAAGACCCAGCACGATTATGATTTGCACATCGCGCTTGAGGTCGATGAGAAAACGCTGCACGCAATGCTGGCCAAGGGCAGGGCGTCGGGAATCGATACCCGCGGCATCGCCGACCATGGTTTCATCAACTCGATCTATTTCCGAGACCCGAATGGCTATGTCATCGAACTGACGGCGCGCACCGCGCGTCACGCCACCGCCATGGACCCGGCAACCAACGGTGCAAGGGAAAAACTCGATCGCTGGATCGCTGGGAGGCTGTAACAGCAAGTTCCGACGCTGGTTTATAGGCCATCCATGTGCGCCGCAGCGCGTGTCTAGGCTCATCGCAGGTCGGAGACGCCTATACCGCGGTATGCGTGCCTCCCGGCGTCGGTCATTTCGAACTGCGTTCAGCCCCCGGCAGGTGCATTTTGCGCATGAGCAACCCGCCGGCGGCCAACAGACTCGCATTGGACAGAAATACCACCGCGTATCCGAAGGCGGTACCTACGCTGCCGAAGGCGATGGGAACCACGAGCTGGGCCAGGTTATACGTGCCTCTGAGTATGCCCAGCGATTCCGCGGTGCGTCCCGGCGGGCTTAGCACATAAACCATGGACATCGACAGCGGGTTGCCGCAGCCGACGCCCAGTCCCAGCACGAACGCAATAGCTCCCAGCGCATAAGGATTGGATACAAACGGCAGCAGCGCGAACGAGAAAGCCGCGATAAAAATGGCATAGGTCAGAATGGTGGCTTCCGTCATGCTTTTCATGAGGAACGGGATGAGTCCGCGCACGACAAAAGCTGCCGCTGCCACCACCCCGATGATGCTGCCTATCGCCGACGCTGACAGTCCGAGCGAGTGGCCATATATCGGGAAGTAAAACTGAAACAGATTCTGTCCCGAATTAATCGTGGCGCCTATGATGATAAAGGTACGCAACGGCGGAATGCGCAATAGTTCGAGCACACTGCCATGCTGGTCCTTTTTCGTGCGCGGGGACGCTTTCGGCAGCAATTCCGGTTTGAAAGCCAGGATGAGTATGGGGATTACACTAAACGATGCCAGCACCCAGAACGCTTCTCGGTGACCGATGTTATCGATTGAAAATCCCGCGATGACCGGCCCAAAAAAATTGGCAACAGACCACCCCATGCTGAGCAGAGCATAGTTGGCGGCGCTCCGGTCGGGACCGCCGATCCCGCCTATGCACGCTTCGATCGGGATCATGAACAACAGGTGAGCCAGTCCCAGCAAGGTGATGGAGGCATAGAGCACGGGGATGCCTGGGATCAACGGCGGCAAAACGAGCGCGATGGTCATGCCGATGACACCCAGAATCACAGGCAACAATGTCCCGAAACGGTCAACCAGCTTTCCGACGTAAATCGCCAGCAGCATCGGAAAGATCGCATAAAGCGCCACCAGCACACCTATCGTGAACTGATTTGCGCCCAGTTCCAGTGCATATAGCGACATCGCAATCCGGCTGCCATTAAAGCCCACGTGGCCGGTGATACCGACGAGGATGATCAGATAAAGCGTCATTTACGATTGCAAAAACAGTGGGCGGGGCGATCGTGCGTCGCTGCGGCGCAATCTCCTTGCTGCCACGGCGAGGTGAGGATTAGCCGTTTGTTGAATATTTGCACAGTGGTAATCATTTCGTCATGCCGGTGAAAATCGGCATCCAGTAAGGTGTTGATTCGATAGGCTCGCGCTCTCTGGACACCGGCCTCCGCCGGTGTGACGAATCGAATTTCAATAGACTATTAGTGGAGCTTATTCTAACAGCACGACGCTATGACAAGAATCTCAACATGCTACCAAGTGTAACTCTGTCGGTACGTGCCCGGTTGGCGGGTGCATCGTCGTCGGCATAGCCGAACGACATGCCGAACAGTATGCCAACGTCGTCCGGCAGACTGAACATCGTGCGCGCCGGGTCCGGAAACATGCCGAGCGCACCCTGCATGCAACTTGCGATACCGCGTTCGGCCATCAGCAGCGCCAGCGTTTGTGCGTAAATGCCAAGATCGACGGCACCCGTCATCGTGAGATATCTGGCCATCGTGAAGAACGCTGCGTGAGGTGCGTCGAAGAATTGCCAGTTGCGCAGCATGGCGCGTTGCCTGAGTTCCCTGTCCGTACGCACTATGTTCATGGCGCCATAGAGTGCGTTGGCGGCGCCAAACTGACGTTCGCGATGCTCGCCCTGGAACCTGACGTTCCACTCGAAATCCGGATTGGCGGGTTTGCCGCTGCCTGCTGCCTTGACGAGTTCTTCCCTTAGCAGGTTTTTGCTGGCGCCGGACACAACGTAGATCTGGCACGGCTGAACATTGCAATTCGACGGTGCTTGTAGCGCAGCGCTAAAGACTTCCTCCAGTAAGGCTTGTGGGACGGGGGTGTTCGTGTATGCGCGAACGGAACAGCGCTTTTTGACTGCGTTGGAAATGCACAGCACGGATGACATGTGACCTCACTATCGTAAGAGCGCCCGGAATCGCCCGAAATCAGTGTAAAGTTGCACAGCCTTGGCAGGCGGGTGATCTTGAGCCTTGGTATCGGTATCGTTGTTTCGGAGGATAACCGTAACGAGGATCACCGGGAGCCGGCCCGCAATCAACTGTATAGTTGAAGAGGATTTATTCAAATGACGCGTTTATTTGTGCTTGTGTCTGCATTGGGAGCGATTTTTCCAGGGGCGGTGTGCGCCCAGGAATTTCCGACTAAAGTCGTGCGCGTTTTTACATCGCAATCCGGCAGTCCCAGCGATATCATAGCGCGCCTGCTGGCGCAGGGCATTACGCCATCCCTGGGGCAGCAGGTGATCGTGGATAATCGTGTCGGCACGGTTGCCGTGGAAAACGTGGCCAAGGCGCCGGCGGACGGATACACGCTGTTGTTCTACGGCCCGGTCGTGTGGCTGCTGCCTTTCCTTAGAGACCACGTGGCGTGGGATCCCGAGCGGGATTTCGCGGCGGTCACGCTGGCGACGCAGGCGCCCAATCTGCTGATCGTGCATCCGACGCTGCCGGTGAAGTCGGTGCGCGACCTCATTGCCCTGGCCAAGGCCCGTCCCGGAGAACTCAACTACGGGTCGGGGCTGACGGGCTCGTCAAATCACATGGCGGCGGAGTTGTTCAAGTCCATGTCCGGCACCAATATCGTAAGAGTGCCTTTTAGCGGCCCCGCGGCTGCGTTTACCGCCGTGATTGCCGGCCAGCTTCAACTGGCTTTTCCCGACGCAGGCAGTGCCTCGCCGCATGTTAAATCGGGAAAAGTGCGAGCGCTGGCGATTTCCACCGCCGAGCCGTCCGCGCTGGGACCCGGATTGCCGACGATAGCGGCTTCGGGTGTGCCAGGCTATGAATCAGGCATTATTTCGGCCATGTTCGCGCCCGCGAAAACGCCCGTGGCCATCATCAATCGCCTGAACCACGAAATGGTCACTGTCCTGGGCAAGCCCGAGATCAAGGAGCGGCTGTTCAATTCTGGTGTGGAAGTGATTGCAAGTTCACCGGCGCAGCTCGCAGCCAAGATGAAGTCCGAGATGGTGCGCATGGGCAAAGTCATCAGGGACGCCAAGATCCGCGACGAGTAGGAACACTATGAAAAAGCATGTGCCTGTCAATTTTTGCATGTCCGCGACACCGTTCAAGGCGGACGGCACGCTCGACGAGAGCGGACTGCGTGCGCATTTGCGGCGTATCGTTGAAGCCGGCTGCGGCATTTACCTGGGCAGTCCCGGGTCGGGAGAAGGCCATGCGCTTTCCGCCGGCGAACTGAAGCGCCTGTACGAAATCGGTGTCGAAGAGTGCAAAGGCAAAGTGCTGACCTACGCCAATCCGCCCGAACAGCGTACGAGCGAGGGTATGATAACGGCTTGCAAACTCGCGGTGCAGGCCGGCATCGAGGTTATTGAGGTCTATCAACTCGACGGCGGTCACAATATGCGGCCGACCGAAGCCGAGCAGGAGCAGTACTATCGCGACATATTCGAGGCGATCGATCATCCGATAGCGCTGTCGGTTCACGTTTTTTCCGGGTATCTCGCGCCAATAAGTTTGTTCAAGAAGCTGTGTTCGCAGTACCGCCAGATCGTCGCGGCGCATCTCGTTACCGTTCCGCCTATCTACTGGATAGAAATGCGCGAAGCGCTCGGGGCGCGAGTGCCTCTTTACGCCTCCTCGCGCGATGCGCTCCAGCTGATGGCGCTCGGCGCTCATGGGTATCAATCGGGGGACGCCAACCTCGTGCCGTGGCTATGCAGGGCGATCGGTGAACACCATGCCAACGGCAAACTGGAACAAAGCGCTGCCGCATACGCCAACCTCATCAAAATGGCCAAGGTCCTCAAGGAGGCGACGCCGCGCACGGTGAAGATGGCGATGAAAGCGCTTGACCTGCCGGGCGGCACCGGCGTGCTGCGTAAGCCACATCTGGCGCCGTCGCACGCGGAATTCGACAAAATGGCTCGCGAGCTGACCGAATTCGGGATACTTAATATCGAATTGGCGGCGCGGGAGTCGCTCGGATGACTAATCCTAGAAACGGCAGGAATTCGCATGTGTCATGCGTCGGGATAACAGCCCGGCATTGAGGTTTTACAGGCGGTCTTACCGCCAAAACGCGTAGAATCAGTAGAGAGAATCTGTAACTGGAATTAAACTTTCCATGCGGGAGAGGTTATGTTGAAGCCACGTTGTCTTGTATCAACGTTTGTCAAGTGCATGTTCATGCTGAGTTGCGGCACCGCCTGCGCCCAGTCCTATCCGGGAAAACTCATACGTATCCATACCACGTCCGCTGGCAGCGGCAATGATTTCATCGCGCGGTTGATTTCGAATGGCGTATCCGGCCCGCTCGGGCAGGCTATCGTCGTGGAAAATCAGCGCAACCCCATCCTGGCGGCGGAGAGTGCCGCCAAGGCGTCGCCCGACGGCTATACGCTGATGGTGCACGGTGGTACGGTGTGGATACTTCCGCTGCTGCAGAAATTGTCGTACGACGTAGTGCGGGATTTTTTGCCGATCGCGCTGATTTCGCGAGACGTTTCCATCGTTGCGGTGCATCCATCAATACCAGCCAAATCGATCAAGGAATTGGTTGCATTGGCGAAAGCACGGCCAGGCGAAATCAACTTTTCCGTGGCGAACCCCGGCGGAACCGCCAATCTTGCGACGGCGTTATTCAAGTCGATGACGGGCATCAATATCGTGCATGTGCCATACGGCGGAAATCCACCGGCGGTCACGGCGGTTCTGGGTGGGGAAGTGCATGCCGCGATCATGGATGCGGGCCTGATGAAACCGCATATCGCATCGGGAAAGCTGAGAGCGCTGGCGGTTACCAGCGCCGAGCCGTCGGTCCTCGTTCCCGGGCTACCCACGCTGGCGGCAACAGTTCCCGGTTATGAGCATGTGGGCATGACGGGCGTGTGGGCGCCTACAAAAACACCGGCGGCCATCATCACCCGCCTCAATCAGGAGATCGTGCGCTACTTCAATACCGCGGAGGCCAGGGAGCGGATACTGAGTGCTGGGGCGGAGGTTGTTGCCAGTAACCCAGAGCAGTTTGCGACCATCATAAAAGCCGACATCGTCAGGAAAAGCAAACTCATACAGGAAGTCGGGATTACAGTTCAGTAGTGTGGCCGGTGCAGCGAATTCGGCCATTTGCCGGGTATATGAACTCATGTGCATGTACCAATAAAGTCGTCAGTCCGCGCGTATGTTTGCATCCTTGATGACCTTGCTCATTCTTGCCATCGCGGATTTCATGCGTGTAACCGCCCCTTGGGGACTGCTGGCCAGCACCTCGGCAATCAACACCGGCATGTATTCCGGATCGCAACCCGCCATGACGGCGTTAACGGCAATCCGCTGCACGGTCGCGGCCCCCATCCCCGACGCAACGGTGGCAACGAGTTCGTCCGGATGCAGGGACGTGCAGCGCAGCATGCGCCGCACCCTGTCCGCGGTAGGCGCGATGACCGGAAAACCGTCGGTCCAGCGGCGCTCGCGAAATAGACGGTTGACCGCGTCGGCATCATCGGCAAGCGCTGTTGTTTCCGAGCGTCGGTCCTGCGCGCCGCCGGCATCCGGTGGCCATGCGTCGGCGCTGCACAGCAATCTGGCGATGTTTATGACAGATGCCTCGGCGGTTTGCCTCACTTCACCGCGAGTTCTCGTCAATAGGCTGCGCTGCTGCGACGCGTGGCTGGGTGGTGGTGCGGTGGGATTTATTACAAAAACGTTCGAAGGCATGACGATGTTCCTTCCCGCATTGTGGTTGGATTCGAGTATGTGTACGCGATGGGGCCAGGTCAAGAACGCAGCGGATTGAGTTACCATAGCCCAATCCGAATCGGAGGGCAGATTCGGTCTCTTGTTGCGCTTTGCATACTTCGTTGTCGTGCCTGCGTGTGAAGGTCTGAAATTGCGGAATGCATGGGGATTCGGCGTGGGCGAAAAATGAAAGGGGTTGCTATGCGGATTTTGCATGCGGTGTCGGGGGTAGTGCTCATGACCGCGGTTGTTGCCGGACCAACTAACGTGCACGCCCAGGATTTCCCGGTCAAGCCGGTGCGCATCGTTACCGCGCCGCCCGGCGGCAGCACAGACCTCCTGTCGCGCCTGATCGGGCAGGCGATAGCCGGACCTTTGGGCCAACAGGTCATCATCGACAACCGGCCGGTGATACTGCTCGGAGAAACCGTGGCCAAGGCCGCGCCTGACGGCTATACGCTGGTACTCGTTGCCGATACCCACTGGCTTTATCCGCTGATGCGCAAGATGCCCTACGATCCGGTCAAGGATTTTGAGCCGGTTTCCACCGTCGCCACGCAGCCCAACGTATTGGTGGTGCACCCGTCGCTGCCGGTGCGTTCGGTTAAGGAATTGATTGCGCTGGCCAAGGCGAGGCCGGGCCAACTTAACTATGCGACCGGCGCAACCGGATCCATGACTCATATCGCCGCGGAACTGTTCAAGTCGATGGCGGGTGTTGATATCGTCAACATTCCGTTCGGCGGTTCCGGTCCCGCGGTCGTCGCCATTATCAGCGGCGAACTGCAACTGCTGTTCTTCGTGACAGGCTCGGCGGCGCCGCACTTGAGATCGGGGCGATTGCGCGGTCTGGCGGTGGCCACGCCGCGTCCCACGCCACTGGCTCCCGGTTTGCCGACGATGTCCGAGTCCGGCCTTCCTGGTTTCGAAATTGTGTCGAAGAATGCCGTTTTTGCGCCGGCCAGGACGCCCGCCGCGGCGATCAGGCGCCTGAATCAGGAAATGGTACGGGCAGTCAATTCGCAGGAGGTCAAAGACAGGCTGTTTGCCGCCAGTATTGAGGGCTTGGGCAGCACGCCGGAGCAACTGGCCGCCACGGTTGCAGCCGAGATGACGCGTTTGGGCAAAGTTATAAAAGACTCGAACATTCGAGCTGACTAACAAGATCATAGGGCACTTGAATCGCTATGGCGCACGGACATGTCTGAAACCACGAAAAAAAAGGACGTAGTACACGAACTGGCCGCTCACATCGTGCGTCGCGACTTTGACGATCTGGATGCGACCACAGTGGAAGTGACCAAGAAATCGATACTGGACACACTGGGCGTCATGGCCGCCGCGAGCGGCATGACTCCGGAGTGCCGGCCGCTGGTGGAACTGATCAAGGATGCCGGCGGCAGGGAAGAGAGCACTATCATGGGATTCGGCGGGCGCGTCCCGGCATGGATGGCCGCCTTCGTCAACGGTGCGCTGGCGCATAGTCTCGACTACGACGATCTTTATTACGAAGCCCCGGTGCATCCCAGCAGTCCGGTGATTTCGGCGGCTTTGGCCGTTGCCGAACGCGTAGGACCCGTGTCGGGCAAGTCTTTTATTGCCGCTGTTACGCTGGGCAATGATTTGTCGTGCCGCATAGGCCACGGCATGCACTGGAAGATGGACTGGAATCCAACCACCGTGATCGGTGCGTTTGGCGCGACGGCAGCGTCGGGGAAGATTCTAAATCTAGATAATAATCATATGGTTAGCGCTCTAGGTATCGCGCTCAGCGAGGCGGCCGGAACGCAGGAGATGCGCTACAGCGTGGGCAATCATCTGGGTGGACTGCGCGACGGTTATCCGGCGCGCGGCGGCGCCCTGTCGGCGTTGATGGCACAACGCGGAATACTCGGTCCTGAAAATAGTTTTGAGGGCCGGGCCGGACTCATCAACGTTCATTTTGGCGGTGATTTCGACCGCGACGCGCTGACCGACGGTCTGGGTCAGATCTATCAGGGCAATCAAGTGTCGATCAAGGCGTGGCCCACGTGCGGTACCAGCCACGTCTACATCGATTCCGCGCTGCGTATCATGACCCAGAACAACCTTGGTGCGCGCGATGTAGAAACGATCACGTTATATGCCGGCGATTTCGCGATGCTGCATTGTGAACCGCTGAATGAAAGGTGCCAACCGCTGACCTCTCCGGACGCGAAATACAGCATACCCTACGCGGTCGCGCTGGCGGTCGCCAAGGGCAGAGTCACGATAGACGACCTGACGCCGGAAGCGATCCGGGACCCCGTGGTTCTGACGATGGCGCGCAGGATACATTTGAAACTCGATCCGGCCTTCAACGCCGAACACGGCGAACCGCCGGGCAAGGTGGAAATCGGCACCACCGATGGCAGGACGTTCGCGCTGGCGCTGGAATTCGGATACGGACACCACAATAACCCGATCAGCACTGAAGACGTGGTCGGCAAATTTTTGGATTGCGTGTCACACGCCGTGCATCCGGTTTCCCGCACGGAAGCGGAGCAGGTCGCGAATATCGTGATGACGCTGGAAGACGCGCCCGACGTCGCACCGATTATTCGTCTGCTGAGTTGACTGCCGGCGGAAGATAGATCTGTGTCTGCGTGACTATCGCGACACGGCTGCCATCGCCGCTGTTGGTAATCGTGGTTTGCCATACGGACGTCGTGCGTCCTATGTGTATGGGGATGGACACGGCTTTCAGCACCGGCCCTATGCCAGCACCCAAAAAATTGGTCTTGGATTCTATGGTGCCGCTGCGGTGTCCGGGACGCATATTTGCCACCGCTCCCGCCGCGCCGGTAACGTCGGCGAGCGCCATGATGGCGCCGCCGTTTACCCGGCCATTGCGATTGAGATGCATGGCCCTGACGGGCATTTCCGTGACCACGCGTTTGAGTGCAAGTGTCACCGGTTGTATGCCCAGAGCGCGGGGCATGCCGCCGCTAAAAACGCGGTGCGCGTTTTGATTAAATTTGGGTTTGCGCGCAGGCGCGGATTTCTTTTTGATTGCCATGTTTGCGGATGGTGTTGATTGGACTCTTGAGTGTAATGCGATCCGCGATGTTTTTCCATCACCTGCAATGGCGCGTACCGATAGTTCGTCCTGAACCGCAGAATGGCAGTAACATACGCCCCCCAGGCAGGCGCAGCGTGCGGCTAACCTTGTACACCAAGAAAGAGACCAGCCATGGATTCACCAAAATTTATGATAGGCGTGATGGCAGGCGTACTCGCTTTCGCTTTCGTGATGATCAACCTGTGGATGTGGAATATCGTGCCTATCGAGGTGATGCGTGAATTCGACAGCGACAAGAACCATGTCTATATGATAGTCGGCATTTCCATTGCGTCTATGTTCGGGGGCGGTATGCTCTTCAAGACCATTTTTCGGAATCGTTGACAGTGCCCGGCGTATCGCCGTTACCAGGCAGCCTGGGTGTTCATTGCAACTTAATGGCAATGGTATAGTCAGTACTACAACTATGAAACGATATTTTAGTTTCGGTGCGGCGTTGGCCCTGCTTCTGGCGGGCTGCGGTCCTGCTCAGGAATCCTCTTCGGATATCACATCCACTTCCGACACGCCTGCGGGCAACCGTGACTCGCTGCATCACGTTCAGAATCGTGTCGCGGCCGAGGTCGGGGTCGCCAAAATCGAAAAAGATATTATCGGCCGTGTGGTCAAGATCCGGGAATTGACAGGCTCGGGACCGGAGACGGAATGGACATTTGACGCCGATGAATTCAAACACGTCGACATTCTGGAAAGTCGCGTGACGGAATCCGGGTTGACGCTCGTCATATTCATGGCGACACGCAACAACCCCGGACCCGGCGAGGATTCGGTTCAGGTTTCAGGAAAACTGCAGCTGCAATATGAACGCAAATCAGACCAGTGGATGCTGATCACGGTTGAGAGTCTGACATTCGCCTATTCGGTCGGTCAGTCGACGTAACGCTTGATCAATCAGCGGGCGCGCCGCATCATTATTATGTCCTGGTTGCCTGCGTCAGGCGCGCGGCGTTGTCCTTGGTGTCGAATATGTTGACCGTAGATTTGCCTTCGGCTGCCACTGCCATGCGTGCGCGGATCTCGGTTGCCATAACATTGTTGCGCTGAACCGCCGGTCGCGCCTCCATGGCGTCGAACCAACGCATGAAATTGGGAAATCCTGTCTGGTCTACGTTGCGGTCCTTGTGTCCCTTGGTCCACGGATAGGTTGCCATGTCGGCGATGCTGTATTCATCGCAGCTCAGCCACGTGCTATCGCGCAGACGATTGTCCAGCACCCGGTATAGGCGCACCGACTCATTGTTGTAACGGTCTTTCGCGTAAGCGATGTCCACGCTGGCGTAGTTGTTGAAATGATTCGCCTGACCAAACATCGGGCCGACATGCGCCATCTGGAAGATCAGCCACTGCAAGGTGTCGTAGCGCTGACGTGCATCCTTCGGCAGGAATTGTCCGGTCTTTTCCGCCAGATAGACGAGTATCGCGCCGGATTCCATCATGGTGTATGGGCCACCGTCCGGCCCGTCGCTATCCACAATGGCCGGAATCTTGTTGTTGGGACTCAATTTAAGATGGCCAGGCGTGAATTGTTCGCCCAGCCGGATATTGACGTCGATGTGCTTCCAGGCAAGGCCTGTCTCCTCCAGCATGATCATGACTTTCTGACCATTGGGTGTCGGCGACGAGTGCAGTTCGATCATGGGTATCTCCCGTTAACGCAATGGCGACAAGGTAACATGCGGGCCGGTTACAAGGTAGTCAGGTGTCTTTTTTCGGACGGCTGATCATGCCGCCGGCGGCCATCATCGCCGCATTGACCCAGAACATCGGTGACAGTCCGAATGCCGACGCAATGGCGCCAAACACCACCGGGCCGACGAGCTTGGTGAGCTGATTGGTGGTTACCTTGAGTCCGAGCGCCTCGCCCGAGCGGCCGTCCCTGGAACTGCTGAACATGAGCATGGTCACGATCGGCTGTCCGCATCCCATGCCTATTCCGAATATGAAGGAAACCAGCCCGAGCAGCAGCGGGTGAGTGATCACCGGCAGTAACGTGAGACCCGTCGCGCCGAGTACGAACGCATAGGTGAGCAGTTGCTCCTCGCTATACTTGCCGAGCAGGCGCGGCAGCACAAAGCGCACCACGAACGCCGCCGATGAATTCATCGCCAGTATCATGCCTATGGTGGACGCCGACAGTCCGATCGAGTGCGCGTAGACCGGCAGATAAAACTGGTACATGTTGATGCCGGCATTGATCAGGCTGCCGGTGATCAGCGTGCGGCGCACGACGGGATTGGATAACATGGCGCGTATGCCGCCGCCTGATGTCCCGGAAGGCACGGTGCCTCCGGGAAGCGCGCCGCCCAGGAAAGCGAGTATTGCGACCGGCACCACGGTCAGCAGCGCAAGATGCAGACACGCGGTGACGTGGCCTACGTGGTCAACCGAAAAACCGCCTATCAGCGGCCCGAGAAAATTGGACGCCGCCACGGTCAGGCTGTAGTTGCTGAAATTCTTGGCGCGATTATCGGGGCCGCTCAGCACGCCGACGAGATTCTGCGTCGCCAGATTGAAAAACACGATGGCCAGACCGCTCATCGCGCTGGCAATGAAAATCGCGGGTAATCCGGGAAAAAAATAAGGAACCAGCATGCCGAGTCCGCTGCCGACGGCGCCCAAGGTCATCGGCCATCGCGGTCCAAAGCGGTCTATCAGTTTTCCAGCGGTCACCGCCAGCAGCATGGGGAAAAGCGAGAACGTTGCCGCCAGCAGGCCTATGGTAAACGGTTCGGCGCCCAGGCTCAGCGCGTACAGGGACATTACAACCCGTGTCGCAAACACGCTCGTGCCGCTCAGTACGCTCAGGGCGAAGACGAAGTAGATGTGCACTGAAGATGATTATTGCCTGTTGGCGGGCGCATCACCGCGCAACAGATGAGATCGCCAGTGCACGGCAATCAGCAGGGTGACGGTGATGCCGGTGACGCAATAGAGCGCCGCGGTCGCCGAGTAGCCGAAACGGCTGATTAGAGGCGCGGCCAGCAGCAGACCTGGCACGTTGGAGTAGATCGCCAGCATGCGTATGCCCATGATACGGCCGCGAAACCTTGCATCGGAATTGCGCAGCAGCAGCGCGGCCATAGGCACCTGTCCCAGACTTTGCGAGAGGCCGGCCAGAAACAGACACAGGATTCCTTCGGGCGGATGCTGCATCTGCGCGAACACGATGAGCATCGAATACCACATCACGCAGAACACTATCATCATGCGTGCGGGCTGTATCGTGCTGCCAAAGCGGCTGAGGATGATGGAGCCTGTCAATGCGCCGCTGGCGGCCGTGGCCACCATGTAACCGAGCATGGTCTGGTTGGCGTGATATACCTCTTTCGCCACATAAGGCAGCAGACCGCCAAACAGCGGAAATGCCGTCATATTGAGCATCAGCGCGAGCAGCATTACCGCACGAACGTGGGGCGTATGCCATGCATAGGTCACCCCTTCGCGCAGTTCCCGCCATGGCGATGGTCGGGTAACCGGTGTTTTCTCCACTGCAGAATTTGAAATCGAGTGTTGGCTGCCGGCCTTTAATGTCAACAGCACGCTGGTAACGTAGAGGCATACCACCAGGGCGTAAGCCGGCCCCATGCCCAGCCAGGCCATCAGCCCGGCGCCGGACAGGGCGCCGGCGATACGCGCGGTATCCTGCGTGGTGCGCTGTATGCTCATCGCGCCGACCAGACTGTCGCCGGGCATGGTCATGCCGACCAGCGCGGAGCGTATGCCGGTGTCCGATGGACGGACCATGCCCATGACGCCGGCCATGAGCAGCACATAGGTCGGAGCGAGAGCACCCGCGAACGACAGCACCATCAGCGTCGACGAAAACACCACGTACGCCGAACGCATGGCGCACAGCACATTGCGGTGGCCCAGCCGGTCGGCCATCACGCCGACCATGGGCGCCAGCAGGTTGCCGCTGTACTGCAGCGATGCGAATATCGTGAGCATCAGCACCGAGCGGGTTTCGACTAGTACATACCAGCCGAGGATCAGCGTTTCCATCTCGAACGCCCACGAGGTTGCCAGATCGGCCGGCCACTGGAAACGGAAACTGCGAACTTTGAACGGCGCGAGCGCGGACGCGCGGGGTGCGGCGCTCAAAGCGCGGCAGCCAGTCGCATCATGCGACCGCCCTCTATGGTTGAGTCAACGTCATTTCTCACGAATAGCCCTGATTTGCATACCGACTAAGCAACGAACTAGACTCATATTGAAGCGCCTGCGTCATCCGCGCGGTTGGCCGGACTTTTTCGCGTTCTGCGACTCGCGCAGGAGCAGCCGTCGCATGCGCGCCATGCCGAAGCTCGTGTATCCGCTGTCGACGACGATCTCGCTGCCGTTGACGTAGCTCGACTCGTCGGACGCGAGAAACAGTACAGTCTGCATTACTTCGCCGGGCCGCGCCAGGTGCGCGGCGGGAATTGCTTTCGCGTTGGCTTCGGCGTAGCCCGGTGCTGCGCCGGCGGTGATGCTGGTTCCACTCACCTGCGCCGGATGGACCGAATTGGCGCGTATCCCCCACTCGAGGAACAAGTGCAACCTTGCCCTCATGCCGGCCCTTGCGTCTCATGCGTTTGCGCACGTCTCGGCAGCCAGCATGCCGAACACGGCACCAATGATGAGGCCGCCTACATAGGCAGCACCCGGGCCGCCATCGATGCCGCCGCATACCGCGCCGGCCGCGAACAGGCCCGGAATGGGTCTGCCATCTTCGCGGACCACGCGGGCATGCGCATCGATCGTGAGTCCGCCGAACGCATGCGTGATTGCGGCGCAGGCGGGCGCGGCATAGAACGGCGGTGTGGCGATTGGAGATGCTGGAAGGTGCTTCGTGGTTCGTGGCGGCGTCAGTAAGTCGAGATGTCCCGCGTACAACGCCGCGTTGTACTCCGATACGCTGCGTACGGGCTGGTCGGGCG
>CANJQI010000112.1 GCA_947476215.1 Betaproteobacteria bacterium
CAAGGTCTGTGGGATGCCGCAAAAAAGTTTGATTTGCCCGCTCATTTTGAGCCACTTTATCCGTCTGGATAAAAGGCTAATGGAAAATCTCGGTTTAACGAATCAAGGCGCGCAGTGTAGGCGGACGCTGACCGTGTGTATAATCGATTCATTACAATGAATTTATCGAATAAAACGATGGATAAAGATCATGAATTTCAAGCATCTTTACTACTTCTGGTGGGTTGCCAAGGCCGGCGGCGTGGCGCGAGCGAGCGAGCAACTGCACGTGACGCCACATACGATCAGCGGTCAAATCGGGATACTGGAAGACGCCCTGGGAACGCCACTATTCACCAAACGTGGCCGCAACATCGAATTGACCGACGCGGGGCGCCTCGCGTTTGGATATTGCAAGGACATCTTTGCGCTGGGGTCCGAACTTGAGGAGTCTTTGCAGAACTACCCGGCAGGGGGGCGTCCGGTTGAGTTCCGGATCGGCGTGGCCGACTCCATCCCGAAAACGATCGCCTATCACCTGATCGAACCGACGTTGCACCTGCCCGAGCCCGTGCGCATCGTCTGCCGCGAATGGAAGCTGGACAGCCTACTCGCTGAACTCGCCGCACATCGTCTGGATCTGGTGATATCCGGCGCACCGATCCCGCCCTCGGTGAGCGTGCGCGCCTATAACCACCGGCTCGGGGAGTCGGGCGTGAGTTTTTTCGCGGCTGGCCAACTCTTCAAAGGTCTCAAGGGAAAGTTTCCGGTTTGCCTCAATGGTGTTCCGATGCTGGTTCCCGGAGTGGATTCGCCATTGCGATCGCGTTTGGATCAATGGTGCGAATTACACAAAGTTCGACCTCGCGTGGTCGGGGAGTTCGACGACAGCGCACTCATGAAAGCTTTCGGTCAGCACGGTGCGGGGGTATTCATCGGACCTACGGTTATCGAGTCGGAAATCGAAGCGCAGTACGGGGTGAAAACGCTTGGACGAACGACGGACATCGTGGAGGAATTCTTCGCAATTTCAGTCGAGCGCCGAATAACACATCCCTGCGTTATCGCAATCAACGGGGCGGCTCGAAGCCAGTTGTTCGCCACTACCAGATCCGGCTAAGGATTTTCGGATTGTTTCTGACGCAGCCAGACAAGTGCAGGGCATGCGGGTGTCCTCAATGCAAGCACTTGCGGTGCATGGCAGTTGGCGCTATAAATCAGCCAAGAGGGTCCGCGAAAGGTTTTATACGTTGCAACCGTTGAGAAGCGCGGTCGATGGTCGAATGCCTGAAAAGGAGATGATTTTGACGATTCGTACAATTCTGCGTCACGCGGCAGTCGCTACGGTTGTTTTCTGCGCAGGCGCGGCGTGCGCCCAGCAACGGCCTGATCTGCCCGGCGGGTATCCGGCCAGACCCATCAGGATACTGGTGGGTTCATCCGCGGGCGGCGGCGTGGACATTATCGGGCGCGCGGTGGCGCAAAAAATGACCGAACACTGGGGGCGTGCAGTGGTGGTGGACAATCGTACCGGCGGGGGCGGGGTCATCGCCGTCGAATTGCTGGCACAGGCCGCGCCTGACGGGTACACGCTATACGGCGGAGGCAGTCAGGTGGTAACCGCGACGCCGCTGAAAAAAGTTCCGTTTGATACGCGCAAGGTCTTGGCGCCGGTGGCTCAGATGACCACCTCAAGCTATCTTTTCGTGGTGGCAGCCGCGCTGCCTGTGTCTTCGGTTAAGGAACTCATCGCATATTCAAGGACTAAACCTATCAGCTACGGTTCCGCCGGCATGGGTTCAAATACCCATCTGGGCACCGAGATGTTCAAGTTCATGTCGGGCATGGATATGGTGCATATCCCTTACAAAGGCAATGGCCAGGCGTTGAACGATCTGATAGCCGGGCAGATACAGACACAGTTCACGAGCACGATTTCCGGCGCGGCACACATCAAGACCGGGAGGCTGAGGGCTATCGCGGTAACGAGCTTGAAGCGCTTGGCGGCCTTTCCCGATCTGCCCACCGTATCGGAGTCCGGTGTGCCCGGCTTCGAGATGGACAACTTTTACGGCATCTATGCGCCGGCAGGACTGCCACCTGCGATCCTGGCTGCGCTGAACAAGGAAGTGGTGCAGGTAATGAATTCTCCCGACATGAAACAGAAAGTCGCCGCCGATGGCGCCGAAGTGGCGCCGCCCGCGTCGTCCGCCGAATTCAAGGCCAAGTTCGCGCGGCAAATCGAGCTGTGGGAAAAGTTCATGAAGACTTCCAATATCAAGCTCGAATAACCGTAGCATACGCGTAACACTACCCGATATCTTGCATTGGAACGGCGCAAACATGAAAAAAACTGGTCTGTATCCCGTGTGTCAACTCATGGCTCTATGCTTGTGTGCTTCACAAGCACCGGCTCAGGAAAAGTCTGCCGCGGATATGTATCCGTCACGCTCGATCCGGTTTATCGTGCCCTATGCGCCGGGCGGCCCTACGGATGTGCTGGCGCGGATCCTGGCGCAGAAATTCACGGAGCGCTGGGGGCAGCCGGTCATCGTCGAAAACCGATCTGGTGCCAATGGCGCGATCGGCGCCGAACTGGTGGCCAAATCCGCGCCGGACGGACACGTCCTTTTCCTGGGTAACACCAGCATCCTTACCATCAACCCGGTGATCTACAAGCGCTTGCCCTACGATGCGGAACGTGATTTTCAGCCCGTCAATCTGACCGTGGCCGCGCCGTTGCTGCTGGTTGTGCATACGTCGACTGGCGTCAAGACGGTGCGCGATATGGTTGCGCTCGCGCGGGCGCCGGGTTCGGCGCTGACATTCGCGTCATCGGGCACTGGGGGCGTTGCTCACATGGCGGGTGAGCTCATGAAGATACTCGGCCGTATCGACCTGATACACGTGCCCTACAAAGGCGCGGGTCCGGCAACTGCGGATCTCATTGCGGGACAAGTCGCCATGACCTTCACAAGCACGGTGTCGGTCATGCAATATGTCAAGGCGGGGCGGTTGCGGGGTATCGCGGTAACGACGCCCAAACGCGCGCCAACTCTGCCCGATATTCCCGCGATTGCAGAAACGGTTCCCGGCTATGACGTAAGCCCATGGTATGGCGTTCTGGTGCCGGCGGGCACGCCGCTGGCCATCGTCAACAAGCTGAATGCGGAAATCACACGCGCCGTGGCTGCGCCCGAAATCACGCAGCGTTTGGCGGGCGATGGCGGTACCGTAGTGAACAATGGTCCCGATGAGTTCGCGAAAATCATACAGGCGGAACGTGCAAAATGGCTGCGTGTGGTGCAGGCTTCCGGCATCAAGGGAGAGTAAGCCGCATCGGTCTCATCGGGACAGCGACGGTGGCAGGGCACAGTTTACTGGCGCGCGCTCGCCACGTTCAGTCCAGGGCGAACGCCGTGGGTATCCCGGCGATATCCGGCGCGTCCTCGAGATTCCACAGGCGTACGAGCAATGCGCTGACCCGCTTTGCGCCCAGAGTGTCCTCGGCAAGGCTGCGGAATTTTTCTTCTATCTGGGCATCGCTTTTGACATCAGACAGATCGCCATGGTCGCCACCGGATTCGCCCACCAGTCGTTCGCCGTTACGGCTTACGACGGTAATGCGGGCGCGGTGTATGACTGGCGTTTTCTTGTAGTCCCTTGTGAATTCGTCGTTGGCTACGACTTCAACTTTTTGCAGCAGAGCCCGCAAATCCAAGTTCCACAAGCGGGCGTCGCTGAATGAATGCGGCGTCACCGTGCCGTCCATCAGCGTGGCGGCGGTAACGTAGGGAATGCTGTGGTCCGCGGTTTCCTTGGAATCCGGATTCCAGTGATGCTCGCCCGTCGCCTTGCCGTCCTTGGCCTGCTGGCTCACTTCGACGGTCACCTTGCTGACAGCGCCGGGATTCTTCAGCGCCCCTATCTTTTCAGCCGCCAGTATCGAGGATATGGTCGTGGCGCACGACGAGCGCTGCTTGATCAGGGTGTCTTGAATTTTGAACGGCGTGGCGTTTCCGCCCATTGCCGCGAGGGTAAAGCGCCTGCCGGCAACGTGATCGCACCAGCCGGCCTTGCCTTCGAAAGGCAAATGCGGCCCCTCCATTCCGGCGCGCGCCAGCATGGCTGCAAATACACCGGCACGCCCGGCCTGTCCGGCGGCAACGGCTTTCCATACCGAGAGGTGACCGGTTCGGACCTGCCTCAGGATGTTGTTGGGGACTACCGCCATCGCAATACCATGCGCGAGTTGCTCCGGGGTAAGTCCAAACAGCTTGCCGGCGGCAACCGCGTTGCCGACACAGCAAAAATTGGAAGCATCAAATCCCGAGGGGCGTATCACATCGGACAGGCGCACGCACACTTCGTACGCGAGCACTACGCCGGTGATGAAGTCGCGGCCGCTGGCATGCACTTGCTCGCCCGCGGCCAACACCGGCATCATAACGTCGCTGGGGTGCCCGGTGGTGCTGCCCGGCCAGTGATAGACGTCATTTGCTTCCACATAACGTGCCGTCGTCGCATTGGCAAACGCCGCCATGTCGGGGCTGGTTTTCCACCGCGTACCTATGATGGTCGCGCCCGTCGGATTCGGCATGTGAACCGCGAGATTGCGGGCGATGCGGCACGGTACGCCGAAGTAACCACCGATCAGTGCGCCCAGCGTATCGATGATGCGCACTTTCGCGGCGTGTACCGTTACCGACGGGAGCGCATCGAAACTCAGGTCACTGGCATAACTTACGAGGCACTGCTGGATGCTGTCAACTGCTTTGTCGGCACTTCGCTGCGTACTATCTTTCATGCGTTGCTCCTGGTGCACGGCGCGGATCGCGTGCTCAACCCGTCAAGACGACCTCATCGCCCTCAACGCTGAACTTATGGTCGAATCCGTCCGAAGCCCAGTCCATGTAGCGCACCATGTCGTCGAAACGCGGGTCGCCGTTGCGCAGCACTTCAGGCCGGTACAACTTGTCTATCATCATGGGCAACCACGACACGCGCTTGACTCCGCTTTTTGAAAATATCGCTTTGGCGAGCAGCGTGCGTTTGGCATTCTGGCCGTAGGGCAGCAGCGGATATTCGGGATCCTGATCGGCGTGATTGCGCAACGCGCCATGGGCCCACGGTGCTTCACTCCAGACTGCGTTGGCGTGCGTCTTGGTCATGCAGAAGTTGCTCAGGCTGTAGAAGATCGCTTTGCCCTTGTAGACCTCAATGGCTTTGGGAACGTGCGCGTGGTGCCCGATGATCATGTCGGCACCCGCGTCTATGCAGGCGTGCGCGACCGTGACCTGATAGTCGGCGATGATGCGCGGCGCCCAGATTACGCCCCAGTGAAATGCTGGAATCACAATGTCAACTTTCTTGCGCAGGGCGGTGATGTCATCGAGTATCATTTTCATGTCGCGATCATCGGGTTCGGTGCGCACGCGCGTCGGTGCGTGCGGTCCGCGCGGTTCGTAAAAGGTCTTGACGCGCAGTGGTGCGATACCAACCTTGTCGGGTCCCGCCTCCCCGCCCAGCGGCAGTACCGAACAGTAGCCAAGAAAACCGACTTTGATGCCCTTGCATTCGACGATCGCCGGCTCGCGCGCTTCGGCGAGATTTTTGCCGGCGCCGGTTACCTGGATGCCTTTTTCGAGGAGCAATGCGCGCGTGTCGAGCAATGCTTCCGCGCCGAAATCAAACATGTGATTGTTGGCGATGGTCGCGGCGTCAAATCCGCAATCGGTGAAAATTTTCGCCATGCCGGGGGGCTGCCGGCCATGGGCGTGATCCTTGCCGGGGTAGGCGGCTTCATTGTAGGTGCCGCGCGACGAATACTGCCGTTCGCAATTGACGAAACGCATGTCGACCGCCGCAAGGGTGGGGCGCACCAGTTCCGTGTAACGTTCTATAGGAAATCCGTCGTCGGGTCCGTGCACCGGGCCGCAGTCGCCTGTTCCAATGAAAGATATGTCGGACGAACTTGTATGGGGTGTGGTCACTGATTTCTCCCTGGAGGTTGGTGCGATGGCGGCTGCTGCCGAATGCCGGGATACAAAGGGGCGGGCACACATGCAGTTGCGTTGACAGCGGGCCGTGTTTTACGCATACTTTGCACTCGCATGTGCGCGAGTGCAATCGTCGCATACACGCGGATTCTAAGGCCCGGCACATCGATACACAACCCCTCGTAACGAAAGCCGCGCACGTGGTTGTGCGCAGCGATTATTCAGGCAAAATGCTACCCTTGGCGAGTGCCTGCACCGCATCAGGTATTCGGCATTGCGACTATAACGTTCATCGGTGAAAGAAAAAAATGGTTAATCCCAAGAGCGCACGATTGCAGGAACTCATCCGCCGTCAGGGCAAGGTGCTGACGGTTTTTCACTCGCCCACCGCGGCGCTGGCGCGCATCATGGAAAAAGGCGGGTGCGAGGCGGCATTCGTTGGAACCAGTGGTGTCGTCGGCGGCTATACGGGGCTGATGGATGTAGGAACCGCGACCATGACGGAATGCGTGCAGATTGCCGGCTGGATCGCGCAAAGCGTCAATTTCCCGGTGATCATAGACGGCGATACCGGGCACGGCGGCATCATGGCCGTGAGGCGCCTGGTACGCGAAAGCATACACGCCGGCATATCCGGTATTCGAATTGACGATCAACCCATAGAAGGCAAGCGCAAGACGCAGGATGCCGGCCTTGAAGTCGTGTCCATGGAACAGGCGATTGCCCGTTATAGAGCCGCCGTCGATATGCGTAACGAGCTCGACCCGAATTTCGTGATCATGGCGCAATGCTATGCGCGCGATGCAGCAAACAGCAGTCTTGAGGATTGTGTCGCGCGCATGAAAGCCTATCGCGAGGATGCAGGCGTGGACTGGGTGCAGTTTGAGTCGCCGCATGCGGTCGACGAAATAAAGATGGCGCGTGCCGCGATTAAGGGGCCTTTTTCGTTCATGAAGGGAAAGCTGCCTAAACTCCTGAATCTTGAGGAACACCTGGCACTGGGCGTCAACATCGCATGGTATTCGTCATTCGCGCAGAACATAATCTGGGCTGCGATGTGGGACTTCATGCAGGATTTTCAGGCGCGTGGCACTGCCGCATGGGAAGATTTCGTGGCGAGCCGCAAGAATCGTCCGTATCCGACCCCTTATGTAGGCGTGGAAGGCGAGGGTTCCGAAAAGCAGCGACTGCTGGAAGAGCGATATTTTTCAGCGGAGGCGCTGCGGAAGTATAAGAAATAAGCGATACAAGCGGGAACGAGGGCGCAAAGCCGCCGATACAGTAATTTCACAACTACGAGCAAACAAAATGGCACGCGACGGTTACAAGATTTTCGACTCTGATACTCATGTCGGACCCTATATGGAAATCCTGACGGACTTTCTGACGGACGCGGAAAAGGCGCGCCTGCCGGATTGGGAGCAGTACAAGTCGGCTAACAAAATGGGTCATGTTATTTATAACAAGGGTCAACGGCACTATGGACGGCGCCTGGGCAGTGCCTCGGTGGAGGATACGCGCGGCAAGTACATGGCGGGCTTTACCGGGCCGGAGCGCGAGCGTCAGCCGTCGCCGCGTGTCGACAACGATCCGTCCGAGCGCATCAAGGACATGGACTTAGAGGGCGTGGACGTCAATCTGACGCTGCCGTCCGGCTGGTTCGGCTGCTGGACCGCGAGCGACGATGTGCCGCTGGAAATGGGCATGTATCGCGCGTTTCATCGTTGGATGGATGCATACTGCAAGCCTTATCCGGAGCGCCTGGGCGGTGTGATACTCGCTTGCTCGCGCGACATCAAGGGGAGCGTGGAAGAAATCCGGCGCTGGGGCAAGTCGCGCTGGGCATGGGGTGTCCTGGTATATGCGCCGGAAGGCGTGCCGATCGACCACCCGGATCTGGAGCCGATTTGGGCCGAGGCTGCGAATTTCGATCTCGCGATAACCTTGCACACGTTTACCGTCATGCCGCCGTACGCGCCGGGTGGTTTGGACACGTGGGGTAATCTGTTTGTGCAGCGTTCGGCCGCTCACCCGTGGTGCGGCATGCGCAACATGGCTGCGCTGATCGGCAGTGGCGTCATGGATCGTTATCCCAAGTTGCGCATCGGTACACTTGAGGCTGGCCATGGGTGGCTGCCGTTCTGGATGAAACGTTTGGACGAGCACGCCGATACCATCAAGTCGGCGTTGCCGGAGCTGAAATGCAAGCCGAGCGACTACGTGAAGAATGGCCGATATTTTCAGAGCATAGAAATTCCGGAGGGCAGGGAACTGACCGAAGCGGTGATAGATCTCGTCGGCGAAGGTGTGCTGATGTACGCGTCGGATTACCCGCACGGCGAAAGCCACTTCCCGCACTCGGTTCAAACTGTGCTCGACTGGAAAATGAACGAGGCGCGCAAGCGCACCTTGTTCTGGGATAACGCGGTGAAGCTTTATGCGCGTTGCGGTCTCAGCTAAGGATAGCCGGGTTCGTAGGGGCGCGTTTCGCGCTCGCATGGGGTTTTATAACCCCATGTTTTTATTATGTTTTATGATAACGTTCGACGCGCCGTCCGCAGCCCATGCTCAGGGCAGCGCGGGCGACTATCCGTCCAAGCCAGTGCGTGTCGTGGTTGGTCTCGCAGCGGGCGGCGGAACCGACATACAGGCGCGTCTGATTGCGCAAAAGCTCAGCGAGAGCACCGGCCGTTCCTTTGTCGTGGAGAATCGCACCGGCGCCGGAGGCACGGTGGCGTACGCGTCGGTCGCGAAGTCACCGCCGGACGGTTATACATTGCTGGCGGTGGCCGTTGGTTATTCGATCACGCCCGCCGTATATGAAAAGCTCGCGTACGATCCCATAAAGGACTTTGCGCCGATTTCGCTGGTGATAGACACGCCGTTGATGATGGTCGTGCATCCATCGTTGCCGGTAAAGTCGGTCAAGGAACTGGTCGCGCTTGCGAAATCACGTCCCGGCGTACTCAACGCCGCCTCGGCCGGCATAGGCACTTCCAATCACCTCGCGCTCGAACTGTTCAAGTATCTGGCGCGCGTCAACATCGTGCATATTCCCTACAAGGGCGCGGGTCCGGCGCTGATCGATGTCATTGGCGGTCAGGCGGACATGCAGTTTCCAAACATTCTGTCGGCGTTGCCACTGTTGAAATCTGCGAAGCTGCGCGCGCTGGGCGTGACTACGATTCGTCGTTCGCCGCTGCTGCCGGAACTCCCGACGATCGCCGAGGCCGGCGTGCCAGAATACGAAATCAGCACCTGGTTCGGCATGCTTGCGCCGGCCGGCACACCCGCCGCCATCGTAAATCGCATCAGTGCCGAAGTCGCACGCATCGTCAAAACGCCGGAGATGATAAGCAAGCTGACGAGCGATGGTGGCGATCCGGTGGGCAGTACGCCCGAGCAGTTTACCCGTCACCTCGTGACCGAAATTGCGCGCTGGCGCAGGGTCGTCAAGGAAACGGGGTTGAAGATAGACTGACTGACGGCGAAGTAAAAATTGGCGGCAATACAATGATGCGAGTTGACGAAACATCACTATTGAGCGTTTCAAATTACATGATGGTCGGAACGCTCAATCCCTCACCCCGCCCTCTCCCGGAGGGAGAGGGTGAGAATGGACTTAATTCGCTGATGCGAATTAAGGAAATATCACTACGACGGAGGTAAGTTATGGGTCAAACAATGGCGGAAAAGCTGCTCTCGCGGCACAACCTGGCCAAGGAGACAGTGAAAGCTGGCGACATACTCGAGGCGCGTATCGATGGCGCGATGTGCCATTACCACGGCTCCGAGCCGCTGCATACGCTGGCGCAGGAAATGGGTTTCAAGGACGGCATGCCGCGCGTATGGGACACCGACCGCGTATTCGTGCTGCTCGATCACCATCAGCCTGCGCTCAGTCAGGCGCTGGCCGACGAGAACAAGCTCATGCGCAAGGTCGTGGATCGCCTCGGCATCAAATGTTTTCACGACGCCGAGCCGGGCATTTCACACCAGATGATGGCCGATTACGGTCTGATGCGTCCGGGTGAGCTGGTGGTAGGCAATGATTCGCATACCATCAGCTACGGCGCCATCAATACCGGCGGAACCGGCATCGCACGTGCCGACATGTTTTATGCCTTGCTGTTTGGCGAGTTGTGGTTCCAGGTTCCGCAATCGATCAAGATAGTACTCGAAGGCACTCAACCCAATTATCCGATTGCCAAGGACATCATCCTGTATCTTGCCGGACAGCATGGTGACGATTTCGCCGGCAGCAAGTCGATTGAATATTCAGGCCCCCTGGTGTCGCAGCTCAGCATAGACAGCCGGCAATGCCTGTCGGCGCACGGCGTGGAAGTGGGCGCCAAGTTTGCGCTGTTCCCGTGCGACGACAAGACTCTGGAGTTTCTCAAGACGCGCACCGATAAGCCGTTCGAGCCGGTTGCCGCGGACGCCGACGCTGAGTATGTGCAGGAAATACACCTGAACGTCGATACCATGCCGTTTGTTGTCGCCAAGCCCAATCAATTCGGCAACGTGGCGCCCGTGGATGAAGTAAGGGGTGTGAAGGTCGATCAGGCACAGATCGGGTCATGTGCGAACGGCCGGTTTGAAGACATTGAAATCGCCGCGCGTATGCTCAAAGGCCGCAAAGTGGCCAAGGGCGTGCGCTTCATTATTTCACCCGCCTCGCAGCAGGTCTACCTGAAATGTCTCAAGGCGGGGCTCATCACGCAACTCATAGAGTCGGGTGCGCAAGTGGTTACGCCGGGATGCGGCGTGTGCCAACCCAAGGTCGGCTACATGTCGGACGGTGAAGTCTGCATCACCTCGACGACGCGCAACTACAAAGGGCGCAAGGGCAGTCTCAACGCCGAAATCTATCTCGGCGGACCGCTCACCGTGACGGCGGCGGCGGTGGCCGGAAAAATCATGAACCCCAAGGAGGTCTTCAATGAGCTTTGATCTGAACAAGTTGATACGCGGGCGCGTGTGGAAGTTTGGCGACTCCATCGATACCGATTCCATCAATCCCTATTACCTGTATCCGACCATGGAAGAGCTCAAGAAGCACACCATGGAATCGTACCGCGCGGAGTTTCCCAAGGAAGTAAAGCCCGGCGATATCCTGATCGCGGGACGGAACTTCGGCTGCGGCTCAAGCCGTCCGGGCCTGGTGCTGCGTGAAGTGGGTATCGCCGCCATCGTGGTCGAGTCCGCGTCGCGTCTGTTTTTGCGTAACAACATCGCACGTGCGATACCGATATTTCTGGCGCCGGGCATCACCGGCATCATCGAAGACGCCCAGACGCTGGAAGTGGATTACCCGAATGGCGTCGTCAGGAATATCGCGACCGGGGCCAGCGTGCCGCTGCGTAAATTCCCACCGTTGATCGAACGAATTTTCCAGGCCGGCGGGTTGCCGCACGTGGCGCGTGCGCGTTATCTGGCGGAGGTAGGCCGCACCCAGCCGTGATCAGGGGGGGCTTATTGCGCGACTTGCACGCCGTCTTCCGCCAGTTTTTCGGCCATTTCCGGCGCCTTCACGTATCGTGCGAGCGCGATCAAACCGCCGGCGCCTGACCGGTTGTCGACGACAAAAGTACGCGCGGTTTGCTCCGACAACTTTTGCGAGAAGCTGCGTGCCTGAACATCAGTTGCACCGCCGGGCGCCAGTCCGACGATGACGGGTACCGGTTTTGATGGATAATTCGCGACCCGAATCGGGGCCGGGGACTGCGCATCAACGCACGTAGTGCCGAGCGCGATAACGGCGGCGAAAATCACCGCGTGCAGGATGTGCTGCACTGCGCGTCAGGCCAGGGTTTTGCCGAGCGCGTATAACCCGGCTTCGCGGCCGGAGATGCGGCCGAACACCGCGCCCGACATGAGTCCGGCGCTGCCCGGGTAATTGAAATACCACAGTCCGCCGACAAGTTCACCCGCCGCATACAGGCCGGGCAGCGGTTGGTCGCTGATGTCGAGCACTTGCGTTGAGGTGTTGATCTTGAGGCCGCCGAAGGTAAAGGTAATGGCGCAGCCCACGGCATAGGCTTCGAACGGCGGTTCTTCGATAGTGGTTGCCCAATTCGATTTGTTGATGGTGAGACCCGTCGTGCATTTCCCGTCCTTGATGTTGGGGTCGAACGGCACATCGCGTTTGACGGCCGCATTGTATTCGCGCACGGTCGCAACGAATTGCGCGGGGTTCACGTCCTGCATGCGGTCGGCGAGTTCCTCTATGGTCTTGCCGGTAACCCGGGTTACGCCGCGCATCTTGTACGACTCGCGCAACATGTGCGCCGCCTGCGCATCGAATACCTGCCATGCGAAGTTGCCCGGCTGCGCGAGCACCATGCGGCCGTACTTGGCATAAGTGTAGTTGCGGAAATCGGCGCCCTCATCGAGGAAGCGCTTGCCGTCGGCATTGATCATGATGCCGAACGGATAGCTGTGACGCTGGCTGCTGGTGCGCGCGTCAAGCTCGCCGAAGTCGGGAGCGTAGCGTTCCCACGACACCGAATGGCATCCCGACCACTGGCCGTACGATTGCGCGCCAAGTTCCAGCGCCATACGTATTCCGTCACCGGTGTTGTAGCGCGTGCCGCGCACCTTCGCCAGATCCCAGCCCGCGCCCAGGCTGCGCGTGCGCCATTCGCGATTCGCTTCGAATCCGCCACACGCCAGTACCACCGCTTGGGCGTGAATTTCCTCTTCATCGAACCCGTTAACCAAAACCCGCACGCCGGCAATTCCGGTGGACTTGCGCAGCAGCGACGTAACGCGGCAGTTGAAGCGGATGGTGACGCCGTGCTTGAGGGCTGCCTTGAACTCGGCTTCCACCAGTCCGCGTCCGCCGCCGTTGGCCTGCACCACCACGCCGCCAAAGAATTTGAACCGCCCATCGACCTTAAAAGCATACTTGCCGTAGCGAGGTTCAAAGCGGATATTGCCGCGCTCGCGTATCCATTGCACGGTGTCGGTGCTGTTGCGCACCAGTGTTTCCGCCAGATCGGGGTCGCTGTGGTACTGCGTGAGACGGCCGATGTCATCCAGATACTGTTCCGCCGTGTACTCGCCGAAATCGGTATTCGCGATCTCCTGTTCGGAGAGGTCGGGTATCATTTTTTTTACTGTTTCCAGGCCCTTGTGCACCATCCGGAATCCGCCGCCGGTATAAGCGCTGTTGCCGCCGCGCGTTTCTTCCGGCGAACGTTCAAGCACCAGCACCCGCGCGCCCTGTTCCTGCGCCGATAGTGCGGCGCAAAGGGCGGCATTGCCGCCACCCACGACTATAACGTCATACGATGTATCACTCATGGTGTTAGTGTTCGTGCTCCATTCAGCGTGGTTGTGCAGGCAGCCTGTTTTCACATGGCGGCCAGGCAGTCTGGCCAGCATGGCGATGAGATAAACAGCGGCCCCGTATTTTAGTGTATAAGCGTCGTAATTTCATAGTGTGGCGGTAGTCAGGCGCGGATACCTGTTCCGACAGGCATGGGGCCGTTCAGGGGCTCGAGTGACATATGAACGCGGGGCATATGGACAGCCAGAGGTGCAGGGTGCAAACTTGCCGATGACTTCATCGGCCGGTAGCCTGGTTCTGAACATGATACTTACTCTAGTGATGCGGGCGTTCATCTTGGTGTCGGCAATGCTCGCGACCGCCGCGGCCGTGGCGGCGGATCGTTCCGAACTGGCCAGGTTTGCGCAGGCGCGCTATGTGCATTGCGCGTTCTATAAGAGTTATGACATTGATCCGGTAAGCGGCGAGCGTCTGATGGTCGAGGGCAAGGCCGATGCGCTCATGCATATTCAGGGCATGGACGTGAAACGCGAAACCGCGAATGCGATTTACACGCGCATGTCCGGACTGCGTAAAGTCACCGTGATACAGACCGATAAAGCGATACACTTCATCGACAACGTTGCCGGGATGTATGTGATGACTACCGTTCATTCGTGCCTGGATTTCGACGACAAGCGCGGTATTTGCATTAGTTACGGTGCCGTCAATTCGCGCGTGTTCGATGCATCGGTGCTAGTCGATCCCGACAAGGTCTATGAAAAAATCAAGGATGCGGCGGACCCCGGATTTTGCGACCACAGTTTTATCGGCATACAGTCGGCATCTCGAGCAGCGCCATCACCGGAGCAGTGACCTGTGATCTTGATGAGTCAGAACAGTCTGCTCGACGAGGGCCGCGATCCTGAGCTAGACGCGTGGTATATCGAGCATTTAACGAACATGTCGTCGGTCCCGGGCATATTTTCCGCGCAACGCTTCAAAACCGCGACAGCCGGTTTTCCGCGCACGGTCGCGCTTTACAGCGTCGTGTCCGAGCGCGCGTTTGATCATCCTTTTTACAAGAAAATCAAGGGCTTTGGTGTGCTAACGCCGTACATCAACGAGCGTGAACATCACGTCGATCTTTTTGAGGGACTGGACGCGGCGCCCATCGCGGATGACGCGGACAGGCTGCTCCTGGCCAATCGCGACCGGCCGAAGGGGCCTATCGCGGGAATTCCGTTCATCTGGCTTAAGTGTGTAGGGCGTGATTTCAGCACGCCGCACCGCGGGATCGCGGTTGTTTCCGCGGACCACGTGCCGGTGCTGGACGATAGTGTTGCAGTGTATCGTCCGGTCACAATTCGCTTTGAAGGATCGGTCGGCGACAGTCTCGGGAACCTGTCTGAAAATCGGGACGGGGCCTGACCGGGTATGTTGGGGTCCGTTTTACAACGCTTGAATTGAGGGGAAATATCATGGCCGCAAAATCTTATGCATTTACCACCGAGGACATCGAATATCTTCGCCACGGGGGCAAGAAGCTTATGCTGCGGCTCTACAAGCCTGACGGTCCGGGGCCGTTTCCGGCGTTAGTCGATCTGCATGGCGGCGCGTGGTCGATCAATGACCTTGAAGATTGCCGCGAGCGTGACGAGGTGCTGGCAAGATCGGGCTTGCTGGTGGCTGGACTGAACTTCCGGCATGCGGGCGACGGACATATCGCCTGCATGGAAGATATCAACTACGCGATACGCTGGTTAAAGGCAAATGCGCCAAAATATAACAGTCGCGCTGATCTGGTCGGCATCTCGGGCCAGTCAAGCGGCGGGCATCTGGCCATGCTGGCAGGGATGCGGCCGACCGACCCTCGCTACACGGCGATTCCATCGCCGGCGGGTTCGCCCAAGGTCGATGCCAGCGTGCGTTGCATCGCGATGTGCTGGCCTGTCATCAACCCGCTGTCACGTTATCGCAATGCGCTGCGCGCGCGCGCCAGCGCCAACCCGCCCAAGTGGATAGGCGATATACCGGAGCGTCACGATCTGTATTGGAAAACCGAAGCGATTATGGCGGAGGGCAATCCGGTACTGGCGCTGGAACGTGGCGAAAAGGTGGTGATGCCGCCCGCGCTATGGATACAGGGCCGGCCGGACCCCGTGCATGACTATCGCGATCCCGAATCGGAATTTAATGGAAATGAGCCGGAACGATTTGTCGCGAGTTACCGCAAAGCGGGCGGAAATATTGAATTGATGTACATCGATCAGGCGGTGCGCACGACCGCCGTATCGCATGACGCAGTCGCGGCGTTTTTCCACAAGCAGATGTCCGCAACGGCCTGACGGCTACGCTCCCTTGCGCATGGCGCAGGGGAGCGACGGCTATACCACTGCGCTATCGATCGCCACGCAGTGCATCCGCCCAGCAGTTCGGTGTCTCGTAAATTCTGACCTGTTCCAGGAGCACTCGCGTGCCATACGTGGCGGCAAGCGCTGCTTCGAGTATGCGGAATGCCGACACGGACAGATGCTCGGCGGTAGGCGGCGCGTCGAATTTCACCGTCCGGTGGCCGGGAATGGAATTCAGGAATTCCACGACCGGCAGATCCTGTGCATAGACCAGGAACGCATGATCCCATGGCGTGGCGATGTGCTGTTGCACCAGCGACTTCAGGCTGATGAAATCGGCAACCATGCCTTGTTCGGCATCGCCTTCTTCACTGACGATATGGCCCGAAACCGTGACTTCAATTGCATAGCGATGACCGTGCAGATGCCTGCACAGGCTGCCGTGATTGGGTATACGGTGACCGGCATCGAATTCGAGCCTGCGGGTAATACGCATGGGGAGTGGGTTTGCGCCGAAAAGCGCGGATTATAGCGTCGTGCCGCTACGCTTCCCGGTGACACGCTTTTAGCGTGCCGTACTCTTGCGCGACTCCTGCAGCAGACGGCGATAAAGCGTAACGTTTTTGGTGCGCAGATGTTTTGCGACTTCGAAATCGTCGCGGCGCACGTGTGCAAGGTCTATGCCTTCGATGTGCACGAGCCGCACCAATTCCCGCACCGGCTTGGGCATGCTGCGACCGCTTTCATAACGCGAACCGCCGCTTTGCGTCACACCAACGACCGACCAGAACTCCTGCTGGTTCAAACCCAGCTTGTGCCGCAAATTGCTCGGCTGTATTGATTTTGAAGATGCTTTCATGGCGTGTTCCTTGAGTATAGGTGAGGAATTCAATTGACATAATAACCGCGATTAAGTTTCCACAGTGCTGCATGGCCACGCACCGCAGCATGCCTGCTAAACCTCGTATTTTCCCGTTAATTACGATAAAATTCAACGCTTTCGGTTCGTCAGAATTTCTCAAGATGGCATTAATTGTTCAAAAATACGGCGGCACCTCAGTCGGAAGCAGTGAACGCATCAAGAACGTAGCGCGTCGTGTCGCGAGCTGGCATCGCAAGGGACACCAACTGGTGATCGTGGTCTCGGCCATGAGCGGCGAAACCAACCGGCTGATTGCACTCGCGCGTGAGATTCAGGCGCAGCCGGACCCGCGCGAGCTTGACGTCATGGTTTCGACCGGCGAACAGGTGACGATTGCGCTGTTGTCCATGGCGTTGCTGGAGCAGGGTCTGCAAGCGCGCAGTTACACCGGCGGCCAGGTAAAAATTGTTACCGACAGTGCTTATACCAAGGCCCGCATAGAGCGCATAGACGAAGCGAACATTCGTCGCGATCTCGATGAAGGCCGTATCGTGGTGGTTGCGGGGTTTCAGGGCATCGATGAAGCCGGCAATATCACGACACTGGGTCGCGGTGGTTCCGACACCACCGGCGTGGCACTGGCGGCCGCGCTCAAGGCCGACGAGTGCCAGATCTATACCGACGTAGACGGTGTTTACACCACCGATCCGCGTGTCGTGCCCGAAGCGCGCAAGCTCGATACCATTACGTTCGAGGAAATGCTCGAAATGGCGAGCCTGGGCTCCAAGGTATTGCAGATCCGCTCGGTCGAGTTTGCCGGCAAATACAAAGTCAAATTGCGTGTGCTGTCGAGTTTCGAGGATGAAGGCGAGGGCACGCTGATTACGTTCGAGGAAGACAAGAAGATGGAACAGGCTACTATTTCAGGAATCGCTTTTAACCGGGACGAAGCCAAGATCACCATACTGGGCGTGCCCGACCGTCCCGGTATCGCGTATCAGATTCTGGGGCCGGTCGGCGATGCCAACATCGACATCGACATGATCGTGCAGAACGTCGGTCACGACGGACTCACCGATTTTTCGTTCACGGTGCACCGCAATGACTACCAAAAAACGCTGGAGATACTGAAACCTGTCGCCGCCCACATCAAGGCGCGCGAAGTGCAGGGCGGCGACAAGATAGCCAAGGTCTCCGTCGTCGGCGTCGGCATGCGTTCTCACGCCGGCATCGCGAGCACGGCATTTCGCACGCTCGCGGAGGAAGGCATCAATATCCAGATGATATCGACGTCCGAAATCAAGATATCGATCGTTATCGACGAAAAGTACATGGAGTTGGCGGTGCGCGTGCTGCACAAGGCTTTTGGGTTGGATCAACAACCTTAGTAGAGAGCCGGTGTGTTATCCTTGCCTCCCGACTTGCTCCCTTCTCCCGCCGGGAGAAGGGTCGGGGATGAGGGAAGCGCGGTCAGCGGCTGACACCGCAACATAGATTAGTAAGGAATGCCGGTGAAATGGCCGGGTGGTTACGGCGCAAGCCGTCGTTAAAAAAAGCGCCCCGCGCCTGCGATCACTCGTCGAGATGGAATGAAGTAGAAGCAGAAGTTATTAAGCTGCAGGAAATACCGGAGAGATGGCCGAGTGGTCGAAGGCGCGCCCCTGCTAAGGGCGTATAGGACAAAATCCTATCGAGGGTTCGAATCCCTCTCTCTCCGCCAAAAATATGTATAAGTCATTGAATATTATAGTTAATTAATATTCATAAAAATCCTACC
>CANJQI010000113.1 GCA_947476215.1 Betaproteobacteria bacterium
CCAAAGTGGGGATTTTGCGATGCACTGCTGCGTGGCAAGCCTGTGGTCATCGGCCGCCCATTTGACTCCTTTATGGTGGAAAACATTCTGTTCAAGATTCCGTTTCCAACCCAGTTTCATCCCCAGACCGCCAGCGAGTGCGCGGTGAAGCTGCACCCGCTGGTCAAGCACCGGATCGTTGATGTCGCCAAGATTCATATACGCACGCATGGCAGGGCTATGCGCACCTCCGACCGCACCGGACCGCTGCGCAATCCGGCGCAGCGCGACCATAGCATGCAGTACATCGTTGCGATCGCGCTTTTGCACGGCAGGATAACCAGCAGCGACTACGAGGATGAGACCGCCACGGATCCCCGCATCGATGCCTTGCGCGACAAGATGATAGTGATCGAGGACAAAAGCTTCACGCGCGCTTATAACGATCCCGCCCGGCGCGCCAATCCGAGCGCCATGCGTATCGAGTTTCGCGATGGCACCAGCACGCCCGAAATTCAAATCGACTATCCGCTCGGACATCCGCGGCGCCGGCGCGAGGGATTGCCGGTGGTGGACCGCAAATTTCGCCGTGGCGTGGAGATGACTTTTCCGCCCAAACGCCAGCGCCAGATCATGGATATTTGCAGTGACGCGGCGCGCGTCAAGTCCATGCCTGTCGATCGGTTCATGGACCTGTTGGTCAAGTAGCCGGAGTAGCAGCGCGCGCATCGTGAATCTTTCCGTGCACCTTCATAAGGAACGTGGAAGTGGGGTAAGATCACGTCGCCGCGCGGACGCCGATACTCGGAACACCGAACGCAGGTCATTGAATTCATTAACTAACTGGAGAAAATCATGAAAAGTATTCTGATATCCGCTGCCGCTCTGTCGCTGCTGTTAAGCGCATGCGGCAAAGAGACCCCACCCGCACCCAAGGCCGCGCCCGAAGCCCCCAAGGCGGCGGCGCCGGTTGCCGCACCAGTCCCCGCGCCTGACGCCGCACCTGCTGCTGCGCCCGCACCTGCACCTGGCAGCGCAATGAGCGACGAAGAGAAAAAGAAGGCCATGGATAAACTGCTGGAAGCCGCCAAGTCGGAGAACCGTAAAGGCCAGTAGCCATCGTGTAGTGTTCCAAATAAAAACCGGCCTGGCGGCCGGTTTTTATTTGTGCTTTCGAACTTTTTCCAAGTGCCGCATGTTCAAATTTTCGACGATGGTGTCAGGAATTGCATTCCCTCGAAAATGGGCCAGTGGCGACACACCATCAGCGACATCATTCCGCTGCCATCAGCACCCGGCCATGCACTTGCCGCTGCCGTCAAACTCCATTGGTCATCGGTAACATGCATGCCCCCACTTAAAGATTAAGCGCACCCCATCGCATGGCAATCACGGCACAACCAAGAAAGCTGGGGTCACATACCCAGGCCACCTGTGGCGGGATGCTGCCTTGCCTATTGGCCAAAGCCTGAAAATCCTCGTCCTTGGTGATGATCGTAAGCCCTCGCTATTTGGCGTACTGCCAGATTGTGAGGTCGTCAGCTGCCTCAAGCGCGATATCCAGCACATGGGTGCATTCCCAACCATTGGCGGCAAGGTAACGAGCCAGGGCCAATGGCAACTGATTATCGACCAACAAGGTCATGCAGAAATCAGGATGGCATGGTCGGTCTGGACTGCGGCATATTCAAGTGCCGCCAGAATGTCGCTTTCTTCCAGGAAGGGATAGTCCTCAAGAACTTCCTCGTGGGAAGCCCCCGCGCCAAGCAGGCCCAAAATGTCTGTGACACGAACGCGCAAGCCACGAATACACGGGTGCCCGCCACATTTCCCGACCTCGATCGTAATTCGATCTAGCAAACTGGTCTTCATGATGCCTCCACGGAGGTAAAAGCGTGTTACGGGTATGCGGTTGATACCTTTGAATAGCAAGATTGACGATGGGAACGTCAAGAGCCGTTCAAAAAGCCACTACATCAAAACTTCCTTGCCCGTATCCGACGACAGCCGGAGTGCATCCAAAATGTGATGCAGTTCCACCGCAGTGTCGAACGTCGGATGGTTACTCTTGCCGGTGCGTAGCGCTTGCGCGACTTCGTAATACATTTGGCCCACGACGTAGGGAGATCCCTTGGGCATGCTGTCCGGGACGAATATCAGGCGCGCCGGGATTTCCATGGGTTGCAGCGCGTGGCCGCCTTGCGCGCCATACAGCGTGACCTCGCGCAGTTGCGGTGATTCCTCCGACCTGACAACCAACGTGCCTTTGCTGCCGTAGACTTCCATGCGGTAGCCGCTGCCGGCCCAGGGAGCGGCCGCGATGTGGGCCGCGACCACCGCGCCATTGGCGAGATGCGCGTTTACCATTACGTTGTCCGGCGCGGTGACGTCGACGGTTTGTTTGGTATCCGTGTTCAGCCATTGTTTCACCTGGGTCGCGACAACCGAGGAAATGCGGCTGAAATCCGATGCCATCACGAAGCGCAGCGCATCCAGCGTGTGACCGGCGGCTATGGTCAGCGTATTGGCGCCCATGCTGGCGTCTTTCTGCCACGTTCGGGCGGCGGGTCTATCCACGGGTTCGCCACGTATCAGGCTGATGTGGCAGGTGAGTACGTCGCCGATGTGGCCCGATGCGATCAGTTCTTTCATGTAGACGAGGCCGGGATTCACGCGCGCCTGCAGGCCGACGATAGTGTGTACACCTTTGGATCTTGCGAGGGCGGTGAGTTCCAGCGCCTCCTGCGTGGTTCGTCCCAGTGGCCATTCGGTATAAACGTGTTTGCCCGCTGCTATCGCCGCTTTCGTGGGCTCGTAGTGCGAGGGTACCCGCACTACGACGGCCACCACGTCGATGTCCGGCGAGGCGATCATCTGGTGGTAGTCGTGAAATGCCAGCCGCGCGCCGAATTTTTGCCGCGACTCTTCCGCGCTTTCCGGCTTGGTGGTGCAGACTGCGGTCAATTCGCAGTCCGGGCTGGCCGCCAGTGCCGGCAAATGCGCCCGTGCCGCCCAGTTCGTCCCTACTCTCGCGCCGATTACGCCTACACGAATTTTCTGTGCCATATGACCTCCGGATTTGCCTGTCGGGGTTTACGGTTTTGCGGGTGGGCGATCCTGTTGCCCTCAAGTGCTGAATTATTCTGGAAACGGGCTCGCTGACGAATACGCTACTACAACCGGGTCGGACGATCAATGCGTATGGCGAACGTAGCGACGGCGCAAGCGGGGGTGCCTGGCGAGCAGTGGCTTTATTGAGCTTTCCATACTTTGAGAAACACCCTGTGGTCGTCCCGGCGGACGCCGGGACCCAGAAACAATGATAGGAATCTCGACTATCTCTCTGGATTCCGGTTTTCACCGTAATGACGGGCGTATGTCGTGAACATTGGAAAGATCAATAACGGCTCAAGCCGCCTTAGACCGGGACGCGAGGTAGTCTTCGTAATTGCCGGAAAAGACCTCAATCCCGGCGGGCGACATCTCGATGATGCGGGTGGCGAGCGAGGATACGAACTCGCGGTCGTGAGAGACGAATATCAGCGTCCCATTGTATTTTTCGAGCGCTGTATTCAGTGATTCGATGGACTCCATGTCGAGGTGGTTGGTCGGTTCGTCCATCAAAAGCACATTGGGTTTTTGCAGCATGAGCTTGCCGAATGCCATGCGCTGTTGTTCGCCGCCCGAGATGACTTTCACGGATAAATTCGCGTCGTCGCCCGAAAACAGCAGGCGTCCCAGCGCACCGCGTATGGTCTGGTCGTTATCGTTTGGGCCGCGCCATCTGGCTAACCATTCCGCCAGTGTTTCGTCGTCTTCGAAATCGGCCGCATGATCCTGTGCGCAGTGGCCGAGCTTGGCCCTGTCCGTCCATTTCACCGTGCCATAGTCCGCGTCCAAATTGCCGGCCAGACAACGCAGCAGGGTGGTTTTGCCTATGCCGTTGGGTCCTATGATGGCGATTTTTTCGCCGGACTCGATGCGCAGGTTGAAATTCTTGATTAGCGGCCGGTCATAACCTTTGGCCAGATTCTTGACTTCAAGTATGTAGCGATGCAGCTTGTCTTTATCGTCGATTTCAAACCGGATATACGGATACTGCCGGCTCGATGGTTTGATGTCCTCGACCTTGATTTTCTCGATCAGCCGCGCACGCGAGGTTGCCTGGCGTGCCTTGGAGGCATTGGCTGAAAAGCGGCGCACGAAGTCCTGCAGATCCGCAATGCGTTCCTTGGCTTTGGCGTTGGCGGTCTGCAGTCCTTCGCGCGCCTGGGTGGACGCCAGCATGTAATCGTCGTAATTGCCGGGATAGATGCGGATCTCACCGTAGTCGACGTCGGCCATGTGCGTGCACACACTGGACAGGAAGTGCCTGTCATGCGAGATGATGATCATGGTGCTGGAGCGCGCATTGAGCACGTCTTCGAGCCAGCGTATGGAATTGATGTCGAGGTGGTTGGTGGGCTCGTCGAGCAGCAGTATGTCGGGTTCGCCGAACAACGCCTGCGCCAGCAACACACGCAGCTTCCAGCCGGGTGCGACCGCGCTCATCGGGCCTTCATGCTGTTCGATCGGGATGCCGATGCCGAGCAGTAGTTCGCCGGCGCGCGCGGTGGATGTGTAGCCGCCATATTCGGCGAATTCACTCTCGAGTTCGGCGGCCCGCATGTACTCGTCCTCGCTCGCATCCGGATTGGCGTAGATGGCGTCGCGCTCCTGCATGGCATTCCACATGCTGGCGTGCCCCATCAGCACCACGTCGATCACCCGCATGTCCTCGTGGGCGAACTGGTCCTGCTGTAGTTTGCCGAGGCGCTCGCCGGAGTCTAGGGACACATTGCCGGCGGTGGGCTCCAGGTCGCCGCCGAGAATTTTCATGAAAGTGGATTTGCCGCAGCCGTTGGCGCCAATCAGGCCGTAACGGTTGCCTTGTCCGAATTTGATGGAGACGTTTTCGAACAGGGGTTTGCCCCCGAAACTCATGGTGATATTGATAGCGGAAATCATTAGGAAGAACTCTGAAAGGCGAGGATTGAGGGCCTATTGTGCTTTCCATATTTCGAAACATGCTCGCACAAAGGTATCACCGTCCCGGCGGACGCCGGGACCCAGAAACAGTAATGGGAACCATGGTAACCATCCTGGATTCCGGTTTTCACAGGAATGACGGGCGAATGTCATGAATTTTGGAAGGATCAATAGGATTGAGGATGTTGGGCTGCACGATGGTCGTGTTGGAAAACGCGCATGCGATAGTTTCGCGGGTTACTGCTTGCTCTTCAATCCCGGTGTCAGATGCGGGGCAAGCGCTTGTATCAGTTGCGAAAATATCTTGGGGCTGGCAGCGACGATGTTGCCGGACTCCATGTAGCCGGTGTTTCCTTCGAGGTCGCCGACCAGTCCGCCGGCTTCGGTGATGAGCAGACTGCCGGCGGCGATATCCCACGGCGCGAGGCCGAATTCCCAAAAAGCATCGAGACGACCGGCAGCGACATAAGCCAGATCCAGCGATGCCGCGCCTGCCCTGCGCAAGCCCGTGGTCTTTTGCGTCAAGTCGCGCATCATGGCCAAATAAGTATCCACATGCGAGAACTCCTTGAATGGGAACCCGGTGCCGAGCAGGCATTGATTCAGGTGCAGTCGCTTGCTGACGCGGATGCGATGATCATTGAGGTACGCGCCGTGGCCGCGTGTTGCGGTGAAAAGATCGTTGTGTGTGGGGTCGTAAACCACGGCCTGCGTAATCACGCCTTTGTGCGAAAGCGCGACCGACACCGCGTACTGCGGAAAGCCGTGCAAAAAATTAGTGGTGCCGTCGAGCGGATCTATGATCCATTGATACTCGGACTTGCCGGACGCGCCGCTTTCCTCTGCTAGAATCGAATGCGCCGGGTAAGCATTAAGCAGGACCTTGATGATCTCCTGCTCGGCCTCACGATCGACATCCGACACGAAATCATTGATGGCCTTTTGCGTTACCGACAATATGTCGAGATTGCGCGATGCGCGGTTGATGACGCTGCCGGCGCGCCGTGCGGCCTTGACGGCAGTGTTGAGCATGGGATGCATAGAGGTATTACTCGGGTATCAGGATGTCGACTTCGGGAGCAGGCGCACCCAGGTCAGAGGGGCGTATTGTAGTGAATAACACCGATCCACTCAAAAATATTCGTGTCGTGCTGACTCGGCCCAGCCATCCCGGCAACATTGGCGCGTCGGCGCGCGCGCTCAAGACCATGGGCCTGAGGACGCTGCACCTGGTCAATCCACGTCACTTTCCGCATCCGGACGCGGATGCGCGCGCGTCGGGGGCGCGCGACGTACTGCAAGACGCACAGGTGCACGAGAGTCTTGCCGCGGCGCTGGGTGGATGTGTGCTGGCGGTCGGCACTTCATCACGCCATCGAGAGTTGCAGCACGACCTCAAGAGTGCCCGCGACGCCGCGCGTGAGTTGCTCGCTGCGGCGGCGACACATCAGGTGGCCTTGGTGTTCGGCAACGAGACCACGGGCCTCACCAGCGTAGAGGCCGGCCTCTGCCAGTTGTGGGCGTGCATACCGGCGAATCCGGATTACGCATCCCTGAATCTGGCTGCCGCGGTACAGGTCTTCGCATACGAATTGCGCATGGCCTGCGAGTCGGATGTCGTGCGCAACGACGCCGAGTTTGAGCCGGCGACGCTGGCCGACGTGGAACGTTTATACGAGCATTTCGGGCAGACCATGACCGCGACGGGCTTTCATGATCCTGCGCATCCAAAACGGTTGATGCCGCGCTTGCGGCGTCTGCTGGCACGCGCGCGGCTCGAAACGGAGGAAGTGAATATACTGCGCGGGTTTCTGAATTCGGTTGATAAATCACGACGCTAGAACCGCGTCGCGCGGACTTTCGCTTACTGTGCGCGGATACCGCTTTCCTTGATGACTTTGCCCATGATATCCATGTCGGCCTTGATTTCAGCGGCAAACTGATCGGGTGAACTGCCAACCGCATCCATGCCCGTATCGAACAGTTTCTGTTTCGCGTCCGGCCGGTTGACCACGCGCACGATTTCCTGGTGTAACCGGTTGACGATGGCGTCAGGTGTCCTGGCCGGCGCCCAGATGCCGAACACGATGGTACGCGCATAGCCCGGCAGCGTTGCCGCAATCGCCGGCAGATCGGGAAATAGCGACGAAGGCTGTGCACTCGTGACCGCCAGCGCGCGCAATCTTCCCAATTTGATAAACGGTGATACGTCGATCGCAGTGCCGAAGGAAAGCTGCACCTGGCCGCTCAGCAACTCGGCGGTTTCCATGGGGCTGCTCTTATACGCAATACGCACAATGTCGGATTTGGCGAGATAGTTGAATAGCGCGCCCGACAGATGCGTGGCGCTGCCCGTCGCGCCGGAGGCGTAGTTGAGTTGTCCCGGCTTGGTGCGAGCCAATGCGATCAATTCCTTGACCGACTTGACCGGCAGCGAGGGGTGCACGACCAGCACGTTGGGTCCGCGTGCCACCACCGTGATGGGCGTAAAATCGCGCACCGGATCGAAGCGCACCTCCTGGAAGAAAGGCGACAGCCAATGACTGGCGGTGCTGAGCAACACGGTATAACCATCCGGGGCTGCTTTGGCCGCGGGTTCGGCTGACGTTGCTCCGCCCGACCGATTGTCCACGATAATGGGTTGTCCGAGGCTCGCCGTAAGCCCTGGATTGATGACTCCACGCGCGACGAAATCGTTGCTGCCCCCTGCGGAGCCGGTAATCATGCGTATCGGTTTGCTGGGGTAATCCTGGCCACGGCTGCTGGAGCATAGGCATGCGTTAAGGGCCGCAAGGATCAAGGCTGAACGGTAGCTAAGGTTCATGGCAGGTCTGGCAGGGAGTCTGAAAGATTAGAACGGGTAGTTTAAGTGAGTTTAGCCATATTTCCCTTCAAAATGATGGAGTTGTAAATCAAGTCCGGGAAGCACCACTTCCCGAATACTTGATCGTTTTACTAGGTTAATGTATTCTTTCAACTTATTTGTATAAGAATCAATCATGTTCTCCAGACTCAGAGAAGAGATTTCAGTCGTTTTTGAGCGCGATCCCGCAGCGCGCAATAGTTGGGAAGTGCTCACCTGCTATCCCGGCCTGCATGCGTTGCTGATGCACCGGCTCGCGCATCGGATGTGGGGCGCTGGCTTGAGGTGGCTGGGGCGTTTTGTGTCCCATATGGGGCGTTGGATGACCGGCGTCGAAATTCATCCGGGTGCGCGCATTGGGCGGCGCTTTTTTATAGATCACGGTATGGGCGTGGTAATAGGGGAGACCGCTGAAATAGGCGACGACTGCACCCTGTACCACGGCGTGACGCTGGGGGGTACGACGTGGAACAAAGGCAAGCGTCACCCCACACTTGAGAACGGCGTCGTAATAGGCGCAGGCGCCAAGATACTGGGTCCGATTACGTTAGGCGCAGGCGCTCGCATAGGATCCAACGCGGTAGTAACCAAAAGCGTCCCCGCTGGTGCGACTGCGATCGGAATCCCTGCCCGAGTACTGGAAAAACAGCATGACGGGGGCGGATTTACAGCCTACGCGGTTGGGTCGGATATGAACGACCCAGTCGCGCGAGCCATCCATGAACTACTCGACCATAGCGTCAACGTCGATCGCCGTCTGAGTCAGATTATTGAACATCTTCAAAAGCTTGGCGTCGATTGCGAGGGTATTGCGCAGCGCGAGAAATTTGATGCGGCATACCTGAACAAGATCGTGGATTAACTGTCTATTAACTTGACTGTATCAATCGGGTATTGTATAGTTGACAAAATCAGTAATGTATTGCGTTTTAGTATAACCATTTGATTATGAACGAGAGATCCTATGAAATTGACGACTAAGGGACGCTTTGCGGTGACTGCAATGGTTGATTTGGGGATGCGTCACGGAGGTGGACCGGTGACGCTGTCGGAAATCAGTGAGCGGCAGAGGATTTCGCTTTCTTACCTTGAGCAGCTCTTTGGCAAATTGCGCCGGCGTGGTCTGGTCGACAGTGTCCGAGGGCCGGGTGGCGGTTATCGGTTGGCCCGGGATATGGCGGCAATGTCCGTGGTCGACATCATCCGTGCTGTGGACGAACCGATAGATGCGACCCAATGCGGCGGCAAGGAAAACTGTCACGACGATCAAAAATGCATCACGCACGACCTGTGGGCCAATTTGAACAAGCATATTTTTGATTACCTCGGCGCCATTACGCTCAAACGATTGGTCGACGAGCAGCACGCCAAACAGGCCGGCATATCGCGCGTGCACGACATGCGCAGCAGCATGCCCAGGCAGGATCACACGCCGGCATCCGTCTGATTGATTGAACCGCGGCAATGAAGCACGTCTATTTTGACCACAACGCGACCACCCCTGTCGATGAACAGGTATTGGCGGCCATGCTGCCGTACCTGCGCGGACAGTACGGCAATGCGTCGAGCCGGCACGAATACGGCACGCAGGCGCGCAAGGCGGTTAATCGGGCGCGCGAGCAGGTTGCGGCGCTGGTCGGCGTGCAGCCGGTGCAGGTCATTTTCACCAGTGGTGGCACCGAGGCCAACAACGCCTTCGTCAAGGGCGCCGCCGCAATGCTCAAGCCCTCTCAGATCGCAGTCAGCGCGATCGAACATCCGTGCATCGCCAAGCCTGCGCAGGAACTTGCACGCGGCGGCTGGACTGTGCGTAAGCTCGCGGTCGACGCCGATGGTCGTGTCGACACAAGCGACGTTGCTGTCGCGCTTACACAGCGTACCGGCATCGTCTCGGTGATGTTGGCCAACAATGAAACCGGCGTGATACAGGACGTGGCGGCGATTGCGGAAAAAGCGCGCAGCGCCGGCGCCTGGATGCACACCGACGCAGTGCAGGCGTTGGGGAAGATTGCCGTCGATTTTTCGGGTCTTAATGTGCACGCGATGACACTGTCGGCGCACAAGATCTACGGCCCCAAGGGTGCTGGCGCGCTGATACTCGACAAGCGCATCGAACTGAAGCCGTTGATCAATGGCGGCGGCCACGAAAACGGCCTGCGTTCCGGTACCGAAAATGTCCCTGCCATCGTGGGTTTCGGCATGGCATGCGAAGTGGCCGCGAAACGCATGGGCGAAGTTGCAGCCCGGCTCACGGCTATGCGCGCGCAATTTGAACGCCGGCTGAATGATTTGGGTGCGGTGATTTTCGGTGCGGCGGCGCAACGCATAGCCAATACGAGTTATTTTGCATTTCCCGGTATTGAAGGCGAAACACTGGTGATCGAACTCGACAAGGCCGAGTTTGCGGTTGCCAGCGGCGCTGCATGTTCGAGCGCCAGTACCGAACCCTCCGCAACGTTGCTGGCCATGGGCGTGGCGCCTGAAATTGCACGCGGTGCGGTGCGTTTCAGCCTCGGCAAAGACAACACAGCGCAGGAAGTGGACGAGTTTTTGAACGTGTTGGAAGCCACGGTTGCGAGACTGCGGCGGATGACGGCAATTGCGGTTTGAGTTTTGGTAAACGGTAAGCAGTAAATAGTGAGTGGTGAATAGTAAATAGTGAACGGTGAGCAATCATGGCAATAACATTGACTGAAAACGCGGCGAAACAGATACAGACACAACTTGCGAAACGCGGCAAAGGCGTGGGCTTGCGGGTCGGCGTCAAGAAAGTAGGCTGCTCGGGTTTTGCTTATACGTTTGACTATGCCGACGACGTAGGCCCGCAAGACCAGCTCTTCGAGGCGCACAACTCCAAACTCGTCGTCGATGCCGATAGCCTGAGCTTCCTGGACGGCGCCAGCCTCGATTTCGTCAAGGAGGGACTCAAACAGGCGTTCAAGTTCAACAACCCGAACGTCGACGGTACCTGTGGTTGCGGTGAGAGTTTCAGTTTGAAGGAAAAAGCGTGAAATTGCCATGAGCACAGTACTCCAGAATCTCGTCAATCAGCCGTACAAGCACGGTTTCGTCACCGACATCGAATCCGATGTTGCGCCCAAGGGGCTCAATGAAGATACGATACGGCTGATTTCGACCAAGAAGAACGAGCCTGAATGGCTGCTTGAATTCCGTCTCAAGGCCTATCAGAAGTGGCTGACGATGGAAGAGCCGGTGTGGCCCAACGTGCATTACCCGAAGATCGATTTTCAGGCGATCAGTTATTACTCGGCGCCCAAACCGAAAAAGACGCTGGCCAGCATGGATGAGGTCGATCCGGAATTGCTGAAGACGTTCGAAAAACTCGGCGTGCCGATGAACGAGCGCGCCAAGCTGGCGGGAGTCGCGGTCGACGTCATATTCGACAGCGTTTCGGTCGCGACGACTTACAAGGCCAAACTTGCCGAAGTCGGCATCATATTCTGCTCGATATCGGAAGCCGTGCATCAGCACCCGGATCTGATCAAGCAATACCTCGGCAGCGTGGTGCCGGTCGGAGATAATTATTACGCCGCGCTTAATTCGGCGGTTTTTACCGACGGGTCATTTTGTTACATACCCAAGGGCGTCAAATGTCCGATGGATCTCTCGACTTACTTTCGCATCAACACGCAGGAGTCGGGTCAGTTCGAGCGCACGCTGATCGTCGCCGAAGCCGGCGCCTCGGTGTCTTATCTCGAAGGGTGCACGGCGCCCAAATTTGATACCAATCAACTGCACGCCGCGGTGGTCGAACTGGTCGCCCTCGACAATGCCGACATCAAGTATTCAACGGTGCAGAACTGGTATGCGGGCGACGAAAAAGGCGTGGGTGGCATTTACAACTTTGTCACCAAGCGCGGGCTGTGCAAAGGCGTCAGTTCACGCATCTCGTGGACGCAGGTGGAAACTGGGTCGGCGATCACGTGGAAATATCCGAGCTGCGTGCTGCGCGGCGACAACTCGGTGGGTGAGTTTTATTCCGTGGCACTCACCAATCATTATCAGCAGGCCGATACCGGCACCAAGATGATGCACATCGGCAAGAACACGCGCAGCACCATCGTCAGCAAGGGCATCTCGGCCGGGCACTCGAACAACAGTTATCGTGGACTGGTGCGAATTGCGCCATCGGCGACCGGGGCGCGCAACCATTCGCAATGCGACTCCATGCTGATCGGCGACCAATGCGGGGCCAACACGTTTCCCTACATCCAGGTCAGCAATCCCGGCGCGCAGGTCGAACATGAGGCTTCGACGTCCAAGATCGGTGAAGACCAGTTGTTCTATTTCGCGCAGCGCGGCATCGGCGCCGAGGAAGCCATATCGATGATCATCAACGGCTTCTGCAAGGACGTGTTTCAACAATTGCCGATGGAGTTCGCGGTCGAAGCGACCAAGCTGCTCGGCCTGAAACTTGAAGGAAGCGTAGGATGATTATTCAGGACAGCAAGACTTTGCTGGAAGTGCACGGGCTGTGCGCAACCGTCAACGGCATCGAGATTCTGAAAGGCATGGAGCTTACCGTCCGGTACGGCGAAGTGCATGCCATCATGGGGCCGAATGGTTCGGGCAAGAGCACGTTCTCCAAAGTACTGGCCGGTCACCCGTCATATCAGGTCACCGATGGTACCGTGCTGTTTGGCGGCCAGAACCTGCTGGATCTGGCGCCCGATGCGCGCGCACGCGCCGGCGTGTTCCTCGGATTTCAGTATCCGATCGAGATACCCGGTGTCGCCAACAGCCAGTTCCTGCGGCTTGCCTACAACACCATGCAGGCGCAGCACGGCAAGGACGAACTCGACCCGCTCGAGTTCGACGATTTCGTGCGCGAAAAGATGAAGCTGCTGGAAATGAATCCTGATTTTCTCGACCGCAGTGTCAACGAGGGCTTTTCAGGTGGCGAGAAGAAACGTAATGAGATACTGCAGATGGCGCTGTTGGCGCCCAGGCTCGCGATATTGGACGAGACCGACTCGGGGCTCGACATCGATGCCTTGCGGGTGGTCGCCGGGGGTGTCAATCAACTCGCCAACAAGGACAATGCGATCATACTGGTTACGCACTACCAGCGTTTGCTCAATTACATCAAGCCCGACTATGTGCATGTGATGGAGTCGGGCCGCATCATCAAGACCGGCGGCAAGGATCTGGCGGTCGAGCTTGAGACGCGCGGATACGATTGGGTCAGCGCGGAGAACAAGGCCGGCGCGGTAGTGCCAGCATGACCGTAGCAGCCCCCAACCGTTATCTCGCCAGCTTGCTCGCGGGGCAGCCGCAACTGCCCGCTAGTCCGCTAGCGTGGTTCAATGATCTTCGCTCCCATGCCGTTGATCGCGTTGGCGCGCTCAGTGTGCCGACGACACGTGACGAGGAGTGGCGCTTTACCGATATCTCGCCGTTGACCGGGATACCGTTTCATCCGGTGCGCGGCGGGTCCAAACCTGACATTGCGCAGCTCGCGGAATTCATATTGACGGAAGCAGGCGCCCGTTTAGTATTCGTGGACGGCGAGTATGCGCCGCTGTTGTCATTCAATAACACCGGCATCACGGTGACTAGCCTGGCGTCCGGACTGGCAAGTCACGGCACGGTAATAGAGCCGCATCTGGGCCGCCATGCCGAATTCCAGTCCAATGCATTTGCCGCGCTGAATACGGCATTTCTGCACGACGGTGCAATAGTGATCGCGCCACGCAACGTCGCAGTGTCGGCGCCACTCCATGTGCTCCATGTGGCCACCCAGAAAGGCGCTGCAAGTTATCCGCGTTGCCTGGTGATTGCGGAGCCGGGAAGCGTCGTGACAGTGGTCGAGGAATTCGTGGCGCTTCAAAACGATGTTTACTTTACCGATGCAGTGACCGAGATCGTGCTCGCCGACGGCGCACGGGTCCATCACGTGCGCGTGCAGCGCGAGAGCGGGCAGGCGTTTCATGTTTCGAACTGCGCGATATCCCTCGGTCGCGCCAGTCATTACCAGTCGGTCAGCGTGGCCTTGGGAGCGCGCATTTCACGCTGCAATCTCAACGTCGTACAGACAGCGGAAGGCGTCGAGTGCGCGATTGACGGCCTGGCACTCGTCGCTGAGCAACAACTCGCCGATACGCATACCTGCATAGACCATGCGCAGCCGCATGGTGTGAGCCGCCAGCTGCATAAATGCATCGTCGACGGCGCGGCGCGTGCCGTCTTCAACGGCAAGATACTGGTGCGTCAGGGCGCGCAGCGCACCGACTCATCGCAGTCCAGCCGTAACCTGCTGTTGACAAGCAAAGCACGCGTCGACACCAAGCCGCAGCTCGAGATCTTTGCCGACGACGTCAAATGTGCGCACGGCGCCACCGTGGGCCAGCTCGACAGCGACGAAGTGTTCTATCTGATGAGCCGTGGTTTTCCCGAGGCGGCAGCGCGCAATTTGCTGACGTATGCGTTCGGCGCCGAAGTCATCAGCCGTATCCCGGTCGCCTCGCTGAGGCACAAACTGGAACAGCGCGTGCTTGCGCAGACCAACAGTCAGTCAGTGAGCAAATGAACATGACAGCGCAAGCCCGTAGCCGTATTCCCGGAGCAGTGCCCGAGACGCCAGTGAGTTCGGGCAAACTGAATGTGGAACGTATACGCGCCGATTTTCCGATACTCAAACTGAACGTCGCGGGTCGGCCGCTGGTTTACCTCGACAACGCAGCGTCCAGCCAAATGCCGCAGCCCGTCATCGATCGTCTGGTGCGATATCAGACGGAACAGCATGCGAACATCCATCGCGGCGTGCACTACCTGTCGGAGACCGCCACCGCGGCATACGAGGAATCGCGCCGCAAAATTCAGCATTTCATCAACGCGCGCGAAGACCGGGAAGTGATCTTTACCAGCGGCACCACCGAGGCTGTCAATCTGGTGATGCACGGCTTTGGCCGCAAGTTTCTCACCGCCGGCGACGAAGTTATATTGACCACGCTGGAGCATCACTCGAATATCGTGCCGTGGCAGATGCTGCGTGACGAGAAGGGTATCAAGATACGGGTGGTGCCGATCAATGATGCCGGTGAATTTCTCATCGACGAATACGAGAAACTCTTCAACGAACGCACCCGGTTTGTCGGCGTAATGCATGTGTCCAATGCGCTGGGCACCGTCAACCCCGTCAAAGCCATGATCGCGTACGCGCATGCGCGCGGCGTGCCGGTGCTGGTCGATGGCGCGCAGGCGGCGCCGCATTTGAAGGTCGACGTGCAGGATCTGGACTGCGACTTCTACGCGTTCTCGGGGCACAAGCTGTGCGGACCCACCGGCATCGGCATACTCTACGGCAAGGCCGTGCAGCTGGAGCGCATGCAGCCGTTCAAGGGCGGCGGCGACATGATACTGTCGGTCAGCTTCGAAAAGACAGCCTACAACGCGATCCCGTACAAGTTCGAGGCAGGAACACCGCCGATCGCCGCCGCGATCGGCCTGGGCGCGGCCGTAGACTACCTGTTAGCGCTGGGCATGGATGCGATTGCCACGCACGAACATGAACTACTCGAATACGCGACCGCACAGGTGAGCGGCATGCCGGGTGTGCGCATCGTAGGCACGGCGCGGCACAAGTCGGCGGTATTGTCGTTCACCATCGCCGGCGTGCATCCGCACGATGTCGGCACCTTGCTCAATCAGGATGGCGTGGCAGTGCGCACCGGGCACCATTGCGCGCAGCCGGTGATGCAGCGTTTCTCGATACCGGCCACGTCGCGCGCGTCGTTTGCGTTCTACAACACCATGGGCGAGGTCGATGCGCTGGTCGCCGGCATACGCAATGTGCAAAAGGTCTTTGGATAATGGCGGACCCCAAAGCGCTGTATCAGGAAGTGATCCTCGATCACAACCGCAAGCCGCGTAATTTCGGCACGCTGAGTCAGGCGAGCCACACGGCCGAAGGGCATAACCCGCTGTGCGGCGACCACATCACGCTCGCGCTCGAACTCAGGGGCGATGCCATCGAAGGCATCGCATTTCAGGGCGAATCGTGCGCGATATGCAAGGCATCGGCGTCGATGATGACGGCGATGGTCAAAGGCAAGACCCGGCAGACCGCGGAAACCCTGATCAAGGAATTTCGCGACATGGCGACCGGTGCGCTCGATGTCGGCCAAGGCGATCACCATCTGGGCCGTCTTACGGTGTTCGCCGGCGTGCGCGATCTGCCGACGCGCGTCAAATGCGCCATACTGCCGTGGCACACGCTGCACGCCGCATTCAACTCCGTTTCCAGTACGTCGACCGAGGCCGGCGATGATCCCATGCATGCACCGATCGGGGATGCGTGATCGCCGTGTATGCACAGAACGACATTTTTACAAAACCGAGCCCGGAAGAAGGCGATGTTTTTTTCATGGCCGTATTCCGGGGAAGCAGAGGTGCAGGCGCTCACACAGTTTCGATACACGATGCTTTATCCCGGAATACGTCCTGGACTCCCTCCGGGCTACGGGCGATGTGAGCCGCGATCAGACTGAATAGACACACATTATGTTTATAAGCAGAAACAATGGTTTTGTTTTAATTGACGCGTTGCGGATGTGACATGCCAAAAATAGCTGAAATCGAAGATACGCCCAATCCAAACGCGAAGAAGTTCATCCTCAAGGAGCCGTTAACCTGGGGAATCTCGCACTCCTATGACAACATGGCGCAGGCCGAAGCCGATCCGCTGGCCGGCGCATTGTTTGATATCGAGCACGTGACCAGCGTGTTTTATGTCGATCACTGGCTTACCGTTACGCAGGACGGCGCCGCCGACTGGCCGGAGCTGTTGCGAAAACTGGCGGAACCGATACGCGCTGCTGCGGCGGCGGACGAGCGTTCCGCGCAGCTCGCGACGGAATCCACCGTGGGCGCGGGTGCCGAATTGAGTCCCGAAGATCGCGAACGGCTCGCGCGTATCAATGAACTGCTGGATGAACAGATACGTCCTTATCTGCAGGACGATGGCGGCGATCTGTACGTGATGGGACTAGAAGGCAACAAACTCAGCGTGCACTACCAGGGCGCGTGCGGCAGTTGTCCAAGTTCCCTGTCGGGAACGCTGGTCAGCATTGAGAACCTGGTGAAGTCTATCGAGCCGGATATCGAGGTCGTGGCTATTTGAAACTCGGGCACCGCCGGAGTCTCAGATCCATGGTGGAATTGCGCCGGAGTTATTCCGCTCGTGTTGTCCAGGGATTCTGCCGCAGATCAAGGTCAAGTGAAAGACTGGTAGCCATGCTTAACTCTTACACCTGCGCATCGTTGACTTCGGCGGCAAGTTGGTGAGACCGCTGAAAGGTTGCAAACCTCTAACCCCATAACGTGCCTTGCTCTTGAGACGCTGCGTGCTGGCAACGTCAGTGTCCCATACACTCAATAACGCGGTCGGCGTGAGTCAGCAGTCCGGCGGGAACCGTCGCGCTCAATTCACGGGTGATTCCAAGGTTAATCACCTAAACTGCAAATTTGTTACCCAATTCAATTCGACAGAATCGCCTCGACCCGCGCAAACACTTCGTCGACCACATGGGGGGGGGCGCTGACTCTTTGTATTTTGCCTTGCGCATGCGCCAGTCCAGCGCCTTCAGTTGATGGCAATGAATCGCGCCTTGCGTATCCGCTCCGGTTCCCATTGAGGTCACGACAGTGCCGTGAGTCCGTAACGCGTCAGCGGCGCCTTGCGAAACACGACAGACCATCGCTAATCCGCGTTGATTAAATATCTTGCCGCTTAATACCAAGCCGTAGTGCGGCCCTTTCATTTCCCGCGGACGCGGGCGTGTCACCCCGTTCCGCGACGGCAGTATGGCAATAACCGCGTCTGCCCAGCTTCGCGTAACCGCTCCAGTCGTCGGTGATGATGGCAGCGCCGGGCTTAACGGTTCGCTCGATGAAGCCACCCGATGATTCGGCACTTCGGTCTGGCACCACCGCAAGCCGAACACGTCCGGCGTACCGTCCAGTCCTCCGCTTGTTGAGGCTGCCACCGGGCTTGCGCTGTTTAACCTCGACGGCACCGGCGACAAGCGCCATGTCGTGCCCGCCTCGGGCCTTGCCGCGAGTGCGGCCGCCGCCGTAGGTTTCATCGGCCTCGACGTGCTCTCCGTGGTTACCGCCAATCCGA
>CANJQI010000114.1 GCA_947476215.1 Betaproteobacteria bacterium
AGCAAGTAGCCGCTGCCTGCAGTTCGTCGCTCAGCTACACGTGGAGCACGGGCTCGACCGCGACCAAAGGCAAGAAGACGGCTACGACCACGCTGGTCTCCCACACCCTGACGGCTGTCGCCAAGGACGCGTCAGGCAACCAGGCTTCCAGGTCGATCGTGGTGAAGTCGCAGTAAGAAACACGGCGTCGGCACTGACGGCTACTGGGGAGCGGCCAGTCTTCCCCCGTGCTGACGCTTTCACGCGGGGACAATCGCGCCGGCGCCACGCCATCGGAGCCGTTTAACCGGGCAAACTGTAGCAGGCTCAAGCGGTTATGCACTCTTAGTGTCTCGTAACTCCGGTGCAGATGGCTCTTGACCGTGCCTTCGGTAATGTCCAGCTTGCGTGCGACTTCCTTGTTGCCCAATCCCTTTACCACAAGCCCCACGACGGCGAGTTCCCGCGCGGTGAGCGTGTCGGCGGTTTTCTCTGGCTTGACTGAACGCTGGAGCTGCTGCTCTAACTCCAGGAGGAAAATGTTCTCTTCGAGGAAATTCCCCCCGTGGTTCACCACGCGAACGCACTGCACCAGCAGAGCCGCCGGCATCTGCCAGAGGAAGATGCCTCTCACACCGATCTGGACCGCCTTCAGAAACTCCGCGGAGGTCAATTCCCGGCCGAGTATAACGATGGAAATCTTCGACCCCGTTTTGCGCAATTCAAGCGCCGCCTCCAGTGCGCCCATGTCCGGCATGCGCCGTTTCAGCAGCACGATGTCCGGACGGTGCTCGCGGACGGCTTGCAGCGCTTCCTTACCGGTCGTGACCTGCGACACCAAAGCGATGTCAGGCTCGTCCTTGAATATACTGGCAATTCCCTGCAAGACTATCGGATAATGATGAGTCGCTATAACTAAAATGGTCTTGGATTTCTGCATTTTGTTGTTATAGCCCCAGTGACAGTTCAGTCCGAGGATAGTCCAATGTCCGTAACCCTTCTACAGCTCATTTCCCTACGCCCACAGCTCGCTTACACAACAACCGTGGGCAGTGATGTATTAAAAATTTAGGATTCAACCTAATCGCGCGCCACTTTTTGAATGGCGGACGAGCGCAAATACAGCGTAACCAACGCAAGCACAGGCGAGAATCTAAACGCGTTTTTTTCTCCACCGCGCCAGAAAATGCGCCGCTTTGCTCGCGCAGGCATCGGGATACGACGCGGAAATATGATACGAATCGCCGGGTATCAGAACGAGCTCGGAATCCGCAATGTTCTTCTGCCAGTTGCCGAATTCCTGCGTAGATCCATAGTAGCCGCTGTTGGTCGAGGTCATGACCAGTGTCGGCGCGGTGATATTGGGAATATCGCGTGTGATATCCACCCCGGCCAGCATGCGATAGATGCCGAGCACTGACGCTTTTGGCGCCTGCCCCATGTGGTCTATCCACCAGGTCACGGCGGCTGGCGGCATACCGGTGCCCATGCGCTCGCGCATCGTCGATTCCGCCCACGCGCGTATGCTTTCCTTTTCCATGCAACGAACTTTCGCGGGGATGGATGGCGCGAGGAAATCCAGTTTTACCGTCGCGCCGGATACGATGAGCGTATGCATCCTGCCGGGCCGCGTGGCGGCGAACTTCATGGCAACAAGGCCGCCCAGCTTCGCGCCAACCAGGTGCACGCGCGCAAGACCCAACCCCGCGACGAACGCCTCGAGGTCATTCGCAAGCGCCGCGATCGACCACTCGTAATCGAGCGGCATGGGCGTCGAATCGCCGAATCCGCGCAGATCCAGACGTATCACCTTGTAGTGTCGCGCGAGATAAGGAACCCAGCCGCGCCACGCGTCGCCACTCTCCGCGATGCCGTGCACGAGAATGATGGTCTCGGCGTTACGCCACGGATCGGTAAAGTCGTCGATTGTATACGCGAGAGTAACGCCAGTTGCGATATCGAGATGGTGTTTCATTCGCAGTTAATCGGGCTTGGCGCCAGACGCTTTGACCACTTTCGCCCAGCGCGCCACTTCATCCTTGAGGAGTGCGGTGAACTGTTCCGGCGTGCTGCCCACCGGGTCCAGGCCGAGCGCTTGGACTCTCTCCTTGGTGTCGCTTGCGGCCAAGGCCTTGACGACTTCGGCACGCACGATGTTCACCACTTCGCGTGGCGTTCCCGCCGGAGCAACCAGCCCGTACCAGCCCATGACGACAAACTCCGGAAATCCGGATTCGCTAAAGGTGGGAACGCTGGGCAGCAATGGATGGCGCGTGGCCCCGGTCATCGCCAGCGCATTAAGGCGGCGTTGCGCAATCGCAGTCAGCACCGGCGGCGGGCTGGCAAACGACACATCGGTATGCCCGCCCAGCAAGTCGATTGTGGCTGGTGCCGCGCCCTTGTAGGGAATGTGTGTCAGCCGGATGCCGGCCAGCGTATTGAACCACTCGGCTGCGAGATGCGTGGTCGTGCCGTTTCCGGCAGATGCGATATTGAGCCGTCCCGGTTTGGTCGTGGCCAATGCCACCAGCTCCTTGATGGTGCGCGCCGGCACTAATGGATGGGAAACCAGAACCAGCGGATAAGTGGTTGCCAGGCTCACCGTGACGAAATCGCGCAGCGGATCGTAAGCGAGATTCTTGTACAAGCTGACGTTGACGGTAAATGCCGGCTGCGCCATCAGCATCGTATAGCCGTCGGGCGCGGACTTTGCGACGAATTCAAAAGCAATATTGCTGCCACCACCAGCGCGGTTTTCAACCACAACCTGTTGATTCCACGCTTCGGCGAATTTCTGACTTAGCGTGCGCGTGAGAATATCGGTAGGACCGCCCGCAGCGACTGGGACGACAATCCTGACCGGCTTGACCGGATACGTCTGTGCGCCGCAATTGATACCGATGGCGGAGAACAGACAAGGAACAAAAACCGTGAGTGCGCGTTTCGCGTGTCGCATGACCTGAACTCCTTTAGGGTGGTGCCTCATGTCTGTGCCGTTCCTGGTTCCGCGATTTCCTTTGCGGCAAGCAGAGTAAATAATTTCCCGACATCGGGTATCCCGTCAATATCACGCAGCATGCGCAACAGCGCCTCGCAGTTTGCACTGCCGAGATGTTCCTCGGCCTGCGAGCGAAACTTGTTATCGATGTCTTCATCGGTGAGTGGCACCGCAACCGACCCTTTGGCGTCTATCACCAGTTGTTCGTGAACCGCGCCCGAGTTCGTGCAGACTTTGATATGCGCCGAGAAATGACCTTCGCAGATCTTGTTGAGTTCGGTTCCTTCTTCAACCGTGACCCGTGACGCAAACGCCTTGATGGCCGGGTCGGCCAACGCGTCGAGTGTATATTCGCGCGGCGTGTTGCCACCACGCAAAGCCGTAAGCGCCAGTGAATACGACGTACTGAACTGCATGCCCAGCATGTCGTGCGGCGCGGTGATGGTCGCATGATCATGGAATCCGCTCGGGTTGCGGATCGTGATGGACGCGATATCGTCTGCGGTAAGTTTTTGTTCTGAAATGATTTTCTTGAGTCCATCGATGGACGGATGAATGATCCCGCAGCAGCAATAGGGCTTGAACTGTATGCGTTCGAATATCCACTTGCCGGCGGCATGCGGCAGCAGCCGCTCGGGTTTGTAGGCACGGGTATATATCCTCAACAGCCCGCGTGCGCCTTCGAGTATGCCCTCGGGCCCGGTCATGCCGGCGCGCGCGAGTTCGGCGGACTGTATGCCGCTGCTCGCGCCCACGCCGGTAAAAATTCGTTTTACCGAGCCGCCGCCCTGATCGTATTGCATGAGCCCGCCGGAGAACGTTCCGGCGATGCCCAGAGCATTATGTATCCCATCGGCATCGAGACCGAGCAATCGCGCGACACCCACCGCCGCGCCGAAAGGTCCGCACGATGTCGAAAATTGCGGACCACCGATCTCGAACAGATCCGGCGACACCGCCCAGCCTATGCATCCCCTTACTTCGTACGCGACGACGAGAGCCGTCAGAAAATCGCGGCCGCAGATATGCTCGCGCTCCGCTATCGCAAGCAGCGCTGGAATAAGCTCAGCGCCGGGATGCCCATGCGCAAGTCCGTTCAAATCATCATACTCATACGAATGACCGAAGGTGCTGTTGATGAGCGCAGCCGACCCGGCCGGGAGTTTGTCGCCGAAGTAGATTACCGTGGCGTCCGGCACGCCACCCGCTCTGCTTACGGTTGCCCTGACCTGGGCACCCCATGGCGTCTTCACGCCACCGATGGCACAACCCAACTGGTCGACGAGCAGATTCGTCGCCAGGCGGCGTACGTGGACGGGCACGTCCTCTTCACGCAAGTCGGCCGCGAATTTCGCCAGCACGCGCGTTTCATTCGCCATGCGTGACTCCGGTTCGCATCAGATTCCTGTTATTCCGCACGTATGCCGGCTGACTTGATGAGCTTGCCCCACGTTGCCGCATCGGCCTTGATGACCGCGGCGAACTGCTCCGGCGTGCTGGCAACGACTTCCGATCCCGCGGCGAGATAGCGCTCGCGAATCTCGGGCTTTTCGAGCACGCGCACGATTTCCTGATTCAGGCGCCGGACAAGAGGCGCGGGCGTCCTGGCCGGCGCCCATAGTCCCGCGATCGTGCCCGATTCATATCCAGGAACGCCCGACGCCGCGACAGTCGGCAACCCGGGAAACAACGCGGATGGTTGAGGACTGGTAACCGCGAGCGCGATAATCCGCGCGGATTTGACATGCGGTGAAACCGCACCCACGGTGCCGAACGTGAAATGCTGCGTCTGCCCACCTAGCAAATCGGCAATCTCCGTCGAGCTGCTCTTATACGCAATGCGCACGATGTTGACCCCTACCATGGCTTTAAACAGTTCCGCCGCCATGTGATTCGAAGCACCGGTTTGCCCGGATGAATAATTGAGTTTTCCAGGGTTCGCCTTGGCCAGATCGATCAGCTCGCGAACTGATCGCGCCTGCACTGACGGATGCACGACAAGAACGTTGGGCGCTCGATTGATCAGCACGACCGGCGCGAAGTCCTTGATCGGATCGTAAGGAACATTGTCCTGCAGAAACGGTGCGAGCCACAGTATGCCGGTGGAAACCAGCAGCGTGTATCCATCGGGCGGCGCTTTGGCAACGATATCGCCGGGGATGACGCCGCCGGGACGGTTATCGATAATCACCGGCTGGCCGAGACTGGCGGGCAGCACGGAGGAAATCGCGCGTATGGCGAAATCGCTACCGCCGCCTACGCCCGAGGCAACGATGCGTATGGGTTTGCTGGGAAAGTTCTGTGCGCCCGCACCGTAGCTGATTGCCATGGCAACCGCGGTGCAAGCTCCTAAAAATCGACGTGTACCCAACAACTTGTTCTCCTCTTGCAGTGCCACGAAATTCCGCCCTTGCACCTGAAGGTTTATCAGTCCCCACCTCTTGCGAGCTTCGCGGCATTGGCACCTGCCCTGCGCCCAAATACGGCACCCTGCATCATCCCTGAACCGCCCGGGTAATTCGAGTAAAACAAGCCGCCTACGATTTCTCCGCACGCGTAGAGACCCGGAATGGGCGCTTCCCAATTGCTCAAAACTTGTGCATCGGTGTTAATCCGCAGCCCGCCATACGTGAACGTGATTCCGCAACTCACGCTGTAGCCATGGAACGGCGGCGTATCCAGGGGCAGCGCCCAGTTGGATTTATTGATGGCCAGACCCTGGGTGCGCTTTCCATCCAGCCGCCGTGAGTCATAGTCGCCCGCCTGAACCGCCTTGTTGTATTCATTTATCGTGTGCAGAAACGGCCCGGGCTCGAGCCCGAGTTTGTCGGCCAGTTGCGCCAGCGTGTCGGCTCTGGCGCCGGTGGCGTTGTTGTAGCCATGCAGCATGTCCTCGGATTTCTTATCCAGAATCTGGAATGCCACACCTTGCGGTTGCGCCATGATGGCTCTGCCGGTCTTGGCATAGGTGTAAGGCCTGAGATCAGATGCTTCATCGACGAAACGCTGGCCGTGAATGTTTACCATGACACTCCACGGATAGGCGTAGCGGTTGTATTCCCACGCCGTCTGTGTGCGTACGCTGAAGGGCGGACGACCGGCATCCTGCGGCGAGGCATGACACGCAGTCAGGTTTCCATACGCCTGCGCGCCGATATCCCATGCCATGCGCAAGCCATCGCCGGTGTTGAAAGGCGTCCCTCTGACTTTGACGGCATCCCAGCCCGGACCCAGATAACTGGCGCGCATGCCCGCATGTGACTCAAACCCACCGCATGCCAACACCACCGCCTTGGCGTGAATACGGGTGAATCCCTCGGGCGTCAGCACTTGAACACCGTTTACCCGTCCCTTTGCGTCGCGCAGCAATTCCATCGCGATATTCCGGTAGCGTATATCCACGCCCAGTTTGGCGGCGATATCAAACTCTCGATCGGAGAGACGTGCGCCACCGCCATTCAGCGTCACCGCCATGCCCATGCTGACGCCGGGCGAGCGCTGATCCGGCAGCCACTCATGACCCAGGCTGCGCAGCCATTGGATTGCGGGCAGCGACTCCGTGACCAGCGTGTTCAGCAGATCGGGATCGGAACGGCCCTCGCTGACGCGCATCACGTCTTCGTAAAAACGTTCCTGCGTATACGGCACGACGCGTTCGCGCATGGCCGCCAGCTCCTGCTCGCTGATTTTGGGCATCAACGGCAGGATGTCCTCTTCCAGCGAACGCCAGCCGAACCGGAACTCGCCGGTAAAGTAGGTATTGCCACCGCGCAGATCGCGCGGTCCTTTTTCGAGCATGGCTACCTTGGCACCGCTCTGTGCCGCGGTAATGGCTGCGGCAAGCCCCGCGTTGCCGGCGCCTATCACCACCACTTCATAATTTGCTTCGATGTCTGACATCCCGTTTTACCTTTGTTTGTTCTTCTTGCCCGCAACCGAAGTTAATCCCCCTTGATACCGGCGTCCTTGATCACTTTCGCCAGCTTCGCCATATCGGTCTTCATGGTTGCCGCAAACTGTTCAGGTGTGCTGCCTACGGTTTCCACGCCGACACTGAAGAACTTTTCCTTCACGTCGGGCCTTGCCATCAGCCGTACGATCTCTTCGTTCAAGCGCTTGATGATCGCCTCGGGCGTGCGCGCCGGCGCCAGCACGCCATAGGGTGTCACAGCTTCATATCCGGGCACCGTTGCGGCCATGACCGGCAGGCCCGGAAATAGCGCTGATGGCACGAGACTGGTTACTGCCAATCCTCTCAATCTGCCCGACTTCACATACGGTGATCCGGCGCTCGCGGTATTGAACATCATTTGTACCTGACCGCTGATCAGATCGGTGAATGCCGGCACGTTGCCTTTGTAAGGCACATGCAAAATGTTAACGCCAGCCATCGCCGTGAACAGGGCGGCCGCGAGATGCGTCGACGACCCTGAACCACCCGACGCGTAGCTGAGCTGGCCAGGCCGCGCCAGCGCCAGCGCAATCAGATCCTTGATGGTCTTAACGGCGATCGAGGGATGGATGACCAGAATATTCGGCGATGTAGTGGTCAACGAAATGGGTGCAAAATCAGTGACCGGATCGAAGGACACTTTGCGCATCAGCGGCAGGGTCCATATGCTGCTTCCATAGAACAACAGCGTGTAACCGTCCGGCGCTGCGCGCGCGACAGCCTCCATCGCAATCGCACCGCCGGCGCCGCCCCGATTATCGACCACGACCTGCCGGTCGAGTAATTCGGAGAGCCCTTGCGCGATCACCCGCGCCCCGAAATCATTGCCACCGCCGGGTTCGGAAGTCACGATGCGTATCGATTTGGCCGGATAACTCTGTGCAAGACACGTTCCGTTTCCCAATACGGCAGGAACAGCAAGAGATATCAAAAGCAGGCGAACTGACAATCGCATGATGTGTTCTCGAAAAATTCGTTTTGCCGCTGGATGACAGAATCGGAACATCGTTCCGATGCTGATATTCTATGTCATTCCGTGTATTGAAACTCTGATGCTGGTCCTGCCCGTGACGCCATAACCGTTCTCTTGCGTCGGCGCGCCGCAGCAATTACATTTCCATGGAAGGAGGACGTCACGGTGAAGCGGGCATCCGGAAAAATCACATTGTTACTGATCGGTGCGGCGTTGCTCAATGGCTGCGATCGTACCGTCGAGACCCATGATCTGTATCGCACCAAGGCCGACTGCGTGCATGACTGGGGCGAAGGGCAGAAGTGCGAGCAGAACTATAACGCCTCCACCGGCACCTACGGCTATTATCGCGGCCCTGGTTACACCGGGGCGCGTAACGCGCCCACCGATCGCAGTCTGAGCAGGGCAGCCGGCTCTCAAAGCTCGGTACGAGGCGGATTCGGCAGCTCGGCCAGCGCGCACGCAAGGAGTAGCGGCAGCTGATGCGGCGGGAAGTGATAACACCGCGCCGCGACCGGCGCGAAAAGTGTGAAGCGGTCGGATTCGAATTTCACAGCATGTAACGGGGCCTATTGGGATGAATCGGCGTGCTATCGGCTAAGCGCTGACGAAATCGACGTGAGCGAAGCAGTAACCGAGGGATTGCACAAACTGTGCCTCAGGGCGGCGCAGCGGGTCGTTGAGGACAATCTGTTTGATCGCTTTGCAATACCGGCGTCATTCGCCGATTATGTAGTCGCGTCGTGGCCGCGCGCCGAGCCCACGCTGTTCGGTCGCTTCGATCTGCGCTTCGACGGAGAACATCCGCCCACGCTGCTCGAATACAACGCCGACACACCCACCGCACTTCTTGAAGCCGGTGTCGTGCAGTGGTACTGATTGACGGACGTGCGTCCCGGTACGGACCAGTTCAATTCACTGCATGAGAAGCTGATCGCACGCTGGCAGGCAATGCGTGCGCATCTGGCGATACAGCCTGTCGTCTACTTCACCTGCCTGGGCACCAGCGTTGAAGACCGCTGCAATCTCGCTTATCTGATGAACACGGCGTTGCAGGCCGGAATAGAAACGCGTGAAATTGCGATCGACCAGATCGGCTGGAATGGCGAACGATCGCGCTTTGTCGATCTCGAAGAGCGGCCGCTGTTTGCGCTGTGCAAGCTATATCCGTGGGAGTGGATGATGCGCGAGTCTTTCGGCGCACATCTGTTGCGCGCGCCGTTGTGCATATTCGAACCGCCATGGAAAGCGATCCTGAGCAACAAGGCGATACTGCCGTTGCTGTGGGAAATGTTTCCCGATCATACCAACCTGCTGCCCGCTTACTTCGAAGACGGCAGAATCGCCGGGCCCAGCATCATGCAGCCGCTGCTCTCGCGTGATGGAGCTAACATTATGATGCAAAAAGATAATGTGACAAACTCCTCGGGCGATCAGGGCTACGGCGCGGAGGGTTATGTGTACCAGGCCTATGATGAACTCCCCGATTTCGGCGGCGGGCACATGGTGATAGGCGCATGGATGATTGGAGAAGAACCCGCTGGCATCGGCATTCGTGAAGACGTTAATCCGATCACCAGCAACATGAGCCGTTTCGTGCCGCACTACTTCGAATGAGGAGAAAGATGGATTTTCTGGCGAATTCAATCAAGGGCGTGGTGCCGTTCCTGAGTTATTTTGTGGCGGCGGCATTGTTGTTGGCGGCGTTTCTCGCGATTTACGGGCGCATTACCCCTTACGCTGAATTCGTGCTTATCCGGCAAGGCAACAGCGCTGCCGCCATCAGCCTGTCAGGCGTCATGCTGGGATTTGCATTGCCACTCGCCAGCGCGATCGCCCACAGCGCCGCCCAAGGAAATGGTGATGTGGGGCGGGATAGGCCTGATCGTGCAATTGCTGGTCTATCTGGCTGCGCGCCGCGTGTTGCCGGACCTCGCGCAACGCATACGCGAAGGCAATCTGGCTCACGGAATTTTTCTCGGCGCGCTGTCGCTCGCCGGGGGGGATATTAAACGCCGCGTGCATGGTGTATTGAACCCGCGCAATTAGCAGTAAGCGCAGGATGGGTCGAGCGCTGGGCGACACCCATCAAACAGCCCCCCGCAAATACATGCAGCAGCTGATGGGTTTCGTGACTCAACCCATCCTACAGGTGCTGAGTTCAAACTAAGACGATTTAACAACGCGCTGGACGCAGAGGAAACCATCATGATGTCATATCGTGCCCGCTTCTGTTATCGTTGTCGCTATGCAATCCGTCATCTCTGTTTCGAATCTCTCCAAGACCTACGCATCCGGTCTGCACGCACTCAAGAACATCAACCTTGAAATACGCAGCGGTGAAATTTTTGCGCTGCTGGGTCCGAATGGCGCTGGAAAAACGACGCTGATCAGCACCATCTGCGGCATCGTCAATCCCACGCAGGGCAGCGTGACGGTCGCGGGTCACGACATCATCAAGGACTATCGCGCAACGCGTTCCCTGATCGGACTGGTGCCTCAGGAACTGACCACCGACTCCTTTGAAACCGTGTGGGCGACGGTGTCTTTCAGCCGCGGCTTGTTCGGCAAAGCGCCCAATCCCGCGCACCTCGAAAAAATACTGCGCGAACTCTCACTGTGGGCAAAAAAAGACAGCAAAATCATGACGTTATCAGGCGGCATGAAGCGCCGCCTGTTGATCGCCAAGGCGCTGTCTCACGAGCCGAGAATACTGTTCCTCGACGAGCCGACCGCCGGGGTGGATGTCGAACTGCGGCGCGACATGTGGGAACTGGTGCGCACGCTGCGGTCAACCGGCGTGACCATCATTCTGACCACGCACTACATCGACGAAGCCGAAGAAATGGCGGACCGCATCGGCGTCATCAGTAACGGCGAAATCATACTGGTCGAAGAAAAGACCGCGCTCATGCACAAGCTCGGCAAGAAACAGCTCACGCTGCAATTGCAGCATGCGCTTGTGTCCATGCCTGAATCTCTCGCCGCCTATCACCTCAGTCTTGCGAGCGACGGCAACGAACTGATCTACACCTACGACTCGCAGACCGAACTGACCAACATCCCCGGACTGCTTAAAGCCCTGAATGACGCGGGCATCGCGTTCAAGGATCTGCACACCACGCAGAGTTCACTTGAAGATATCTTCGTCAACCTGGTGAGAAAAGAACCATGAATCTGCACGCAGTCCGCGCGATCTATGCATTTGAAATGGCACGCACGCGACGCACGCTGTTCCAGAGCATCGTGTCGCCGGTGATATCGACATCGCTGTACTTCGTGGTGTTCGGCGCCGCGATCGGCTCGCGTATCTCTGAAGTCGACGGCATCACTTACGGCGCCTTTATCGTGCCCGGGCTGATCATGCTGTCACTGCTGACGCAAAGCGTGTCCAACGCCTCATTCGGGATCTACTTTCCCAAGTTCACGGGAACCATATACGAACTGCTGTCGGCGCCGGTGTCTTACTTCGAGATTGTTGTCAGCTATGTCGGCGCGGCGGCCACGAAATCAATACTGCTGGGCACCATCATCCTGGTGACCGCGGAACTCTTTGTATCGGTGCGTATCGATCATCCGGTATGGATGGTGTTATTCCTGGTGTTGACCGCGGTAACCTTCAGCCTGCTCGGTTTCATCATCGGCGTCTGGGCGGATAACTTCGAAAAGCTGCAGTTCGTGCCGCTTATCATCATCACGCCGCTGACCTTTCTCGGCGGCAGCTTTTATTCCATACACATGCTTCCGCCGTTCTGGCAATCCGTGACGCTGCTCAACCCGGTGTTCTACCTCGTCAGTGGCTTTCGTTGGAGTTTTTACAGCTTGGCCGATGTCGGCGTCAGCATCAGCGTGGCGATGACGTTTGTATTCCTTGCCATATGTCTGGTAATTGTCGCGTGGATATTCAGAACGGGGTATCGAATCAAGACGTGAATACGGCGAACCCGCCTTGGATCAGGCCACCCGAGCTAGCGTCACCCGCTTGATTTTTTGCAGTCGGCGCGACTGACAGCTTTGCCAACTGTCGAAGCCGCATTTTCTGCTACCCTCACCTTCAAAATGGCAAAGTTCGGATTTCAATTGCTACCCGCGGGCACGATGCCCGATGCACGGCGACTGTTTGCAGCGCGCGGGCTGCGCGCATTTGTCGATGGCTATGTGGCACTGCTGCTGCCGTATTACCTGACCCTGCTCGGCTACAACGCGCTCGAAATCGGCATCCTCGTTACTGCGACCATGCTAGGCTCCGGTACCATGACGCTGTGCGCGGGTTTGATCGCGCATCGGTACCGCACCCGCAGTTTGCTCGCTGCTGCCTCTATGCTGATGGCCGCCACCGGCATCGGCGTGACGCTGACTACGGAGTTCTGGCCGTTGCTGATCGTTGCCATTGTCGGCACGATCAATCCCTCCAACGGCGATGTCAGCGTATTTCTTCCGCTGGAACAAACGCTATTGACGCATACCACACCGGCCACATCGCGCACGGCACTGTTTGCCCGGTATAGCCTGATTGCCGCCCTGGCGGGTGCGGTCGGCGCGCAGGCAGCCGCGTTGCCGGCGCTCGTCTCCAGCGTCACCGGGATCGACATCAAGACCGCGATTCAGCTCATGTTTTTGCTATACGGCGCGGTCGGACTGACGGCGCTGACGCTCTATCGCGGCCTGTCACCGGCGCTTGAAGCACACGACGATAAGCCAAGCGTCCCGCTGGGGCCTTCCAAGCGTATCGTGTATAAACTGGCGGCGGTATTCAGTCTGGATTCCTTTGGCAGCGGCTTTGCCGTGCAGTCGCTGTTGGCGCTGTGGCTGTTTCAGCGTCACGGCCTGTCGGTAAGCGAAGCCGGCACCCTGTTTCTGATTTCGGGTCTGCTCAGCGCGTTCTCGCAACTGGCCGCGGCCCCCATCGCGGCGCGCTTCGGCCTGATCAACACCATGGTGTTCACGCACCTGCCGGCCAACGTGTTCTTCATGCTGATTCCGTTCATGCCGACGCTGCCGCTGGTCATTCTGCTGATGTTTTTGCGTTCGGCGCTGTCGTCGATGGACATACCGGCGCGGGTTTCTTACGTGATGGCAGTGGTATCGCCCGCCGAACGCCCGGCCGCAGCCAGCATTACCAATCTGCCGCGCAGCCTTGCCGCTGCGGTGAGTCCGGCATTGGCCGGTTATATGTATGCGGCTTCAACTTTTGGGTGGCCGCTGGTGGTCGGTGGCGCGCTGAAAATCATCTATGATTTAACGCTGCTGAAAATGTTTCAGTCGGTCAAGCCACCGGAAGAAATTCCAACCAGCGTTACGCAAGAGAAATCTTGATGGAAGGCTGACCAGGAATCCCATTGGATAGTTTCATACCTGACTTGGATTGCTTTCAAGCACCAGGCGAAACCGCTTGTTGCCGGCCAGACGATAGATCAGAAAGTCCCGCCGGTCGAAGGTGAGAATGTCGATGATACCCGTCTCATCATCAAACGATGCGATGGTTGCGCCGTACGAACAAAGCGGCCAGCGACCCGGTATCGCGCAGAAGCTGCGTCACCGCCGGTGCTTGGCCTTGAGCGCCGCGACCTGCACTTTTTTGTGGTTGCGCGCCCGATTCGGTGACGACTTCTCCACAGGCACGTCGAATACACCCACGTCCAGCGCCACTTCATAGGCCGATTTCGGCTCGCGCGCTGTGACAAACTCGGTGAGGATTTGCGTCACCACTTCGGATTTTGTGCGGTGCAGACGCCGTACCTACGAGTTAAAGCGCTTCTCCAGATCAGGATTCAGTCTTACGGTAAACGTCATCGCGTCGGCCTACAGGACTTTCGTAATAAGATTGAGACACAAGGTGAAAAGAACCGGAAAGAGGTGCGATTCAAAGTGATGTGGAATCAGAACTGCCTCCATCACGGAAACTTCCTTCCCGCTTCAGGGCATGCGTATCTACACATGTTTGTGTCTCTCCCTTGCGCACGCAGTCACGACGTAGGATGGGTCGAGCGCAGCGATACCCATCAGCCACTCTTCGCGATCCGCGGACGATGGGTTTCGGTCCTCTACCCATCCTACAAGGGCTACTTGGAGATGTGTAGATATGTATCGTAAGCCGAAACGCTTTAACTCCACATCAGTTTGAATCCCACCCGCCGGAAAGGCCCTAGCCTTGATGGCGTCATTCGTCGACTATAATTTCAAGATTGGGAAGTGGGTAGAGATGTGAAATGGAAAGCTTTTATGCGATCAATCTTCATCACATGGACGGTTTGGTTCACTGTTTCGGCTTGCTATTTTGGTGTTGCGAACGGTCAGGACTTCCCGTCCAAACCCATCCGCATCGTCGCCGCCGAAGCCGGCGCCGGCAATGACTTTACGGCACGGCTGATTGCGCAAGGGCTGACCGGCTATCTGGGTCAACAGGTACTGGTCGAAAATCGCGGCAGCGGCGGCGGCATTATCGCGGCGCAAACGGTCGCTCGGGCGGCGGCCGACGGTCATACTCTGCTGCTCTACGGCAGCAATATCTGGCTGTTGCCTTTCATGCAGGACAACCTGCCCTATGACCCGGTGCGGGATCTTGCACCCATCACATTGGCGGTGAGTTCGCCCAACATTCTGGTGGTCCATCCGTCGCTGACGGCCGCGTCGGTCCAGGATTTGATTGCACTCGCGAAAAAGCGGCCCGGTGATCTCAACTATGCATCGGCTGCGACGGGCGCCGCCCCCCATCTGGCGGCGGAGTTGTTCAAATCGATGGCCGGCGTCAACATTGTTCGAGTCAACTACAAGGGCACAGCCCCGGCGCTCAATGACCTTATCAGTGGACAGGTACAGGTCATGTTTCCATCGTCGGGCTCGGTGACCGGACACATCAAATCGGCTCGATTGCGGGCCCTGGCCATTACATCCGGCAAGCCATCCGCGTTGTTTCCGGCATTGCCAACGGTTGCAGAGGCTGGTGTCCCCGGTTATGCAATGGAAACCATTTATGGCATATGGGCGCCCGCCAGGACACCGGAGGCGATCATCAAACTGCTGAATCAGGAGATCGTGCGGGCACTCGCTCAGGCGGAGGCGAAAGAACGGTTTCTTAAAGTCGGGATCGAAACCATCGGCAGCACTCCGGAACAGTTCGCGGCAGCGATTAAAGCGGACATGAACCGGCTGGGCGCCGTCATACGTAATGCCGGAATCTCTGCCGAGTAATCAATTGCGGGTTGGAACCGCCAGTTGATCGAGTGCAAACCCATGCTGTTGCCTTCGCTATCGAGAATGATAGCGAAGTAGCCCCAGCCTTTCTTGATGAAAGTCTTCGGATGCAAGACCTTCCCTCCTGCGGCTGGGACGCGACTGAGTGCGCCGGAGAGATCCGCGCCTGCCTTGAGGTAGACTGTGGGACCGGTCGTGCCCGGCGTAGCGCCGTCTCGCGCTATGATCGCGCCGGTCGCTTCGCCGGACTTGGCCGGGAAAATCGCCATGCGAGCGCCGAGCATGTTTTCCCGCATCAGCATGATTGCCAAAACAGTTTCGTAAAACTTGGCCGCTCGATCCAGATCGGTGGCAGGCATGTCGAACCATCTGATAACGTTAGATATTATTGTTTCCTTTATGTACGTTGACGAGAGAGGCCGATGTTAAACGGCAGCTGCTGACAGCGTAGTGTCAGCAGTGTTCGGAGATTGCGGGTGCGCCGCGCCGATCGCCTGTTTCAGCTGATTGTCCTGCGGGGTCGAAGGCGCTGCGTTACCGGCGAACGGCTCGCCGAGCGCCTTACCGTGTCGAGGCGCACCGTTTATCGCGACATCCGCGACTTATCGCTCTCGGGTGTACCCATTCATGGCGAGACCGGGGTCGGTTTTCGTCTCCGCGCCGGATACCAGTTGCCCCCGCTCATGTTTACACCGGAAGAGATACAGTCGCTGGTATTCGGCGCACGCCTGGTGCAAAGCTGCACCGACGAGGGCCTGCATGCGGCGGCCGACAGTGCGATTGCCAAGGTGGATGCGGCGCTGCCGATGGCGCTTAAACACTGGATCGATGACCCGGGACTCATCGTGCCGGACTTTAGGGTATCGGCGGAAGTGAAGCGCGCACTGCGGGAACTTCGCTCCGCAGTCTCGGATATCGCAAAGCCCAAGTGACGCGCGCTCTGCAGTAGTTCTTTCGCCTCCGGCTTGAGCGGACGACGAGCTTTTCCAACCAGACTTCCGATAGGCAACGCATTGAAAGCAAGCGCCTCGATCCCTCGCGCAACGCGCGCTGGCATCTTGTCCCTAGTTCTATCGCTTAGCAATGACATGGTGTAAAGCAGTTCTGAGCGCACCTCAAAGCCATAACTGTGGTCTGCATACATATGCAGCTTTTCAAGAAGCGAAGTTGTTTTGCTCCATTCAATCGGAAATAGTAAATCACGCATTTTGCGAATTTCATGACAAGCCAATGCGTCCAAAAGCGCCTCATGAGATAGTGCGTATTCTTTACGTGCTAACCGGCGTCTTCCTCTCGGCCGTCTGCGCGATGCAACGTTTTTGAGCCACTCATCACGATATTTCTTGATGATCCCTATTGATAAACCTCTCCCCAACCCTGGCGTGGAAGTGGCCTGTGAATGATGCTCGTGGCAAAGAACTGCGATGTTTTCACTATTGTGATTGTTTGGATCTCCGTCAATATGATGCAATTGCAACGACTTGCCTTGAGCAAGACATATCGGAATCAAAAAGGATAGCGTCAGCCCTTCCTGTAGGGATTTTTGTGCATTTTTTCATCTTTAATAGATTCTGCATTCCCCACTCTGCCGTCAAGCGCTATATGACGATGTCGTCTTAAAAGCCGTGAAGGGGTGAGGTGGAATTCTGTCGGAAAAAACCTTACACCTGCCGACAGACCGCCGAGAAACGCCAAGCGAGGGACGAGAGCGGTAAGGGCGCCTAATTCCCGCCTATCGTCTATCCTAAGTTGCCTTGCCGCGCTGGCGCAACCAGCCCCCCGGTCTGCCACCGGGGAAGGAAAGTCACTACCGACGAATGCCAATGAGGCGGCCGACTTCCGCCGGTCGCGGGCGCTGCGAATGCGTTTCATGCAAGGCGCGCAGGCGCTCAAATCTATCGGCGGGCCAAGTTGTGCTGCGTCGCGTTGCCATGTCGACGCAGATCGAGATTGCTTCGGAGGTGGCCGCCAGCCAGCGCTCGTGAGCGTGCAGCATGGTCATGAAATAATGTATGCGCTTCCCGTCGAAGTCAATCAACTGAAAGGTGAAACCAAGCGGATCGCCCGCGTGCAGCTCGCGCTGATAGGTGACATGCGATTCCAGCGTAAACGTGCTGCAGCCGGTTGCGTCGGTGCTGGCAGAGCCCACACCGAGCCTGTCCCAGGGGAGATCGAGGGCCTGGTCGAAGAGTACAGAGTAGTAGCCGACGTTCATATGGCCGTTGGGATCGATGAACGCCGGCGGCACGACAAAGCCGGAATAGAGAATATTGTCGACGGTCTGTGTGATGTCAGAAGATGTCAATGCAGCGTCCTCGTGCGGCAATCTGATGGGTAAGGGGCCTTGCCTTTTGCCCGTCACATTTAGCCTGCTGATAAGCCCTTTCATCATACACCCGGGACAAGTCGGATCTTCGGAGCCCAAGCTGTCCTCAAAGACGTCCACGACCTTTCGTAGTATCGCGTCAGGAGGGGGATGGGTCGCGCGCAGCGACACCCGTCAGTCAGCCTTCCTGCCACCATGACTCAGGGACGGAATTTTTCAAGCTCGTGGCGGCCTGCGCCCAAAACGAAAGCACTGACGCAAGCAGGGCCCAACCTTCTTACGTTTAATAGATTTAAAATCTTCCGAATGCCCGCCACAGCCTGCCCTCGAATGCGTTAGTCGGGGGCGGAAATGGAGGGTTCGAAACGA
>CANJQI010000115.1 GCA_947476215.1 Betaproteobacteria bacterium
GTGTCCGGCTGGCAGCGTCGGAAATGACAGGTCGATGTGTCCGCCTATCAGGTCGCTCATTAGCGCACCCGTGCCCTTGTAGGGAACGTGAACAAACCGGTATGGGGTTATTTGCTGCAGGAGTTCGCCGGCCAGATGCCCGGGCGAGCCTATGTTGGCCGTGCCTTGCATGAGAGGCCGCGTGCGCGCCAACGCGATCAGTGCCGTGACCGTTTTTGCCGGCACGGATGGATGAACGACAAGGATATTGGCCGTCGTGGCTATCAACGACAATGCGGTAAAGTCGCGCAATGGATCCAACGGATATTGGTCGTCCAACAACGGATGTATGGTGGTCTGATCGGGCGCGCTGAGCAGCGTGTAGCCGTCGGGCGCGGCCTTGGCGACAACTTCGGCGGCTATTTTTCCACCTGCGCCAGCTCGCGTTCCGACGACGACCTGCTGAGCCAGCGATTCGGAAAGCTTTTCCGCGACCACGCGCGCCATGATATCGGCAAACCCGCCCGGAACGAATCCGACCACCAGACGCACGGGCTTCGTCGGGTAGGCCGTTTGCGCGTGCGATGTCATCGCGGAGAATGCCAGCGCCAATGTCACCGGCTGGGGTTATGGCCAGGGAGTTTACTCGTGGGTCCAGTATGCAGAACAATTGTTGTATCCCGAGCGCTCCGTGCCGCGAGAAGAAGTCGAAAAACCCGGTGTGCTCGGCAGCCGTGCAGCGGCGGTCAAGTCAGGAGTGTCGATTCCGGTAATCGCCATCGGCAGCCTGAGTCCCGAAGTCGGTGAATGGATGTTGCGCCGGGGCATGGCCGATGCGATCGCAATGGGCAGGCAGCTGTTGGCCGATCCGGACTTGCCGCGCAAGGTGACTGAAGGCAGGATAGAAGACGTCAGACGGTGCATGCGCGGCCTCGAGTGCCGAACAGGTATAGACGAATTTACGAAGGATTCTCATAAGCGCTGCCGGGTCAATCCGGCGTTGGGAAGGGAGCGCGAGTACACGATCAGGCCGGCCGCGCAAAAGAAGAAAGTGATCGTGGTCGGCGGCGGACCGGCGGGCATGGAGGCAGCGCGCACCGCGGCAGCCAGAGGGCACGATGTGGTCCTGTTTGAGAAGGCGGCCCGGCTCGGTGGATCGCTGCCGCTCGCGGCGCTGGTCAAGGGCACACAGATCGAAAATCTTCCCGCGTTGATTGCGTATTATGAGACGCAATTGCACAAGCTCGTGGTACGTCTTGAATTGAAACAGGAATTCACGCCACAGCTGGCGCGGGCGCTCAAGCCCGATGTGGTGGTGGTAGCGACCGGCGGCGTGCGTGTTACGCCCGCGATACCCGGTATCGACATGCACCATGTTCTTTCCGGCGACGTGCTCGCGCGTAAGGCGGCACCATGGCTCGGCGTATTCGGCCCAAATCTGCTGGCATGGTTGACGCGGTGGTGGATGCCCGTCGGAATTCGAGTCGTGATCATCGGCGGCCAACTGCATGGCTGCGAACTGGCCGAGTTTTTCGTCAAGCGTGGCAGGCAAGTCACAGTCGTCGAGGCCTCCGACAAATTCGGCGGCGGGATGTCGGTTGTGTTGAGCTCACGCCTGCTTTCCTGGCTTGCGGAAAAAGGTGCAGTCCTGCTTGCAGGTGCTGAATGCAAGGAGATTACCGGCGATGGCGTTGTTGTGCGAACGCGCGACGGAACGACGCAGACCATTGTGGCCAATTCCGTCATCATCGCATTGCCGCCTGGACCAAACCCGCAACTTTCGGCAGCTCTGCAGGGAATCGTCCCGGAGCTTTACGCAATCGGGGATTGCAGCGATTCGCGTTTGATCATACAGGCGATAGCGGATGGATCGCGCGTGGGGCACCAAATCTAGCCGTCCCTTCACTGAATCAGAGGGCTGTTCCTGATGAGTTTACTGTGAACAGCTTGCCGATGTATGAACCCAGGAAGCGTCGATTGATGTTGTACGACGTGGGATCTTGGTCTGGAAGGAGAGCATCGTGTCCATTGCAACCACGAGGTCGCTGCTGCTTAGGTTTTTTTGGGGCATGCTGGCGTCATCTGCAGCGTCAACACCATTGATGGCCATGGCGGCTGATCCTTATCCGAACAACCCCGTGCGGCTGATTGTCTCAACTCAGCCGGGCGGCAGTGTTGATATCGTCGGACGGTTATACCTTGGTACTCGCCAATGGGACGCAAAGCATACAGCCCGCGCTTCAGCCGCTTCCTTACGAACCGGTGAAGTCCTTTACGCCGATTGCGAAGATCGGGATAGCAGCGCTCGCGCTCGTCGTTCATCCCAGTATTCCGGCCAATTCGGTGAAGGAACTGATCTCGTTTTCGAAACGCAAACCGGGAGAACTCAACTTTGTCGGCACCGGCCGCGGTGCCATGGCGCACATGGCAACCGAACTCTTCAAGATCATGGCCGATATTAATTTGCTAATCGTGCAGTTCAAGAGCGCCGGTCCCGGCGTGGTCGATCTTGTCGGTGGCCACAGCCATGCCATGGTGGGGACCATCGCGTCTGTTCTGCCTCATATCCGGTCCGGCAGGCTCAAGGTGCTGGGCACCAGCGGCACCAGGCGCAGTGTCGTCCTGCCTGATGTTCCTGCAATCAGCGAGGCTGCGCTTGCGGGTTACGAAGCGGTCAATTGGTATGGAATATTCGCGCCTGCCGGTACTTCGCCAGCGATCGTTGACAGGCTCAATCGCGAGCTCAGGGTCATACTGGTATCGGACGAAATGAAAAAAATGTTTCTCAACGACGCGTTGGAGGTGGACTACTTGGGACCTTCCGAATTCGGCGCGTTTTTCGCACGTGACATGGAACAATGGGCGCGGGTCATCAAGAGGGCCAACATCACACTGAAGGAGTAGCCGCAAACTACTCGCGTTAGGGAACCTCTGAAAAACCTACTGCGCGGGGCGATTGCTTCGTTGCGCGGTGCTCGCAACCTCGCCTATCTATTTGATATGTCTCGGCTGCTGCGCGCCGTGCGCCTCGCACTCACACCGCTCGCTACGGTTTTTTAGAGGTTCCTTGGACTGTTCGAGCCAGAAAAGGGAATGCAAAATGAAAGAATACGCCGGGAAGGACGCCTCCTATGCGTTCGCCGAAAACATCGTCAATACAGGTTTTGACCAATTACCCGTCCGCGCGGTCGAGGCCGCGAAGAAAAGCTTGCTGGATACCCTGGGAGTGATGGTCGGGGCGACTGGAACAACACCGGCACTGCGGGGAATTGCCGAACTCGCAGCGGAAATGGGCGGGCGCACCGAGGCCACGATAATCGGTTTTGGTGCGAAGGCGCCCGCGATGATGGCGGCATTCGCAAACGGCGCCATGGCCCACTGCCTGGACTACGACGATATCGAATACGAAAGCGTATATCACCCGAGCGGTGCGGTTGTGCCGGCCGGTTTTGCCATTGCCGAGAAGAACCGACCGCTTAGTGGGAAAGAATTTATCACGGCGATCGCGCTGGGCCAGGACCTTGGAATACGTATGGCGCTTGCCATACCACCGCAGAGGAAGCCGCCCTGGCATCGTGCCGTCGTTGTCGGTACGTTCGCCGCTGCCGCAACTGCCGCGAAGATACTTCGATTGGATACGGAGCACGTGGTTGATACTCTGGGAAATGCGCTGTGCCAGGCTGCAGGAAGCCTGGAGCTGCGCTGGGGTGTCGGGACAGACCTTGGCGGCATGTACGCCGGATTTTCCGCAAAAGCGGGGGTCTTCTCGGCGCTGCTTGCGGAAAATGGCATCGGTGGAATAAAAAGTTCTTTCGATGGCAAAGCAGGATTTTTCAATTTATATTTCGACGGAAAGTGCGACAGAGACAAGCTTCTCTCCGGTTTGGGTCAGAATATTACCGGCGCAGAGACCGCGCTGAAACCGTGGCCGGCATGTGCCGCGAATAATACCTATGTCTTCGGCACACTGGATCTCATGCGGGAGCATCACATCCGCGCGGACGATATTGAGCGTATTACGGTTTATGTCGGCGACTATGCGCAGAAGAACTGCGAACCGCTTGCCGCGAGGCGGCGACCGGTTTCCGCACCCGACGCCAAATTCAGCCTTCCTTTTAGTGTTGCGGTCGCCGCGGTAAAGGGAAACCTGAGCATCGACAGTTTCAGTCCCTCTGCGCTTGAAGATAGGGAAATCCTGGCGATGACTGAAAGAATAGACCCTGAGTACGATGCAAAATTTGATATTTCCGCCGGTATGCCACCCGGTGCGCTACGCATAAAAACGAAACAGGGAAAAACGTTCCATGTGGAAAAGACTCTGCCTTATGGTCATCCGGATAGCCCTCTCTCTTGGGATCAGATCAAGCTGAAGGCAGTCGACTGTTTTGGGCACGGGTTGAAACCAATTTCCGCGGAGAATGTGAACAAAGTGGTGACGCTGTGCGAGAACCTTGAGCATGTCCGCGACATTGCTGAAATCATGGAATTGCTGGCGTGACGCGCTGGAGAGCGTTGCCAGGTTTTTGATATTGCGACCAGACTGCGCTTGACTGGTACTTCCAATGGCTCTGTTATTTCATGAACACCATCTGCGTGTGAATGAAGCTTACGGAAGAGGCCGCACTTCAATGTTCGCCGCCCAAAGTTTTCTGAATACCGGTTGCACGGTCTCTGGTTCACCGCTCGTCCGGAACTGATCTGTTCCGGGACGTTCGTCGGAAGACAGGAGATCGCAGGCCTTGAGGCGACGGTGCAGTTCGCGCGCAACCGCGATGGCTGGGTCCAGGATGAATACGCCCGTGCCCGCGACGTCCGTGATCGTGGCACGCAAGAACGGAAAGTGCGTGCACCCCAGCACCAGCGTGTCGGCGCCCTGAGCTATCAGCGGGGCAACGTAACGCGTGACCAGTGGCCGCGTTGAGGGGCCATCCAGTTCGCCCTTTTCGACTTGTTCCACCAGACCCGGACAAGGTTGCGCAAGGACGCGCACGTTATGTCCGTATTTTTCCACCAGCCGCGAGAAATTATCACTCGCAAGTGTTTGTTTTGTCGCAAGTATTCCGATAATTCCTGAGCGGGTGATTTCGACGGCAGGCTTGACCGCCGGTTCGATCGCGACGATCGGAAAGCTAAACCGTGCGCGCAATGCATGGACGGCCACGGCGGTTGCCGTGTTGCATGCGATTACGGCGGCCTTGGCACCCGCGCCGGCAAAATATCCGACGATCGCTTCCGTCCTGTCCTGTATGTATTGAGCCGGCCGATCGCCATACGGAGCAAAACCGGAGTCGGCAACGTAAAGCAGATTTTCCGCGGGCAACGCTTTGCGCACTTCGCGCAGCACGGACAGCCCGCCGACACCGGAATCAAATACTCCAATGACGGCGTCGTTCATCACCGTGGAGGCAGGCAGCAAACCGCGATGCGTTCCAAGTCTGACTTTACTATTAACTTTGCCGTAGTCAGGCCGAACTTTTTACCTTCGATTCTCCCAGCCATTCGGTGATCACCTCCGCCGTGTGCGCTCCCAGCAGCGGCGCGCTCGTGATAGGCACGTGCGACTCTGACATTTTTACGGGCCAACCCGGTATTGTGAGCGTCCCGCGGTTCGGATGTTCTATGGTGACGAACGTTTCACCTTTGCGCAGTTGCGGATCATCGAGCAGTTCCTGCGTGTCGAAAACCGCACCGGCGGGTACACCGGCGGCCTGCATGGTATCCATCGCTTCCGTCTTGGTGCGCTGCAGACACCATGCTGACAGCAGGGCACGAAGCTCGCCGCCGTGTTTTGCGCGAGCCTGCGGGCTCGCGAACCGGGCGTCGTCCGCCAATGGCTGTCCGCCGATCACGCTCAGCAGCCGGCGCCATTGATCGGCGCTGATACCCGTAGTACTGATGGCGCAGAAATCGTTGATGCCCCCACCTTTGCACGGATACAGGTCGTGATCACTGTGCCGTTCCGGCGGTTTGCCGGCGGTCAGAGTTCTGGCGAAGGCGATACGGCCGAAGTTGATGACGGCGTCCTGCATAGCCACCTGGATTCTTTGCCCCTTGCCGGTGGCCTGCCGCTGGCACAGCGCCGCGAGTATGCCGGTCGCACAGTGCATGCCGGCTCCCGAGTCACCGATGTTGGGACCGGGTTTCAGCGGCGGCTGCCCTTCGATGCCGGTCGTCGCCAGGGCGCCGCCGACCGACTGCGCGATCATGTCGAAGCACAGATAGTTCGCATGCGGGCCGTCGGTGGCGAAGCCCTTGATCTGCGCATAGATGATGTTGGGATTGATCTGGCGCGCAACGTCGTAACCGAACCCCAGGCGTTCTATCGCGCCCGGCGCCATGTTTTCGACCAGCACGTCCGCTTTTGCGATCAGCTTGCGCAGCGTCTCCTTGCCAGCCTCCGATTTGAGATCGCAGCCGAGGCTGCGCTTGTTGGCGTTCAGATGAATAAAGTAATGCGCATCGACGCCCGGCTTGTCCGCAACGCCGCGTCCGACCTCGCCGCGCTTTGGTTCCTCGATTTTGACCACATCGGCGCCCAGCCACGCCAGCGCTTCGGTGCATGAGGTTCCGGATTCGAACTGCGTAAGGTCGACCACTCTGACACCGGCCAACGCCGTGTTCGTGGCCGGACGCGCGGCGTGGTTCACGGCGCTAGTTTTCACTGCATCCGGCGCCAGCCATTCCGATAACACCTCGTCAGTGTGCGCGCCCAGCGTCGGCGAGCTCAACACTGGCACCTGCGATTCCGACATGCGCACCGGCCAGCCCGGCATGGTGACGGCGCCGCGCACCGGGTGCTGTATCGTGGTGAATGTGTCGCGCTTGCGCAGATGCGGATCTTCCGAGAGTTCCCGCGTGTCGAGAACCGCGCCGGCTGGCGCGCCCGCGCTCTGTATGGCTTCCATGACCTCGGTCTTGGTGTGCTTGAGGCACCACTCGGATACCATCGCATTGATGGTATCGAGGTGCGCCAACCTGTCATCGGGACTGGCAAAGCGCGGGTCATCGAGCAGATCCTCGCGGTTCAGAGCTCTGAGCAACGATTGCCAATGCTTGGTCTTGGATTTCGTGATGTGTATGAAAACGTAATCACCGGGCCGGTTGGGTTTGCACGCAAAAACGTCGCTGGGCGCGCCGCCCGAGCGTGACGCATTACCCACGCGCTCCAGGGGTTTGCCGAGCACGGCCTGACCGATATAGGTGATGCGACTCAAGTTGATCACGGCATCCTGCATGGCCACTTCGACTTTCTGTCCGCGCCCGTTCATGGCGCGCTGATGCAAGGCGGCAAGTACGCCCAGCACGCCGTGCAACGCCGCCCCGGTAGTGCCAATGGCAGGACCGGGTTTCAACGGCTGGCCACCGTCGTATCCTGTCGCGGAAAGCGCGCCGCCGACCGCTTGCGCAACCAGATCGTCACTCAGGTAGTTGGCGCGTGGACTGCCCGGCGCGAAGCCCTTGATGCGCGTGTAGATGAGACGCGGGTTTAGTTCGCGCACAGCGTTGTATTCCAATCCCAGTTGCTCGATCACGCCGGGCGCCATATTTTCGATCAGTACATCGGCTTTGGCGATTAGCTTGCGCAGATCGTCTTTGCCGCGCGGCGTTTCAAGATCGCAGATCACGCTGCGTTTGTTGGCATTGAGCAGGATGAACTCAAATGAGTCGACGCCCGGTTTTTCCGTGGACCTGAGGCGCTCGCTGGTCTCGCGTTGCGGCGCTTCGATCTTGACGACATCGGCGCCCAGCCAGGCGAGTGTTTCGGCGCAGGATGAGCCGGCATCAAACTGACTGAGATCCACGACCTTTACTCCGGATAAGGCGGCATTCATGACAGGCTCCTGCGTAGACTGGGGCATTATTTTTCCACGAACAAGGTTGAGGCTAGCGGCGGGGGATGCAACGGGAATCTTTGCTCGAAAAATTATAGCATGTCGGTTGCGGACATCTTTTGAAGAGCGGACAATAAAAGCAGCGTAGACGCTCGCTCTGTGAATTGCCGTCGCGACGAAACAACCAAATTGAAGGGGACTGTAAAATGCGGAAATTGTCATTGCTCAATATCGATCATCGGACTGTGTTGCGCGACTTTTGTCTTGTGCTGCGTGCCGGCGTGGTGAGCATGCTGCTGGGCGTATTGGTCGGGCATGGCTGTATGGCAGCCGACACGCCTGCATCGTCCATGCCGAACCGTCCGGTGAGAATACTGGTGGGCTTTGCGCCGGGTGGGACCGGTGACATCATTACGCGGGTCATGGCCGAACAGCTGTCCGAGATATGGAAGCAGCCGGTGGTCATAGAGAACCGCCCGGGCGCCAGCGGCTCCATAGGAGTCGATATGGTGGCGCGAGCCGCGAAGGATGGCTATACGCTGGCGCAGATCAGCGCAACGCATACGGTGATCGCCAGCACCATGCCCAAGTTGCCGTACGACCTGGCGCGAGATTTTTCGCCGATCAACCGTTCCGTGGATGTCGCCTACATACTGGTGGCCGGCAGCAGTCCCACCATGACGAGTGCGGCAACGATTGCGGACTTGATAACCACGGCTCGCAACAAGCCCAAACTGGTTTCGTATGCCACATCGGGACCGGGCACTCTGGGCCACCTTGCAACCGAGTTGTTCGCGCAGGCCGCCAAAATCGACATGCTGCACGTGCCATACAAGGGCAGCGCGCTGGCTTTTCCCGATCTCATGAGCGGGCGCGTCGACTTTACGCTCGCCAGCACGCCCGAGATCATAGGTCCGATACGCAACCGGCAGTTTCGCGCTGTTGCGGTGACTTCGGCCAAGCGACTGGCGATATTGCCCGACGTGCCGGCGCTGGCTGAAGCGGTCAAAGGTTATGAAGCGGTTTCCTGGTTCGGTTTTGTCGCGCCGGCATCCATACCGCGCGCCGTGCAGGAGAAGCTCAATGCGGACTTCTCAAGGGCAGCGATGACCGCCAAGGCGCGCGCGACCTGGGAAGACATGGGCGTGGTCGGAACTTCGGCTTCGGTGGCGCAGTTCGATGCCCATATCAAGTCCGAACTATCGCGGTGGGGCAATATCGTCAAGGCGCTGGGATTGTCTCCCAATTAAGTTTTATCTGCTTGTAGTATACGCACCAGATTTTCAGATCAACCATAGTTCCTTGCGAGGAGAATCAGCATGGCTCAAGTTGGCGAAGGAAAGTTTACCTATGAAGTCGTCGAGAACTTTCTGAAACTGCCCGCCGGGCAGTCATTCGGATTGGTCAGCAGAGTGGCGGTCGATTCCCAGGATCGCGTCTATGCATTCCAGCGCAAGGACCCACCGGTCGTGGTCTTCGACCGCGATGGCAACTATCTGAATTCATGGGGCGCCGGCGTCATCAAGAATCCGCACGGCCTGCGCATCATCGACGACAAGGTCTATATCACGGATCTGAATGACTCGGTCGCTTTGATATTCACGCTCGACGGCAAGTTGCTGCAGCAAATCGGCACGCGCGGCGAGTGTTCCGATACCGGGTGCGACAAATCCGGTGCGCTGGTGCCGCAGGCCGCAGGGCCGTTCAATTACCCGACCGAACTGATACCCGGTCTGTCCGACGACCTGTACGTCACGGACGGTTACCGCAACAGCCGCGTGCATCGATTTTCGCGCGACGGGCGCCTGCTCAAATCGTGGGGCCAGCCCGGTAAAACCGCGCCCGGCGACTTTCATCTGCCACACGGATTAGTGGTCACGGCGGACGGCAAGCTTTACGTCTGCGATCGCGAGAACCGGCGTGTGCAGGTATTTACCACCGACGGCGAATTCATCAGCATGTTCGCGACCGGCAAGCGTGGCCCGAACGACATCGCCCTCGGCAAGGACGGGCTGTTTTATATCTGCGAGCAGTTGGCTGGAAAAGAGCCCGGCGATTCACCCGGCTATGTTCAGATCCGCGACGCGGCCGGTAACATGCTCGCGCGGTTTGGCGCACGTCATACTCATGGCATAGGCGTGGACTCGCGTGGCGATATCTACGTGGCGTTAACGACGGATCGCAGCGTCGACAAGTTTATTCGCAAGAGTTAGTTACAGACATATAGTGGTCAGCTTGCGTAGGGCGCAATAACCGATGGCCATTGCGCCGCATGGCAGTGGTGCCAACAACACATTCGGCGCAATGCGCTACGCTTGTTGACGCCCTACGTTGCTACGGTGTTGTTGCGATAAAATATTAAAAATCATTTGGTTATGACATCATCGCGCGCCCGCATCGCGGCATTTTTTCCCGCGATGCGTCCCGACACGAATGCCCAGCCCAGGTGATGGCCGTGTCCTTCGAGCAGCATGCCGCCCTGACCATTCGAACCCGCCGCATATAGCCCCGGAATTATCGCGCCGCGCGTGTCCACGACTTCCAGGTGCCGGGTGACCTTGAGCCCGCCGTTGGTGAAGATGATATAAGCCTTGGCCGGGCCTAACGCATAAAAAGGCGGGCCCTCTATCTTCGGGCGGTTCGCGCGTGCCGGCGCGGCGCCGGCCGGTTTGCTATCGTTATAGTCGGCGATGCTACGTGCCAGAGCATCGCCCGGCACGCGCATTTTTTCGGCGAGCGAGGCGATCGTGTCCGCGCGGTGAAAGATATCGCTACGCGTGCGCCGGTAGTCGTCGAGATAGGCGTAACCGACACCGGGTGCGGTCGATACGAAATTCGGCCACGCTGAAAAGCGTCCGGCAAGCGGCTGGTCGAACACGATATAACCTGATCCTCCGGGCCGCTTTGCGGTTGCCACGTCCGGCCGGCTCAACTCGTTGGTGTATCGCACGCCATCGCTGTCGACGAGTATCGCGCCCTGGCGAAACAATTCATGCGACGGCGCCAGCGCGGTGGTCAGGAAATTCATCAAAAACGGCCTTAACAGCCAGGCAGGGACATGATCGAAGGACCAGCGCATGATGTTGGTCAGTGCTTTGATGGGCGGCAGTCGCTGTATCAGTTTGGTGCGTGGTGGGGGCACAAACCGCATGATGGGGCCGCGCATGTGGTCGCCGTTGACGACGACAGCGCCGCGCTCGGTTGCCATGCGTATGCCGTCGCCGGTACTGGTCGGATTGACCGCGTCCACGTTGGCGACATCGTCATTCGCGTATCTCGCCTTGAGTTCGCGGCTGGCGCTGAAGTCGCCACCCGCCAGCACCACGCCGCCTCGTGCCATGAACTCGTGCTTTTGCCCGTCGGGCAGTGTTGCGAGCACGCCGCTGATGCGCTCGCCGTCCATCAACAGTTCCTGTGCCGGTGTGTTGAGCCTGATATCGACGCCGAGGCGCCGGCAATGACGCCCGAGTATGAACGGGAATGCCCGCGAGTTCGGAAGAATATTGTGCATGCGCGGATGACGGTTGGGTGGATCCGGCAGGGGGCCCACGAATACCAGGCCGGTGGACATCAGCCAACGAAACATTTCAGGCGAGTGCTCCGCCAGAAGACGGCTTAGTTCGAGGTTGTCCCGATGCAGAAGATCACCGCAAAAAAGTTTCAAATCCTCGGCGTGAAACTCAGGACAGTCCTTGATGCCCGCCTGAATCTGGTGTGGCGTACTGGTTGCGGATACCGAGCCGACCGACCACGCCGTTGATCCGCCCAGCATCGGATTTTTTTCAAGAAGTATGACTTGCCGCCCGAGCTCGACCGCCGAACTCGCGGCTGCGAGACCGGCTCCGCCACCGCCTACGACGATGACGTCGGTTACCGTGCGTAATGGATCATTGCTCAGGGGCATATTGGCACTGCGGTGTTGAGGGCACTTCGGAAGTTACGGCAGCGTGTTGTTCCCTGCAAGCATGATATGTGTGGTGGTTGCGATTCAAACTGATGTGTGAAATGGCTCAAGCGGACCACTTATTGCCGCCTATCCACACGTAACCTTTATGGTCGATGTGTATGCCATGCTCGCGTTCGGGCCAGTCGTAGCCACTGCCTTCCCCGCCCCAGGCTTGGAGAAACTTGCCTGCCGCATCGAATACGATCACCGGCGGCGCGGCCATGGCGGACTGCTCGGCGGGTACCGTGCGTGGCCGGGTCAACACCCATACGTTGTCCTTGTCGTCGACAGCCATGCTCGATATGCCGCCGAGCTTCCATTTGGCTGGCACCTGAGGCCATGCCGGATCGATTTCGAAGACGGGTGAGGGACGTGAACCCTGTGATTCGGCGGCGCCCGCGGTTGCCAGCCAGTGCTGACCGAGCAAGCCTCCAGTAACCAGCGCTGCTATCAGAACGCTGATGATCAGATGTGTGGTTTTCATGGTACTTCCTTTGAGCCAGTTTTGACTCTCGCACAATATCATCGCGTGCGGCTCTGCTCAAGGTGTTCCCATTAATTAACGGGTTACCCCGTAGACGACAGCTGCCTCGCGCTTGCGTGACTCGAAGGCGTATTGTCGGGTTCAATGTTGGCGCGCGTTACGCCGCGTTCGGCGCCGGCAATCGCGCCCGCGCTCCTTCCTCCATGTCGGGCGCACGCGTCGTCACCATGACCAACTGGAAATCTCATCTTGTTGACGCTGCGTCACAATTCCCCTATTCTGAAAAAAAGACGTCGCGACGGAGTGCACAAGAGATTTCCGTATTGAAGTGGTAGTGGGGCGGGAGGCCGAATGGCGACTACAGCGCCGGGTGGGAGCAAGGCAAGTACCAAGCACATTGCGGTGATGGGCATAGGCGCCGTGGGAGGGTTCGTGAGCGGCCAGCTGGCGCGTGCCGGGTTTAACGTCACCGGGATAGACCCATGGTGCGAGCACGTCGAAAGCATCAAGGCGCACGGCCTGCAATTGAGCAATTTGCCGGGCAGCGCCACGGCTCCGTTGCGTGCAATTCACATACATGAGGTTCAGGGGCTTATACGGACGCCCATCGATATCGCAATCATATGCACCAAGTCTTTCGACACCGAATGGGCCGCGACGATGTTGCGGCAGTACTTGTCGCCACGCGGCTACGTGGTCTCGATGCAGAACGGCATCAACGAGGACAAAATCGCTTCGGTTGTCGGCTGGGGACGCACCGTGGGCTGCATCATCAGCACGATAGGCGTTTTTTGCGACCGGCCCGGGCACGTAAGGCGTATACGCGAGCCGGGAAGTGCGATCCATCCCGTGTTCCGGGTTGGGGAAGCGCACGGCCGGGTCACCGAACGCGCCACCGAGCTGGCGGAGATTCTGAGTTCCGCGGATCACTCAAAGGTGACTACCGACCTGTGGGGCGAGCGCTGGAGCAAGCTCACTGCCAATACGATCACGCATGGGTTGCTCGGCGCAACCGGTCTCGACAACCGGGTCATCTACGCGGAACGCGGCACGGCGCACCGCCTGGCCATCCAGTGCGCCGGCGAAGCGATTGCGGTCGGGCGTGCGCTCGGATTCGGTATCGGCATGGTCTACGCCATGGATCCTGACGTATGGGTGCAGGCGGCCAGCGGCGAGTCTGCGGCGCTGGAGCATGTGCGCAGCGGCATGGAGGCGTGGTTTGCGAGGCACACCGAACATTCACAGTCGTCGGTGGGGCGCGACGTGGCGCGTGGCCGGCGCAGTGAGGTTGCTTTTACGAACGGACTCGTCGCCGAGAAAGGGCAGGAGGCGGGAATTCCCACGCCTGCCCATGCCGCGTTGACATCCATAGTGGCGCGCATTGATCGCGGTGAACTGCGTCCGCATCGCGACAATATCGAGGGTATCGGCTGATTTTCGTTGAGGTGCGTATGTCGTCAATCCGCGTTGTTGTGTGCGTAGCGTTCTGGATTTTGCCCATTTTGGGCATGCAACCGGCTGTCGGCCAGGAATATCCCAACCGTCCGATCCGTTTGTTGGCGGGATCGACGCCGGGCGGCGGCACGGACATCACCGCGCGACTTGTCGCCAGCAAGCTTTCGGAGCGCATTGGACAAATGGTGATCGTCGACAACCGTCCCGGGATAGGCAATGTTGTTGCGCGCAATATTGCCGAGCAGGCGACTCCTGACGGGTACACGCTCGTCATCGTATCCGGTAGTTCGGTCATCGGCGCGAGGTTTGTTTACAACAATCCCATCGACACACGCAAGAATTTTTCATCCGTTTCGCTATTGTCTTCGTATCCTTTTCCCTTGATGATCCATCCGTCGATGTCCGCGACGACGGTCAAGGAATTGATCGCCTACGCAAAAAGCCGACCGCCGGATACCCTGAACTACGGGTCGACGGGTGTAGGATCCATGGCGCACCTCGCGTCGGCGCTTCTCGGAAGCATGGCGGGTGTCAGCATGCAGCACGTACCGTACAAGGCGGTAAATCTCGGTATGCTCGACTTGATGCGCGGGCAGATCCAGTTGCTTTTCGGGAGCGCGACCGCCGCCATGCCCCACGCAAAATCCGGAAAAATCAAAATTCTCGCATTCAGCAGCGCAAAGCGCTCCCGCACCTATCCCGAGATCCCGACCGTCGCTGAAAGCGGCCTGCCGGGATTTGACGTTACCGGCTGGTTCAGCATCATGGGACCGTACGGAATGCCGCGCGCCGCCATCATCAAACTGAATCGCGAGATAGGCGAGGTGCTCAAGCTGCCGGAAATCGTGAAGATGTTTGCCACGGATGGCGCGGACGCCACGCACAGCACACCCGCGGAGCTCGATGTGCTCATCGACCAGGAAGAAAAAAGATGGAGCAAGCTCATCAAGGCGACCGGGTTGGTCTTTAACTGAGCCGTCTTGATAATCCCGGTGTTCACGTTGACGACACGTCTTTCCGCTTTACTGCTCTTTTCGGGTTGGCTGCTTACCAGCGCCGACACGGTTTTGGCTCAGCCCGTCCTGGTCCAGCCATATGCCAGCAAGACCATCCGCATTTTCGCACCTGAGATCGGGGGCACCGGCGATCTGATCGCGCGCGTGATTGCACCGGCGCTGTCGGCTGCTCTTGGGCAGAGCGTAGTGGTTGACAACCGGACTTCGATAATCACCATACAAGCCGCAGCAAAAGCACCGCCCGATGGGTACGGCCTGATGGTCGCGGCGGGCATATTCTGGATCGGGCCGCTTCTGCAGACCATGCCCTACGATCCTTTCAGGGACTTCATGCCGATTGCCGTGGTGGCCACCGCGCCCAACGTTCTGGTCGTGCATTCATCGCTGCCGGCTCGGTCCGTGCAGGAACTGATCGCGCTCGCGAAAGCACGGGCCGGGCCCGCGCAACGTTCGGGCCTGAGGTGAAATCTCGTTCGAACATCGGCCCGGCGGTAGGCAAGTTTCGCACCCATACAGAATGCAGGACTCATAGGGGAGGATACAAGATTATGAACGCGGGATTCGAAGAAGTCATGAGCATACGCGGCGGCGGCATGCCAGCGAACGGTGAAGTAACGATTACCGGACACGATCCGGTCTTTTCCGCGCGCTTCAGGATAGGCGAGGCGATGGCCAATATCCTCGCCGGTGTCGGTGTCGCAGTTACCGACATACACGAAATGAAAACCGGAAGGCGCCAGAAAGTCGCGATCGACGTGCGGCATGCGGCGGCCTGCTGCCAGAGTTTCAGGTACCTGAGCCAGCCGGTGGCAGGGGGCGGCTGGAAGGTGATGGAGTCGCCTTCCATGTTGCATATGCGGTCAATCACGCAACCTTGGCGCTGCAAGGACGGCCGCTGGTACCTGCCGCATTTCAATCTGCCGCATCTGCACGATCGGGTGATACGCGTTCTAGATTGCGAGTCCAATGCGGATGCCGTCGCCAAGGCGATTGCAAAATGGGATTCGCATGATCTGGAAGAAGCGATCGCCGGTGCGCGCGCCTGCGGCTCCGTCGTACGTTCCAATGCGGAGTGGCTGCAACATCCGCAAGGAAGAGTGCTGTCCGGCCAGCCATTAATCGAGATCACCAAAATCGGCGACAGCGCGCCGATTCCCTTCCCCGCAGGCGACCGGCCGCTGTCCGGCATCAGGGTGCTCGATTTGACGCGTATTCTTGCAGGGCCGGCGGCGGCGCGTACATTGGCCGAAAACGGCGCCGATGTATTGATGGTTACGGCGAAGCATCTGCCTCAGGTGCCGGAACACGCGACCGATACGAATCACGGCAAGCGCAGCTGTTTTCTGGATCTTGATCAGGCGGCGGACGTCGCGACGCTCAAAAAGCTGGTGCAAAACGCCGATGTCTTCAGTCAGGGCTACCGGCCCGGCATCATGGACAAGCATGGGTTCAGTCCTGAGCAGCTTGCGCGGGAACGCCCGGGAATTATCTATCTCTCGATCAGTTGCTATGGTCATGGCGGACCGTTTTCGAACCGCGGCGGATGGGAACAGATTGCCCAGTGTGCAACCGGGATATGCCTTGATAACGGCGATGAGCGGCCGACACTGCTGCCGGCGGCGGCCTGTGACTACACGACTGGGAACAGCGGCGCCTACGGCGTGTTGCTTGCGTTGGCGCGGCGCGCGCGGGAAGGCGGGTCCTATCACGTGCGGGTCTCGCTTTGCAGGTCCGGCATGTATATCTACAAGCAAGGCCGCGTCGACTATACACAAGCCAATATGGGATTGAGCGATGCTGAATTGGAATCGATCATGATTGAATCCAATGGCGGACACGGCATGCTGAAGCACCTGAGACCGGTGCTGAGCATGTCGGAAGCAAAACCGTATTGGGATAAGCCCACTCCGGTACTGGGTTCGAATAGTCCGGAGTGGCTTTCTTAGGGCGAATTGATGGCTCGGCGTTTGCCCCCCCTCTTTCCATCCCGCGCGCCCTCCGTGTGCAAGGGATGGAAAATATGCGTAAATACGGATTCTTGTTACGTGCCCGACAATAAAGCGCGTTTCGTCATCAATTGTTAAAGGAGTCATTCAATGAGTTTCAGCAAGTCCCCACGCGCGGTGGGGATGATGGCGGCAGCCCTTGCCGCGTCGGGTAACGTCAGTGCGCAGAAGTATCCCGAGAAAAACGTGCGCGTGCTGGTCGGATATACGCCGGGCAGTTCGGCTGATTTCACCGCGCGGATATTCACGACCCGGCTGTCGGAGCTTTTGGGGTATCAGTTCGTCATAGACAATCGCTCCGGCGCCAGTGGCAACATGGCGGCGGAGGCGGTCGCGCGCGCAGTACCCGATGGCTATACCTTGCTGACGAACACCGTGTCATATGGCATACAGCAAAATTTGCGCAAGGACTTGCGCTTCGACATCGTCAAGGATTTCGAGCATATTTCCATCTTTGCCTCGACGCCTTACGTCATTGCCGTGCATCCGGCGGTACCAGCAAAAAATCTCCAGGAGCTGATTGCCTTGGCGAAAAAGAGTCCGGGCGCGCTCACGTACGGGTCGGGCGGCCCCGGCAGCGGGATACACCTCGCCTCCGAGTTGTTGAAATTGCATGCGCAGATCGACATGTTGCACGTTCCATACAAGGGCTCCTCTCTCGCCGCGACCGACCTGCTGGCAGGACGCCTTACCATGTTGCTGGCGTCGCAGCTGCTGCAACATACGCGCGCCGGAAAGCTGCGCGGCATCGCGATAACGAGCCTGAAGCGTGTTTCCGTGGCGCCGGAGTTGCCCACGGTGGCGGAGTCCGGACTGCCGGGATTCGAGGCCGGTTCGTGGTCAGGTCTGTCAGCGCCCAAAGGCACTCGTAGAGATGTTGTAATGCGCCTCAACGCGGCGGTTACCCAAATCGCCGGCATGCCGGACACACCCAAACTGATACAAGCACAAAGCGCTGCCGAGGTCAGGCCGGGCACGGCGAAGGAGGCTGCGGCCTACGTCGACAACGAGGTTGCCAAGTGGAAAAAAGTCATTACTGCCGCGAAGATAGTTGCTGA
>CANJQI010000116.1 GCA_947476215.1 Betaproteobacteria bacterium
CAGCCTTGTCCAACGTGGTATGAGCCTGAGCGGGGCCCGTGTTTCCAACGAGGAATGAGCCTGAAACGGTAATTTAGGACTGAATGGGCGTCTGGGTTGATCATCTCAGGATGATCATACAGATGAACGATTCCAAGCTACGCACGATTGAGCAAATCGAGCTTTTTCTCAGCGGCAATATCGAAGTCGCGTTTTCGATGCAGGGGGACGACCCGGCGCGGTATGCGCACATCAGCCGCGTACTCAAGCGCCTGGACTACCCGCAACGAAATAAGCGCGAGCGCGGCGTGGTGCTGCGTTACTTGCAGCATACCAGCGGCTACAGTCGCTCCCAGATCACACGGCTGGTGACCCATTGGCGCGCCAACCGCCTGGCCGCTGTACCGCTCCTGAAGCACTACAGGGCACCGGCCGCGCCCTTTAAGCGCAAATACCTGGCCATCGACATCGAGTTGCTCGTCGAGGTTGATAAAGCCAACGAAAACGTCTGCGGACCGGCCACCGCGCACCTGCTCAAACGGGCCTATCAGGAGTACGGCGATGAGCGCTACGTGCGCCTGGCCACGCTGTCGGTCTCGCACCTGTATAACCTGCGTAAGAGCGCGGGCTACCGGTCAAAAAGAGCGCACTTTACCAAGACCCATCCGGTGTGTAATCCGATTGGCGTACGCAAAGCACCGCGCCCCCACGGCAAGGCTGGATTTATACGCGTCGACAGCGTCCACCAAGGCGATCTTGACGGAGTGAAAGGCGTCTACCACATCACCTGCGTTGACGAGGTCAGTCAGTGGCAGGTTCAGTCTTGCGTGCAGGGCATCAGCGAGGCGTTTCTGCTACCCGTTTTGACTCTGGTCATGGCGCAATTTCCGTTTGAGATACTGGGCTTTCACTCAGACAATGGCTCCGAATACATCAATACCAATGTCGCAAAGTTGCTCGAGAAACTGCGCATCGCGCAAACCAAATCGCGGGCCCGTCAGAGCAATGACAACGCTTTGGCAGAGAGCAAAAACGCCAGTGTCGTACGCAAGCACATGGGCTATAGCCATATCCCGCAAAAGTATGCCGAACCCATCAACCTTTTCTATCAACAGAGCTTCAATCCCTGGTTAAATTTGCACCGCCCTTGCCTGTTCGCCACCGAGATTGTCAGCCCCAAAGGCAAGATCGTGAAGCGCTATAAGCACAAGGACGTAAAGACGCCGCTGGAGTGTTTGGTATTATTGGATAAACAGAACTTGGTAACCTTCAAAACAAGCGCCACTTTGACTGCGTTACTGGTTCAATCAAAACAGATGACAGACCTCGCAGCAGCACAGCAAATGCAACGCGCTAAAAGCAATTTATTTAAAAGTTTCGCAAAGCAAAAACGGCAGGCCTAACGACGGCAACCCCTTAAGAATTAATCCCGCCCTCTGGAACACAATCACTTAAAATTAATTTCTTAACACTCGGTCAACCCAAACCCCAACTCCTTAACGTTACCCCCTTCAGGCTCATACCTGGATTAGAAAATACTATGCGCCGCGATCGGCAGCGTGGCAGCCGTGTCGCCGGCGGCATCCATCACCAGCGCTGGCGCTTCCCGAACTTCAGCTAAGAGCAAAGGAGTAAACATGTCATCAGTGGCAAAAGGCGATCTCACCATCATGGCGGTAGGCGACGTGCACGTGGACCGCGCCGACCCGCCTTCGGTCTTCGAACACGTTGCGCCGCTGCTGCGGCAGGGCGACATCGTGGTCGGTAACCTTGAGGGACTGAATTGCGACCGCGGCGCGCCCATCATAGGCAAGATAGAGGTCGGCAGCCGGCATCTGCGTTCAGCGCCCGACAACCTGCGCGCGCTGGAAAGCGCGGGCTTCAACGCCATGATACTGGCCAACAATCACAACATGGACTACGGTCCGGAGGGTTTACTGCAGACCATCGCACTGCTGGACGAAAAGAAAATCGCGCACTCCGGCGCGGGGCGCAACCTGGAGGACGCGCATCGTCCCGCCATCGTGGAACGCAATGGCACCCGCGTCGCGCTGCTCTCCTACACCTCGGTTTTTCCGCCCGCGGGATACGCCGCCGACGAAAACACGCCGGGCGTGGCAACGATCAAGGTCGGCACTTCATACCAGGCGCCGGAGAATGTCCAGTACCAGCCCGGATTTCCGCCGCTGGTCACCACCACGCCGGACCCGGTGCAGCAGGATCGCATGGTCAGCGACGTGCGTCAGGCGCGGCAGCTAGCCGATATCGTGCTGGTGGCGTTTCACTGGGGCGTGTCCTACGGGCACGGCAAGGTCGTGGGTTATCAAAAGGAACTCGGCAGAGCCGCCATAGACGCCGGCGCCGACCTCATCATGGGCGCCCATCCCCATGCGTTGATGGCCATGGAAATGTATAAAGGCAAGCTCATCTGCTACAGCATGGGCAATTTCGTCATGGACGGGTTTACAAGTTCGCACTTCGGCTCGGACACGATGATATTGAAATGCCACGTGCGAAATAAGCAGATCGTCAAATGCAGCATCGTTCCGGCGCGCATATCCGCGCAATGGCAACCCACGCTGCTCACGCACGAGCAAAGCGTGGAGGTCATGAAGAAACTGGACTCCATGTCGGCGGATTTTGGAACCATGTACAGCATGGACGGTGACGAAATTGTGGTCGGCGGTCCACGGCCCGGCACACCACCGGCGCAGCGCGGACTGAGCATAGAACCGCATCGCGGACTGCCGGTGCTCGTCGATGCGCTGCTACCGCTGCCGTACATCACAAAGAAGCTCCGCGGCATCTATGGCAAAGAGTCGGACGCCTGACGCAAGGCCTGATGCAACCGCGAGTACGTCATTGCAGGGGCTAAAATGGCGCTCCGATGTTGGCCCGCTTTAAATGAAGATCGAGAAAACATTATCACTTTTACTCAAAGGCTTATAACATTAATTCTACATAGTGGAATTACGTTTCCTGCCTCCGGGCGAACCTGAGGATAATTGCCCGCGCGCGTTCAGCGGATGCAATCGACGCCGCGCTGAAGAAACAGTGAGGACAATGATGACAGCAAAGAGCAAGACTACGAATCCCGGGCCGCTTAACGGCGTGCGCATCCTGGATATGACCACGGTGCTGATGGGACCGTACGCCACGCTGATACTTGCAGACCTGGGTGCCGACATCCTCAAAGTCGAGTCCCCGGAGGGCGACATCTCTCGCCAGAGCACGCCGGCGCGCACGCCCGGCATGGGGCACGCTTTTCTCAACGGTAATCGCAACAAACGTTCGGTGGCGTTGAATCTCAAGAAACCCGAAGGCAGGGAAGCCCTGCTTGCGTTGGCCAAGACCGTGGATGTGTTTTTGTATAACGTCAGACAGCAGGCCATGAAGCGGCTGAAGCTGGCCTATGAAGACCTCAGCGCGGTCAATCCCCAGATCATCTATGTCGGCGGAATAGGATTCAGCTCGCGCGGCCGCTACGGCGGACGGGCCGCCTATGACGACGTGATACAAGGCATGGCCGGCGTACCCTGGATGGCGGCCAAGGCCAGCGGACAGATACCACGCTACGCGCCCAATGCCTACGCGGACCGCGTCTCGTCACTGCATATCGCCAACGCCATTACCGCGGCGCTGTATTACCGCAAGTGCACCGGCAAGGGTCAGCGCGTGGATGTGCCGATGTACGAAAACATGGTGCACCTGCTGCTGGGCGAACATCTGGAGGGCGAAACCTTCATACCCGCGCGCGGCCCCATGGGACACCCGCGCGCGCTTGCGCCGGACCGCCGCCCGTACCGCACCAAGGACGGACACATGTGCACGCTGGTCTACAACGACCGGCAGTGGCGAACCTTTTTTGCATTGATCGGCCAGCCGGAAAAGTTCGATCAGGACCAGCGCTTCTCCAGCCAGATCAACCGCATCAAGAATATCGATGCGGTGTACGGCTTTCTCTCCGAAGTGCTGCAGACGCGCACCACCGCGGAGTGGACCAAGCTGTTTCTCGAACACGACCTGCCGGTGGGCCCCATGCAGTCGCTCGACGATGTGCTGAACGATCCTCACCTCGCGGATACGGGCTATTACTCCGTCGTCGAACATCCGACCGAAGGCACGTTGCGAGCGATGTGTTACCCCACTGAGTTTTCCGAGACGCCAGTCAGTAACCGCCGCCCTGCCCCGCTGCTCGGCGAACATACCGCCGAACTGCTGGCTGAAGCCGGCTACGATCAGGCACGCATAGACGAATTGCTGGCCAAGGGCGCCGCGCTTGCGCCGCGGCGCGCGTAAATAACTCGTGATCCATCATGCAATCGATGACCGCGAACACCAAACTTTCTCATAGACACGACTGATGGACGCCACCACCACACACCTCGTTGATTTCGCACTGCGCGCTGAATACCGCACCCTGCCAAGCGTAACCGTGCACGAATGCAAGCGCCGGTTGATCGACACCCTCGCCTGCATGGTTGCCGCCTACGACAAACCGCTGTGTGAAAAAGCGCGCGGCGTGGCGCAGCGGTATTCAAGCACTACAGCGGCTGCCAGTGTGCTCGGCTGCACGTGGAAAACCATGCCGGAAGCCGCGACCTTCGCCAACGGCGTGATGTTGCGCTATCTCGACCTGATGGACACCTATCTGAGCCAGACGCGCGGCCATCCATGCGATGTCATCTCGGGCCTGCTCGCGGTCGGCGAAACAGTACACGCCGACGGAAAATCGCTGATCAATGCGATCACGCTGGCCTATGATGTGTTTTGCACGTTCTGCGAGGCCATCGATATCAACTCCAAAGGCTGGGACCAGCCCGTTGCGGTCGGGCTCGCCACCGTTGCAGGCGTCGGCCGGCTGCTCGGCCTGACGCGTGAACAGTTGTATGAAGCGATCGCGCTCACGCTGGTGCCCAACATGACCATGTTCCGCACCCGCCGCGGCGAACTTGCGCACTGGAAAGGTTGCGCCGCCGCCAACGGTGCGCGCAATGCCGTGTTTGCCGCGTACCTGGCGCAGGACGATTTCACCGGCCCCACGGAAGTATTCGAAGGCAAGTATGGCCTGTGGGACGCGGTCGGAAAATTTGACTGGAAGATTAACATCGGAGACGGCGCCCCGCACCGCATATCGCAGACGCATATGAAGTGTTTTCCGCTCGTGTATCACGCCCAGCCGGTGGCATGGGCCGGACTCGATGCGCGCCCGCGCCTGCGCGTCGACGACATACGCGACATACAGATCGAAACATACCGTCTGGCGGTTGAGATGAACGGCACCGATCCCTCGCGCTGGGCGCCCAAAACCCGCGAAACCGCTGACCACAGTTTGCCCTACATTCTGGCGATCGCGCTGCTCGACGGCGCGGTATCGGCTCAGTCATTTCTAGAAGCACGCCTGAAGGACCCCGCCGTGCTGGGGCTCATGAGCCGGATCAAGGTGAGCGAGGATGCCAGCCTTACCGCGCAGTACCCGGCCTCGGCGCCGTGCCGTGTAACCATCCGGCTCGCGGACGGCAGCAACGTCGTGAGCGAAATCGTCAATCCGAAAGGCCATATCAGCAACCCGATGAGCGACGCCGACATCGACAACAAATTCCGCGAGTGCTTCAAAGGCTACGGCGGCGACGAGGCTTGCGAACACGCGCTACGCGAATTGTGGGCGCTGGAACACTGCACGGACATAGGGCAGGTGCTCAAACTGTTTGAAGCACGCACCTGACCACACGACTATCATCAATAAAGGAGAGCAGAAATGAGCGAGATCAAATCCGTGGCCGTCATTGGCGCGGGCACCATGGGTAACGGCATTGCGCAAAGCTGCGCGATGGCGGGCATTTCAGTCGCGCTGGTGGACACCCAGGAAGGATTTTTGCAGCGCGGCATGGACACCGTCAAAACCAGTCTCGCACGCTTCGTGAAGTCGCAGAAATTGACGCAGGAAGCCTCGGATGCCGTGTTCGCCCGCATCAAGGCAGGCACATCGCTGAAGGACGCGGTAGCCGACGTCGATATGGTGATCGAAGTCGTGCCCGAAATCATCGATCTCAAGCAAAAGATATTTAGACAGATCGATGAGGCCGCGAAGCCCGGCACAATTATGGCGACCAATACCTCGCAATTGAGCATTACCGCGATCGCTTCCGCCGTGAGCCGCCCCGAAGATGTCATCGGCACCCATTTTTTCAACCCGGCCGTGTTGATGAAGCTGGTGGAAGTCATCTGCGGCATCAAAACCTCGGAGCGCACGCTGCGCATGGCGCTGGAACTCACGCGCCAGCTCGGCAAGGAAGCCGCGGTGTGCAAACGCGACACGGTGGGATTCATCACCACGCGCGCAGCCGTGGCGCTGCGTCTGGAATGCATACGCATGTACGAGGAAGGCGTGGCCTCGATAGAGGATATCGACCGCGCGATGCGCCTGGGTTTCAATTATCCGATGGGGCCGCTCGAACTCAATGACTTTAACGGCCTGGATGTAGGCCTCAATAACGCACTGTCGCTGCGCGATGCCTACGGCGAACGCTTCGCGCCACCGCAGAGCCTTACCGCGCGCGTCAAAGCCGGCATGCTCGGGCGCAAGGCCGGCGCGGGCTGGTATGACTACTCAGGCGAAAAACCCAAGGCAACCAAATAATTTCACACGGAGGTGAACAATGGACTACAGCAGCTACCAGCACTTGCTTATCGAGATCGACCAGGGCATCGCCAAAGTCACCATCAACCGGCCTGAAGTCTATAACGCGGTCAACCATCGCCTGCATGGCGAACTCGGGCAGATATGGCGCGACCTGGATCGCGATCCGGCCGTGCGCGCCATTGTAATTACCGGCGCCGGCGACAAAGCCTTTTCCGCCGGTGGCGATCTGGCGATGCTAGAGCACCGCATGTCGTTGCCGGCCGAAGAGCGGTTCAATGAAGCCGTCTCCTGGGAACCGCGCGAACTGGTGTACAACATGGTGAACTGCGACAAGATCATCATCTCCGCCATCAATGGCGTTGCCGTCGGTGCAGGCGTCGCGGTGGCGCTGCTCGCGGACATCTCCATCATGGCCGAGGAAGCCAAGATCGGCGATGGCCATACCCGGCTGGGTGTGGTTGCCGGCGATCATGCAACCATGATCTGGCCGCTGCTATGCGGCATCGCCAAAACCAAATATTACCTGCTCACCGCCGATCTCATCGACGGGCGCGAAGCGGAGCGTATCGGACTGGTGAGCCGCTGCGTGCCGCGCGCCGAAGTGCTCGATACCGCGATGAAACTGGCGCGCCGCATGGCCGATGGACCGCGATACGCGCAATCGATGACCAAGCGCTCGGTCAACCAATGGCTGCGTCTGGGCGGCATCACGTCGTTTGACTATTCGCTTGCCCTTGAAAAGATGGCGTTTTTCTCGGACGATGCGCAAGCGGGCATCAAAGCCGTACGCGACAAGACAGCACCGAAATTTCCGTCTGCCCAGGACGACAAGCCCAAACATGAGTAAGCGTGCGTAACAACGTGAGACACGGTCCGCCGGCCGGCTTGGCAACGGTGGCGCTGCCGTGACCGACAGCATCAAAACCGCGCGCGGCCATGCGCGGCCCGGTGCATCGCGGCGCAACCGTTCGCTGGAACGCGGACTGAGCATACTGCGGGTCTTCCGTTCGGGCGCCACGTTGCGCGGCAATAGCGAAATCGCGGAACGCACAGGGCTGCCGCGCTCAACGGTAAGCCGGCTGACCCAGACCCTGGTCGCGTGCCGATTTCTGGAGTATGACCGGTTCGCCAATGGTTACCGGCTGGGCGCGCCGGTGCTGGGACTGGCGGAAGCCTACATCGCCGGCTCCGAAGTGCTCGCGGCGGCGGTTCCGCTGATGAAAAACGTATCCGATGCGCTGCGTGTCAATACCAGTCTGGCGGTGGCCGACGGCGACGAAATGGTCTACCTGCACGCGGTGCGGCGCCGCGATGTGGGCGTGCCCAGACGCGTCATGACCGGGCACCGCACACCGACGGAGATGACTTCATTGGGGCGTGCCTATCTCGCGACCCTGTCATCGCGCGAACGCGAATCGCTATACGCCGGCTTTCGTAACAAACATCTGGATCGCTGGAAAACGATAGAGCAGGAAATTCGCAACGCGATCAGCGAAGTGCAAACCAAAGGTTACTGCAAAGTCAACTGGCTGCCGGGCGTCACCGCCATTGCGATGCCGGTTCAGGTCGCGGACCAGACCTACGCCCTGAGCATAGGCGTTGCAGCGCGCCTGTTTGATGACGGCAGAATGAGTACTGAACTCGCGCCCGCCCTGATCGGCCTTGCCGGCGACCTCGAACGCGCCCTCTCGGTGCACGAAAGTAGAAAGGTCATGAGGCAGCGCAGTCTACACAGAGTCGTGCCTCAGACCGAGTAGCCACCACGCGTTTGCCCGCGTGCATCGCCATGCCTATCGACTACGAAACACTGCTCAACTGGCGCATCCCCGAGGTCAGGCAACAGTTCACCAGGCGCGACACCATGCTGTATGCGCTCGGCGTAGGGTTGGGCGCCGACCCGCTCGCCCCGAAACAACTGCGCTTTGTTTACGAGAAAAATCTTCAGGCCTTACCCACCATGGCATGCGTCGTGGGCTATCCCGGGAGATGGCATGCGCAACCGGGCACCGGCGTCACCGCCACGCATACCGTGCTTGCCGACCAGAGCTTTATCATTCACAAACCTTTACCGGTTGAGGGCACGGTCATCAGTCGCAGCAGACTCGTCAGCCTGGTAGACAAAGGCGCGGGCAGAGGCGCCTTGATTACCACCGAGTCCACGGTCAGTAATGCGGATAACGGTGATCTGCTATTTGTGGCGACACAAAGCACCTACTGCCGTGCCGACGGCGGCTTCGGCGGGCCCGCGGGACCTGCGCGTCCATGGCATAAGGTTCCGGACACCGCCGCCCATCATGTGTGCGATATCGTCACGCTGCCGCAATCAGCACTCATCTATCGCTTGTCCGGTGATTACCACGAACTGCATGCCGACCCCGACTATGCGCGCATCGCGGGATTCGAAAAACCCATACTGCCCGGCCGCTGCACCTTCAGCATCGCCGGACTGGCGATACTGAAAACCTGCTGCGACTACGATCCGCTGCACTTCAAGAGCATGGCAGGCCGCTTTTCCGCACCCGCCTACCCGGGGGAAACCATACGAACGGAACTGTGGCGGGACGGCAATAGCGTCGCGTTTCGCGCCAGCGTGCCGGCGCGCGGCGTCGTCGTGCTCGATTGCGGCCAGGCACAAGTCGCCGCCTGAGCCCAACGATCAGCCATAGGCTAATCTCGTCCCCAATCCGGCATGAGCGCCATCCTGACATTGCACAGCCCTGACCGCGCAGCGCATTACTATGGGGCCGGGCACTGGAAAAACGACACCCTCTATGCCCTGCTACGCCACCATGCTGCGGAGCGTCCGCACGCCTATGCGTTACGCGACAGCGCACGGCGCCTGACCTGGAAACAATTGCTGGATTGGGTCGATGATGTCGCTCTGGAACTGCACAATTCGGGCGTGCGGCCGGGCCAGAGGGTCTCCGTATGGCTGCCCAACCGCGTCGAGACCGTCGTCGTCACGCTGGCATGTTCACGCAATGGCTACCTATGCAATCCTTCCTTGCACCAGAGTTATACGGTGTCGGATGTCGTCAACCTGCTGACCCACATCCAAAGTACGGTTCTGTTTGCTCAAACGGGATTTGGCGCCGATGCCCTGCAGCGCGATGTGTTTCATGCCGCGCGTGCGGTAGCGTCGATCAAGAACGTCTATCGTCTGCCGCCGGTCGCCGAAACGGCAACACCGGACCTTGCAGTGAATGGCGCGCAACCCGATCCGGTGGCGAACCCCGACAAGATCGTGCTGCTGGCGTTCACGTCCGGAACAACCGGCGACCCCAAGGGCGTCATGCACTCCGACAATACGCTGCTCGCCAATGCGCGCGCCATGGCCAGGGATTGGCGCCATGACCAGAACATAGTCCTGATGAGCATGAGCCCGCTGACGCATGCGATAGGCACCATCGCCATGGCCCAAGCGCTGGTGAGCGGATTTGAACTGGTGGTCAACGACATTCCGAAGGGAAAAGTGGCGCTCGACTGGATAGAGGAGACCGGCGCGACCTACATGATGGGCGTGCCCACGCATGCAATCGACATACTCACCGAAGCGGAACGACGCGGCAACAGGAAGCTGGGTAAAGTCCGCGTGTTCTACATGGGCGGCGCGGCAATTCCGCGCGAGACTGTGCATGCCCTGCTCGACATGGGCATTACACCGCAGAACGTTTATGGCATGACCGAAAACGGCGCGCACCAGTACACGCTGCCCGACGACGACACCTCGGTTATCGTCGAGACCTGCGGACGCGCGTGCGCGGGCTATGAAACCAGTATCTGGCGCGAGGACGATCCCGATATCGAAGCGGCAGCGGGTGAGATCGGTGAAATCGGCGGCCGCGGCGCATGTCTGATGCTGGGCTACTTCGGTAACCAGCGTGCGACCGAGTTGTCGTTCAATCGCGCGGGCTGGTTCATGTCCGGCGACCTGGGACGCCTCGATGCCGCCGGAAACCTGCAGGTGGTTGGACGCAAGAAGGACATTATCGTGCGCGGCGGACACAATATCTATCCGGGCCGGATTGAAGACTATGCACGCAGTCACCCGCGAGTCATCAAAGCGGCGGCGTTCCCGGTAAGCGACGCCAGACTGGGCGAGAAAGTCTGTCTGGCGGTGGAACTGCGCGGCGATGCGGCACTCGATCCGCTCGCCCTGCTCGCCCATCTCGCGCAGCGCGGACTCTCCCGATACGACATGCCCGAGTATTACCTAGCGCTCAAGGCATTGCCGCTCACACCGAGTGGCAAAATTCTCAAGCGCAGTCTGGTGGATCAGACCAAAAACGGCCAGCTTGTTCCAGTTCCGGTCCGCTGGAACTCGAACACATGAATTCGCACGCTGTTCAGCCTCAAACAGGCAACGTGCATTTCGTGACCTGCTAAACTCAGTCGTTCATAAATCAACCGGAAGACACCGGTTGCCTAGCGTTTTCTCGGAGGGAGGAAAAAATATGGGGGACTATACCAATATGTCCGCTTACTACGATCTGATCATGACATCAGGTTATTACGATTACGCGGGTATCGTCGATAACCTGATTACCCATCAACCTTTTGATAGCGTACTTGAACTGGGCTGTGGCACCGGACTGATACTGGAAGAAATGGCCACCAGGCTAAACTCGCCGGACATGATGGGCGTGGATCTGACCAAAGCGATGCTGGCTATTGCACGCAAGCGCCTCAAACGCTTTTCCAACATTTCCTTGTCGCTGGAAAATGTCACGCACTTCGACCTGGAGCGGAAATACGATCTGGCATTCTCCTACGGTGGTGTCTGGTACTTCGTTATCGACGGCGACAAGGAGCCCTTTCTGGTTAGCCATTTGCCCGATGATGCCGACAATCGCCAGGGTATGGAGCACGTGGCCAGGCATGTGCGCACAGGCGGCAAGCTTTTGCTCGGTGTGCAGGGTCCGCATTACGACTACGAGCGAGTGATCTCGAACGGTATGAAGTATTCCCAGAAAATATTGCCCGGGGACCGCGGATTCACCAAGAATTATTATCTTGCCGACGACGCGAAAACCGTGATGGCCCAAACCCTGGAATACCGAACCTATACATTCGCGGAATCGCGCTCGCTGTTGTCTGATTTCGGATTCGAATATGTTCCCAACGGCGGAGACAACCCACGATTCCTCGCGTTCGCAAAGACATGAGCAAGCCGCGCCTGTTTTTTGTCGGCATCGGAAACATGGGGCACCCGATGGCGGCCAACCTGCTGCGGGCGGGATATCCGGTCACAGTCTTTGATCTTGCACCGGACAGAGCCGACACACTGCTGCAGCAAGGTGCGACGTGGGCCGCAAGTCTGGCCGCCGGCGCCGCCAATGCGGATGTGGTGATAGCCTCGCTGCCGGGGCCCGTGCAAGTACGTGAAGTGATGCTCGGCGACTCCGGAATACTCGCCACCGCCAGACCCGGAACGACAGTCATCGACACCTCCACCAGCGCCGTGGACCTCGTCCGCCAGCTTGTGGATACTGCCGGTGCACGCAAGATTGATTTTCTCGAGGCGCCGGTCACCAATGCTGTCGACTTCGCGGCACTCGGCAAGCTTTCGATATTCGTGGGCGGATCGAAAGCCGCCTTCGAAACCAACAAACCCATTTTCGACGTTCTGGGCGAAAAGATATTTTATGTAGGCGCACCGGGCAACGGCGCGACCGTCAAACTGCTGACCAATCTGCTGTGGTTCGTCGGCGCGGCCGCCATCGGGGAAGGATTGATGCTGGGCGCCAAAGCGGGCATACCGCTGCACACGGTGTGGGAGGCGATCAAATCGAGCGCCGGCAACAGCTGGGTCGCCGAGCACGACGTGCCGTCGATTTTTGCCGGCCACTACGATCCAAGTTTTTCGCTGGCTCTGTGCTGCAAAGACCTCACGCTGATCAACCAAGTGGCGCATCAGCAAGGATACACGCTGACCATGGGCGGCATTGCCAAGTCTTTGTTTGAACAAGCGAAATTGTCCTATGGTGAGGCCGCTGGCGAACTTCACGTGGTACGCCTTTTGGAGGAGCGTGCAGGACTCTACCTGCGCCCGCCCAACGGCATCGCGGTCGACGCGACGCAAAACGCGGTTCGTGGCGCAATTCCGGAGGCGCCGGCGGCCCGCCAACCCGCGCTCATGGCCGAAGCGCGCGAACACATGCCGCAAGGCGTGGCGGAGAACTATCGTTATTGGGGCGACGAGCGCACGGTGTTTGTTGACAATGCCAGCGGCTGTCGCTTCACCGACTGCGATGGAAAAACGTTTGTCGATTTCCGGCTGGGCTATGGGCCCATCATCCTCGGCTACCGCGACCTGCGCGTCGATAACGCCGTCGTCGAACAGATTACGCAGCGCGGCACGCTGTCGGGATTCTCCACCGCGCTGGACGCAACCGTCGTCAAACAGATCAAGGCGCTGTGCCCCAATATCGACAAAATGCGCTTCGCCAACTCGGGCACAGAAGCTGTCATGGGCGCGGTTCGAACCGCGCGCGGATACACGCGCCGCGACCGCATTGCCATCGTCGAGGGCGGCTTCCATGGTCTGTACGACGAAATGATGTGGAAGTCGGACGTTGAGAACTGGAATCCGCAAGGCCGTACCGCACCCAACATCATTCCCTTCGGCGGCGGCATTCCCCATCGCACACGCGAACTCGTCGACCTGATTCCGCTCAACGACTTCGAGGCGCTGGAAAGGCTTTTCGCCGCGCATCACGACACGCTCGCCTGCGTGGTACTCGAACCTATCATCGGCAACTGCGGCAGCATCGCGGCGAGTCCCGCGTGGTTAAAAACACTGCGCGACACCTGTACCCGGCATGGGACGCTGCTGCTGATCGATGAAGTCAAGACCGGTTTTCGCGTCGCGAAGGGCGGCGCGCAGGAACTCTACGGCATACACGCCGACCTCACGACCTATGCCAAGGCGATGGGTAACGGCTATCCGGTGGCGGCATTCGGCGGACGGGCGGACGTGATGGACGTGGTCGGTTCGCATGCGGGCGGGGTAGTCCATGGAGGAACATACACCGCCAACCTGGTCGCACTGAGCGCGGCGCACGCCACGCTGAAAATACTAACCGAAACCGATGCACTGCAAACGGTCAATCGAGTCGGCACGCAGATACGCGATCTGCTTGGGCGCGTATTCACCGCCGCCGGCATCGAGCACGCATTCGCGGGACCGCCCGCCATGTTCGGCATCCATTTCACGCCGCACGTGCCGACCAACTACAGGGACTGGCGCGTCACCAACAGCTCGCTCTATCGCCGCTTTGCGTGGAATCTCATCGACCGCGGCGTGATGCTAGAACCCGACTCGCGCGAACCCTGGTTTATCTGCGAGGCCCACAAGGAGCTCGACCTGGGCTGGCTCGAAGATGTCGCGACACAGGCCATGACCGCTGCTCTTCGGTGAACACATACAGGTGATTTGCGAAATTGCGTAGCACTCCGAATCAGCGGCATAAGAGCGGCAAAAGGGTCAGGCCTTGCCTTTTGCCACGCTTCATCACAACATCCACAAATTGTCCGCCCCCCCTGCGCATTGAATTCCCAGGTGCGATCTATCACGTGACATCGCGTGGCGATAGACGGGAGCCGATCTTCGAGGATGACGAGAATAAGAACGCTTTTCTTGTCGTGATCGGCCAGACGATGGACCGTTTTGACTTCATGGAAAAAGGCAAAGCCATTATGCTCGCACGTAAGCATAGGTATTTACCCCCCCTGCAGCCCGATCGGGTCCGACTGAATGTATCTGCCTATCGACGGATCATAATCGCGAAAGTAGTTGTAATGTCTCCCGCACCCCGTCGTAGACATATATCCCGAAATCATACCCACATCACTCCGGCTTCATCCCCGCATCCCGCGTAATTTTCCGCCAGCGCTCGATTTCCGCGACTATCTGCTTCATGAAAACGTCCGGTGCGCTACCTACCGGTTCGCCGCCGTCGTTCTCCAGCCTTTCCAGAACCTCACGCATTTTGAGCACTTTGACGATTTCGGCGTGTAGCATGTTGATGATGGCCGGTGGGGTGCCGCCGGGTGCCATCATGCCGAACCAGGTGGTCATGGAATATTCGGGCACGCCAGCCTCGGCAAAAGTCGGGATCTGGGGCAGCGAGCTTGCGCGCTTGGGCGCGGTAATGGCCAGCGCCCGCAACCGGCCGGCCTTGACGTGGGGAGATACCGACACGACGTTGCCGAACAGCATGTGCACGTGGCCGGCCGTCAAGTCGATGAGCCCCTGCCCTGTTCCCTTGTAGGGCACATGGGTGATGTTCACGCCGACCACGCTCTTGAAGTATTCCAGCGCCAAGTGGGGCGTGCTGCCGACGCCGGCCGACGCCGCATTGAGCATGCCGGGCTTGGCCTTGGCAAGCGCGATCAGGGCTTTCACCGTGTGTACCGGCACTGAGGGATGAACCACCACCAGATAGGGTGACTGGGAAACCAGCGATATCGGTATCAGATCCTTGACCGGGTCATAGGAAAGTTTCGCGAATACCGCCGGGCTGATCGAGTAGCCGCTGCTGACGCCGCCAAGCACATATCCATCTGGCACCGCCTTGGCGACCAACGCATAAGCCAGCGTGCCGCCGGCGCCTGCGTGATGTTCAACAACAAAGGAACGCCCGACATTTTCCGTGAGTTTCTGCGTCAGCATGCGCGCCAGTATGTCGGTGGCCCCGCCGGGCGCGAAACCCAACAGCACGCGCACCGGTTTGACGGGATAGCTTCCAGCCGCGGGCGCGGAACTTTGCGCGTACGCGGATGTGGTCCAAATCAACACAGAAGATAAGATCAACACGAACCTTGGGCTCAGATATTTCATGCGCATTCCTTCTCGTGACAAATGGTTATCATCGCTGCGCATACCGGCTTGGCGAAAGACGTCAACATTAAGCGATATACAGCAGGGATCACGGTAATCCAGCAGTGCTGACGTGTCAACGAAACCGCAAGACACCCAACGACGCCATCGCCATGCGTTGCATTGACCCCGATCGCGCCTACATGCTATATAAAGCGGGTAGTATCCACGCAGCCACATCTCTCACAACATCAATAAAATTCGTCCCCCCCTATGCCATCTCAACGCACGATAGAAACGCCCATACTAATAGTCGGTGCCGGTCCGGTCGGACTGGGCCTCGCGCTCGACTTGGGATGGCGCGGCATGCGCTGCATGCAGATCGACCAGGGCGATGGTACGGTGGAACAGCCGAAGATCGGCCACATCGCGATACGCACCATGGAATATTTCCGCCGTTGGGGTATCGACAAGGCGGTGCGCAACGCCGGCTTTCCGGACGACTTCAGAATGTCACGTGTCGTATGCACCGCCCTCGCCAAGCCGCCGCTTTACATCGACGAACATCCGTGCTTTCGCGACATGCCAGCGCCTAAGTTCTCGACCGAGAAAAAACAGCGCTGCCCGCAGCACTGGCTGGCGCCGATACTTCAGAAGGCAGTCGAGAGCTACCCATCGGTTGCACTGCACTACCAATGGAAACTCAATGCCCTCACGCAGTTTCCCACGCACGTGGATGCCGAAGTCTCCGATCATGTCAGCGGTGAAACGCTGACGATACGCGCCGCCTATCTGATCGGATGCGACGGCTTCAACGGTTCGGTGCGCGACGCGCTGGGCATCGAAATGCACGGCAAGCCGAAGTTGAGCTATTCCGTGAGCGTGCTGGTGCGCATGCCCGACCTGCTGCGTTATTGCCACTACGGACAGGCCGAACGCCATATCCTGATCGGCCCCGACGGCAGCTGGGGCATCTGGACCGCGATTGACGGGAATGAACTGTGGCGGCTGACGCTGCTGGGTATTGCCGAAAAACTGGACCTTCAGCAGTTCGATGCCGCGGCATGGGTAAGGCGCGCAATCGGCCGCGACGATGCACCGTTTGAAGTGCTGTCGCTGCTGCCGTGGCGGCGCAGCGAGATGATCGCCGATCAGTTTGGCCGCGGCCGCGTGCTGATCGCCGGCGACGCCGCTCACACCATGTCCCCCACCGGCGGCATGGGCATGAACACCGGCATGTGCGATATCGTCGATCTGGGCTGGAAACTGCAGGCCATGGTTGAAGGTTGGGGCGGGCCGCGATTGCTCGAATCCTACGACATCGAGCGCCGGCCGGTTGCGCGCCGCAATGCGTCGGCCTCGACCAGCAATCTCGGCGCGCTGACTTCGCCTTCCGACTGCGCGCGCATACTCGACGAAACCGAGGACGGCATCCGCGTCAGGCAGGAGGTCGGCGCGAACTTCGCCGCCGCCATGCGCGCCAGCTATTGGGAACCCTCGGGGCTGCAGCTCGGCTACATTTATGAGGGGTCTCCCGTGTGCATCGCGGACGGCACACCATTGCCTGAGGACACGCCGCGCTATATGCCCACCGCGCGCCCGGGCTCACGCGCCCCGCACGCGTGGCTGCCGGACGGACGTTCGACGCTGGATCTGTTCGGTCGCGATTTCTCGCTGCTGTGCTTCGCCGGGGCCCCGCAAGGCGATATCGACGCACTGGCCGCCAGTGCCGCGCACTGCAAACTGCCGATGTGCGTAACTCATATCGCGGATGCCGAAACCGCACTGCTCTATGAACAGCCGATGGCGCTGATACGGCCGGACGGTCACGTTGCATGGCGTGGCAACCGCGCGCCCGATGCTGCACGTATCATCGACACGGTGCGCGGCGCATAGCGTTATGTCCAGGCGCCCCCACGCCATGCGATACGCCCGCGACCAGCGCGCGCCGCGCATCATTATATGTTTGATTATAAAATGTTTTTTGTGTTTTTCCTCGACGCACGCGGCAGGCCAGGCAGGGACTACTGCGCCAACTTATCCGAGCAAACCGATACGCATCGTCACCACCGAAACCG